>NZ_DBHC01000010.1:2237-256981 GCF_002296035.1 Roseivirga sp. UBA838
AATTTGAATGCTAGTCACAACGATTGGCCATACTTAACAGCCAGTTCCATTCCTCAGCTAAGATACAATTTGAATGCTAGTCACAACAAGTAAACAGTTACGGCTTCCGCGTGAAGACCTCAGCTAAGATACAATTTGAATGCTAGTCACAACTATTACCGGATTAGATTCTACCCAATTAAGTCCATAGGCTCCCTCACCCCAAACCCAAACAATATTTGGATTGCGTAGATAATCTTCCAACTTTATTGAGCAAACTTGCAAATGCTTTATATTGAAGAGTAATGAAAACGCTGCTTCTCCTTGTCAGTTTCTTTTGGCAAACGGCACAGCAACCGATGGTTGTTGATAGTGCGGTACAACAAAAGACCATTCACCCTATGGTTGAAAAGGGTGGGTTTCCGGTAGATGCCGATTCTACCATCTTTCTGTTTAAAGGTATTGGCCCATACTCTCTGGAAGAACGGGCAGCCCGCGTACGCGAGAAGCTCACCGCTCTGGAAAACGTAAACCTGGATATTACTCCGCTCAAAGTGGAGTATAATCAGGAGGTTAACGACATTCTGTGCCAAGACCAAATTATACTGAGTATAAACGATGCCGATGCGCAGGCCCTGGGCCTTAGCCGCAGAGCTACCACAGAGTATTACAAAGACTTATTGAAGAATGCCCTTACTCAGGAAGAAGAAGGCTTTAGTAACCTGCTATTTGTAAATATTGGTATAGCCCTGCTCATTATAGGGCTGTTTATTTTTGGTTTAAAGTACTATAACCGCCTGTTCAGACTGCTGGCTTTTAAGCTACAGGCACAAAAAGGCAAGGTTTTTAAAGGCTTTAAGGTAAAGCAATATGAATTGCTCACTGTAGAGAAGCAACTGCTTATAGCCGGTTGGCTGCTCACTGTGGCGAAATATGCCCTACTCCTTTTTATTATTTATCTGCTACTGCCGGCACTTTTTGCTCTTTTCCCATGGACCCAGGGCCTGGCCAATAAGCTTATACACTATGTGGTAGACCCGCTGGTTGCCTTAGGCCACAAAATAGTGGGTTATATCCCCAACCTGCTGTTTATCATAGTTATAGTGGTTATTTTAAAATACTTCCTCAAGTTGCTTAGCTTCTTTAAGAAAGAGGTAGCCACGGGCAGACTGGAAATTAAGGGCTTTTACCCGGAGTGGGCGAGCCCAACTTTTAATATTGTGAGGGCTATCTTTATTGCTCTTGCTTTTATTGGTATTTGGCCCCTGTTGCCCATGAGCAACTCAGAGATATTCAAAGGGGTTTCTACCTTTTTTGGTTTGTTAGTAGCATTGGGTGGTGCCGGAGCATTCTCCAATATTATTGCCGGGTTGGTGATTACTTATATGCGGTCGTTTAAAATTGGCGACCGTGTAAAAATTGGTGAGGTAATTGGCGATGTGAAGGAAAAGGCTTTACTCAACACCAAAATAAAAACCATTAAAAACGAGATCATCACTATTCCCAATTCGCAGATGATCAACAGCCACACCATAAACTACACCACCGCCAATGAAGAAGAAGGCCTTATATTGCATACCACAGTAACTATTGGCTACGATGTGCCGTGGCGCGAAGTACACAAACTGCTGGTAGAGGCCGCTCTGGCTACTGAGCATATAAAGAAAAAGCCACATCCGTTTGTGCTGCAAACCAGCCTGGACGATTTCTATGTGAGCTACCAGCTCAATGCCCGTACGCGTGAGATTCAGAAAATGGCACTAATTTATTCGGAGCTGCACAAAAATATTCAGGACAAGTTTAATGAGGCCGGGGTAGAAATTATGTCGCCACATTATGGTGCGCACAGAGATGGTAATCAAAGCACCATTCCGCAAAGCTATTTGCCGGAAGATTATAGAGCCCCAAGTTTCAGGATCAAAACTGAAGAATGAGTTTTAGAAAGAAGCTTTATATAATCATATTCGGTACAGATACACCAGCAGGTAAGGCTTTCGATGTCGGCCTGCTGATTGCTATTCTCATTAGCGTATTGGCCGTAATGCTGGAAAGTGTTTACAGCATTAACCAGCGGTATGGCATATTTTTTAAGTATCTGGAGTGGTTTTTTACGGTAATTTTTAGCCTGGAGTACATTGTGAGAATCTACGTAACCGACAAAAGAAGAAGGTACATCTTCAGCTTTTACGGACTCATAGACTTACTGTCTCTACTGCCCACTTACCTTAGTTTCTTTTTTGCCGGAACACAATATCTGCTCATTATCCGGGCTATGCGATTGCTGCGTGTATTCCGAATTTTAAAACTAGGCCGCTTTGTTGGTGAGGGAGAACAACTGGGTAGGGCAATCAAAGCCAGTAGACACAAGATTACGGTATTTATGGGTACTGTGCTTATGCTGGTAATCATGCTGGGCACGGTAATGTATCTGGTGGAAGGTAGAGAGAATGGTTTTAGCAGTATTCCGCTGAGCATTTACTGGGCCATTGTTACGCTCACCACCGTGGGTTATGGAGACATTGCTCCGCAAACCATTCTCGGCCAAACCATAGCTTCTTTTGTAATGATTTTGGGCTATGCCATTATTGCTGTTCCCACAGGAATTGTTACCGTAGAGCTTCAGAAAGACCAAAACAAACAGAAAGAAAAAGCGTGCCTGAAGTGCGCCTCGAAAGGCCATGACAGTGAGGCGCTATTTTGTAAATTTTGTGGAGAAAAGCTGCCGGTATGAAAAAGCCTGCAACTACAGAAGCCTATAGCCCAAAAGAGGAACTTGCCAATGCCCTTTCGCATGGTTTAGGCATATTGGCCGGCATTGGTGGAATGATTTACCTGTTTACTAAGCATCAGGAGATTGATTCCTCGGTGTTTTGGAGTTGTCTGGTTTTTCTGCTCTCCGTGGTCACGCTTTATCTGGCTTCAACACTCTACCACAGTGTGAAGAGTAAGAAACAGAAACTTCTGTTCAAAAAACTCGACCATATTTCAATTTACCTGCTAATTGCCGGCACCTTTACTCCCTTTTGTTGGGGGGTGCTGGGCCACACAGCACTGGGCAAAAACCTGCTTTGGGCCATTTGGCTAATTGCGCTTGCGGGTATTGTTTTTAAAGTTTTTTACACGGGTAAACTAGAAAAGCTCTCGTTGGCCTCTTACTTGGGTATGGGATGGCTGGGTTTTGTGATGTTCGATGAGCTGGCCACCGTGCTTAATGCTCAGGTGGTAAACCTTATGCTTTATGGTGGGCTGTCGTATACGACAGGAGTCATTTTTTATGTCATGAAAAAGCTCCCCTTCCACCATGCCATATGGCATCTATTTGTGTTGGGGGGAACAGGGTTTCATCTGTATGCCATTCTTACCTACGTGGTGGGTTAGTAGCCCTATTCGTATTGTACATAGTTTTCCCACTTTTCAATTACCGCCCTGAAATCGTCCGGTAGCTCTGAGTCGAACTGCACGAACTTACCCGATACCGGATGCTTAAAGCCTAGCGATTTGGCATGGAGGGCTTGTCTCGGCATGAGCTTAAAGGCATTTTCTACAAATGCCTTATACTTAGAGAATTGAGTTCCTTTTAGCACTTTATCGCCTCCATAGGTAGCATCGTTAAACAACGGATGGCCAATGTGCTTCATATGTGCCCTAATTTGGTGTGTTCTGCCCGTTTCCAGATTACACTGAATGAGGGATACGTACCGAAGATCTTTCAGTACTTTATAGTGTGTAATGGCATTTCTTCCGCGAGAACCATCTTCAATGGCCACTGTTACTCGTCTGTCTTTTTCGCTTCTGCCCAAATGCACATCTATGGTTCCTTTCTCTTGTGCCGGCACACCCCAAACCAGCGCATAGTAGGTTCTTTCTATGCTATGATCGAAAAACTGTTTGGCCAGGCTATTCATAGCCTTATCGGTTTTGGCAATTACCAGAAGGCCCGAGGTGTCTTTGTCTATCCTATGCACCAGTCCGGGGCGTCCATCATTACCTTCCATGGTGGGCAACTGCTGAAAGTGGTAAGCCAATGCATTCACCAAAGTGCCTGTCCAGTTATTATAGGCCGGGTGCACCACCATACCCGCTTCCTTATTTACGACCAATATATGATCGTCTTCGTAGGCAATATTGAGCGGAATATTTTCAGGAACTACATCGGTGTCACGCGGTGGCTCCGGCAGTTCCACCACAATTTCATCGCCCGGATGTACTTTGTAATTGGGTTTTACCTCTTTACCGTTTACCTTGACAAAACCATCTTTAATGCCCTGTTGCACCTTATTGCGGGTTACGTTGGGTAGTCGGTCCATCAAAAACTTATCGATACGATACGGCTCCTGGCCTGGGTCGCACACCAGTCTGTGATGCTCAAAAAGCTCTTCCTGTTCTTCCATTCAGCTACAAATTTAGGTCAATAATTGACAATCGCATTTGAGAAAATTCTATTCACCTCTCTTCTCGCTTGTTTATATGGGTGCCCAACTCAGAAAGATTAACCAATTGGCGTATTTTGTATGTTTGCCTCATGAACTTTTCAGTGATCAACGAACGGCTTCCGATAGAAAAATTACTTCACCCGATTGCTGAAGAGAACCAGGTAGACTTGCGAATTCTACGGTTGGATAAAACCCACCCCAAAATTTCGGGAAACAAGTGGTTTAAGCTGAAGCATAATTTAATGCAGGCCAATAAAGAGGGCTTCACCTCCCTTTTAACTTTTGGAGGAGCTTATTCGAATCATATTTATGCCGTTGCTGCAGCAGCTAACCTCTTCGGGTTTAGGAGCATTGGCCTAATTCGCGGAGAAGCTCAGCAGTCTCTCAACCCTACCTTACAATTTGCCCAAGAACAGGATATGCAGCTGAGGTATGTAGATAGAACCAGCTACAGGGCTAAGGACACGCCTGAGTTTCTAGAGAGGCTCAGAGATGAGTTTGGCTATTTCTACCTTATTCCTGAAGGGGGAACCAATGCGCAGGCCATCAGAGGCTCACAAGAGATAGCCACACACATTCCCGAAAGCTTCGACTATTATTGCTTGCCTGTTGGTACCGGAGGCACTATGGCGGGCTTAATAATGGGCTTGCAAAATAGGGGGCAGGTTGTAGGTTTCAGTGCCTTGAAAGGTTCTTTTTTGGCCGGTGAAGTCAATCGTCTGTTAGAATACTGTGGAGCTAAGCACCACCACAATTGGTTTGTACAGAACAATTACCATTTTGGAGGCTATGCCAAAGTAAAGCCAGAGTTGATGCAGTTTATAAAAACCATGGAAGACGAATTTGACCTTTTGCTCGACCCTGTGTATACCGGAAAAATGCTTTATGGTATGCTGGATATGATTCACAAAGGAGAAATTAAGAAGGGCTCTAAGGTGCTGGCCATCCACACCGGGGGGCTTCAGGGTAGAGCTGGTTTTGGACTCTAACCCATTAGGTCTTCAAATACCTCCTTGAGTTTCGAAAACGGCTTTATGCTTACCTTTTTGCCCTTTAGGTCTAGCCCTTTGGTGTTGAACTTTGAAATATAGATTTCTTCAAAACCCAGCTTTTCTGCCTCGGCAATTCTACTCTCAATACGATTCACGGCTCTAATCTCCCCTCCCAGGCCAACTTCTGCGGCAAAGGCCACTTTATCGGAGATGGCTATGTCGTGATATGCGCTTACCAGAGAAGCACAAACGGCCAGGTCGAGGGCAGGCTCATCTATACGTATACCCCCGGCAACGTTCAGAAATACATCCTGTGCACCAAACCGAAGGCCGCCACGTTTTTCAAGCACGGCCAATAGCATGTTGAGCCTCTTGGCATCAAAGCCCGTTGAACTGCGTTGTGGCGTGCCGTATGTAGCTGAGCTTACCAACGATTGTATTTCTATAAGCAATGGCCTGTTACCTTCAATGGTGGCACCAATAGCTATGCCGGTCAGGTCATCAGCCTTCTGAGAAATAAGAATTTCCGATGGATTGGAAACCTGACGCAATCCATTGGTTTGCATTTCGTAAATACCCAACTCAGATGTAGAGCCGAACCGGTTCTTGACGGTCCGCAAAATGCGGTACGAGAGGTGCCTGTCTCCTTCGAATTGCAACACCGTATCTACCATGTGCTCCAACACCTTTGGCCCGGCTATGCTTCCTTCTTTTGTAATGTGACCTATTAGAAAAACAGGTGTTTGGGTTTCCTTGGCAAACTTCATTAACTCTCCGGTGCACTCCCTGACTTGCGACACAGAGCCGGCAGCACTTTCTATTCTTTCGGTATGTAAAGTCTGGATAGAGTCTATAATAAGTAAATCAGGCTTTACATTTTTGATCTGATAGAAGATGTTTTGTGTATTAGTTTCGGAAAGTACAAAACATTGGTCTGTTTGAATGCCTATGCGTTCTGCCCTCATCTTAATCTGTTGCTGGCTTTCTTCTCCACTTACATAGAGTACTTTCTTCTTGCGTGCGGCCAAGGCCAACTGAAGCATGAGTGTAGATTTACCAATGCCTGGTTCGCCACCAATGAGCACCAATGAGCCGGCCACAATACCTCCTCCCAACGCCCTGTTCAGCTCGTTATCGTAGGTAATGAGTCGCTCTTCCGAGCTTTTTTCTACTTCCCGAATATTCACTGGTTTTTGATGCACGCGTGCGCCCGAATCTTCGCGCCACGAGGTTTCGGTTGTTTTGGTTTTGGAAATAACTTCTTCGGAGTAGGTATTCCACTCGTTGCAAGAGGGACATTTGCCTATCCACTTGGCGGAAGAGGCACCACAATTTTGGCAGATGTATACCGACTTTGCTTTAGCCATAAGTGTTCAATATAGTGCATCTGAACTGGAGCATTACTGCAATAGCTCGGAAATGTCTTCGGCTGTCAACTTCTTAATAAAGCTCTCTTCGGTGGTTATCAACTCGTTGGCAAGCTTGAGTTTGTTTTTCTGCAAAGCCAGAATTTTTTCTTCTACCGAATTGCGGGTTATGAACTTATAGGTAAATACCGTTTTCTTTTGTCCAATTCGATGAGCTCTGTCAACCGCCTGCTCTTCAATGGCAGGGTTCCACCAGGGGTCTAGTAAAAACACATAGTCGGCCTTGGTCAAATTAAGACCCAACCCTCCGGCCTTTAGTGAAATAAGAAAAACCTTTATATGGTCATTCTCCTGAAACTTTTCTACCTGCCCCTGCCTGTCCTTGGTTGACCCATCCAAATAAGCAAATTCTATCTGCTTGTCCTCAAGATACTCGCGTATAAGTCCCAGGTGCTTAACAAACTGACTAAATATGAGAATCTTGTGGCCTTCGCTAATAGCCGACTCAATCATATAAGTAATGTCTTCCAGCTTGCCAGAGTCTCCGGTATAGTCCGGCTCTACCATTTTAGGGTGATTGGCAATTTGCCTGAGTTTGGTAAGTCCCTGTAGCAAAAGCAATTGGGACTTTTTGATACCACTTTTTTCAATAGTATCGAGTATTTGGTTGCGATAGTGCGATTTTACCTCCTCGTATCTTTCTTCCTGCTCCGGGGTCATTTGACTATACTTCACACTCTCAAACTTTTCAGGCAAATCTTTGGCTACCTGCGACTTTTGTCTGCGGAGTATAAAGGGCTTAATAATGACATTGAGTTTGCGCGTTTTTTCCACATCGGCCTTCTTCTCAATGGGTAGTTGAAACTCGTTTTTAAAATATTTGGCCGTACCGAGCAGGCCTGGGTTGATGAAGCTCATCTGAGACCACAGATCGAAGGTGCTATTTTCTAAAGGTGTACCGGTAAGAATAAGCCTGTGCCTGGACTTGAGTTTGTTTACTGATTTGGCAATAAGCGAATCGGGGTTTTTTATGGCCTGCGACTCATCGAGAATAACGTAGTTGAAGTAATAACTGGAAAGAATGTCTATATCGATACGGGTGATGCCGTATGAGGTAACCACCAAGTCGTAATTGGCAAATTGTTCGGCATTTTTGTCTCTTCCGGTACCGGTATACACCAACACTTTGAGTTCGGGGGTAAACTTAGATGCTTCAATTTGCCAGTTGTATATAAGTGATGTCGGCATGATTAGCAGCGATGCCTGCTGCGAGATTAGCTCTTTTTGAGCTTGCAATAGGGCCAGTGTCTGAACGGTTTTACCCAAACCCATATCATCGGCAAGGCAACCTCCAAAGTTATACTCTGAAAGAAAGCGCATCCAGTTATAGCCCGCCTTCTGGTAGGGCCTTAACGTACCGGCAAAACCCTTTGGCACTTCATAATCTTCTATTTCTTCAAACCCTTGCAGCTTATGAAGCTTTCTATTCATGCTCACTTGAGCTAAGTTGCCATTGTGCAGGTCTTGAACCAATGAGAGGTGGTGTTTTCTGAGCTTTAGTACCTTGCTGTCTCCTGTTTCTTCCATAAAGGCAAACAGTTCTGCATAGTCTTTAATCCATGCTTCCGGAATTACAGCAACTTCTCCATTGGGGAGTTTTATCTCTCTTTTTTGCCGGTTAATGAGTTTGCGCAGTTCCTGAAAGGAGATTTCGAACTGGCCAAAGCGCACAATGGCCTTAATATCGAACCAGTCGATTCCCTCTTCTACTTTAATTTCCAATACCGATTCTCCAACAAAGTATTTCTTTCGCTCGGTATCGGTTTGTTTGAGCAAAATTCCGCGCTCACTCAAAAACTCGCTATGCTCATTGAGCCAGTTAAAGGCCTGAGATCTAGACATTGTTGCCCTTCCGTTCTGAATTTTAAGACCTCTCTTTTGTAATTCGTTAACGGTTTCAGTCTCCAGGGCTGCATTGCGACTCACTTTGTGGAAAATGTAAGAACCGTTTTGCTTTTCCAGTTTTACTGAAGCCGTTGGTTGCTTCTCGTAAGAGAATTGGTATGGTCCGTAGTTGAATCCCAGTTTGAATAGGATCTTTGAGTCTTCCTGGTCTTGAACAGCCGAATGGCCCGAGGGTTTATCGAAAAGAGTTCCATTACTTGCCTGAACAAGTTCTGAAAAATTAATGACCGGCTGAGTCTCATACTTTACTGAGTTGATCTCAAAACCTTTGGCATACACATCGAAGCTAGCCACCAATTGGGTCACGAATTTTTGATAATAGGTTTCTTCTACCTTTTGAGGAATTACAATGAATTTCTTGTTGAGAAATGGCTTGAGTTTGTTGCCATCAATGTTTTTTTCGAAGCTAATGAGTTTGTCCTCTACCACCATCCAGCCCGGTTCTGAACAAACCAGGTAGGCTCCTTTATATTGCCAGTCCAGTTTTTCGCCATACAGCTTAATGGTCGGAAAATAATGGGTATTGTCTTCGTTTCTTCTAAAATGAAAAAGTACCGAGGCCTTTTCTTCTATCCAGTGAATCTGCTTCCAGGCCGGCTCACCATCACGGCCCATTTCAAAAATCATTTTTCCTCCCAGCAACTCCAGAATTTTGGCCCTTCTTATTTCCAGATACTGCTCAATTGTTTCCTGCAGTACTTTGTCTCCACGCTCTTTATCATATACTTTCAGAAAGAAGTCTTCCGGTTTGGTCTTTTTCTTATAGAACTTAAGTACCACGGCCTCCTGCTGTATTTCATCCATTAGCTTTATGAGCTTGTAATCGTTCTCATCAAGTCCGGAAGCAAACTCCGGTGCATTTTTGGACGATATGTTCTGATGTTGCAGGGTGAGCCTTCCCTTATCATCGAGCTGTATAACAAAAGACTCGAACAAGTACCCTAAATACTCGTGCTGATAAAGGGAGTATATTAACTGGAAAGGTTGAGCTGTAGATACCTTCATTTTTTGTTTAGACCGATTCGCAAAATAATGCTTTTAGGCCTTTCTTAAAAAACGAATTGTGACGATAGTAGAAATTAATCGAGGAACTCTATGGGGTTCAGCCTACTGGCCAAAATGGCTGGCCTGTAAGCGGTAGCCATAGTTATTAGGGTAATACTAAACGTAACCAGCAAAACATCCGTCCAAACCACTTTTACGGGATAGGCCGAAACCACTGCATTGGCCATACCTAAGCCTACCAGCCCGTAGCGGTCTTGCAAATAACAGAGCGAAAGCCCAAGCACGAGCCCAAAAATGGCTCCTACAAAAGCTATAATTATGCCCTGCTTTAAAAATATTTGTCGAATGATTTTATGAGTGGCTCCTACGGCAAATAGAATGGCCATGTCTCGTCTCTTTTCAATGGCCAACATGGAAAGAGAGAAGAAGATATTGAAAGAGGCAATGAGTGTAATGAATGAAAGAGCTATGTAGGCAAAAAGCTTCTCTATTTTAACCGCTCTCATAAGATCACCGTGTTGCTCATCACTGTCAAGTATGGAGTACTCTTCACCAATTATTGACGCTACTTGCTGTTCTATTCTGCTGGTATTGGCCTCCGGTTTCAGGTAAAGCTCAAGGGCGGTGTATCGGTTGTCGTAGTCGAGTAATCGCGATGCCACCGGATAGGAAACAACCATTAGCCGCTCATCTATGGCCGCATCGATACTCACTATGCCGGAGGGTTTTACGCGCAACCTTCTCACCGAATTGGTAGAAGGTAAAGCTCCGGGTCTTAAGTTTCTGGGGTAAATGAGCTCAATGCGGTAAAAATCACTTTCTATTAATATGCCCAGCTCGGCCGAAAGACCAGCACCTAAAACGGCATATTCCTGATCTTGCTCTCTAAGCATTGTCTTGCCCCGCCAAAGAAAGGAGTCTAGCTTGCCGGTTTCCATAAAACTTTCTTCTACACCCCTTATCTGAACCACAGCTTGTTTGTCTCGATAAACGGCTACGGCATTGTCTTCTATAATTCTGGAAAGTGATGATACCCCGTTAAGCTCACGGATTTGTTTGAGCTGCTCCTCGCTCAAAGAAAAAGACTTACCGGTCTTGGGCACCACCTTCAGGTCGGCATCATAAGTATGGTACACGGACCGAAGTACATCGCCCAATCCATTAAAAACGGAAAGCACCACAATAAGAGCCATGGTGCCTATGGCTACACCAATCATAGATATCCAGGAAAGAACCTGAATAAAGTTCTTTTTTTTGGAGGTGGTAAAGTACCGCTTGGCTATGAAGGTAGATACATTCAATCTTCTTCGTCTGTAGGGTCTGTTTCCGGAATATCGAGCGAATCAATAAGTAAATCCATTCTGGAGGCATACTCGGCCGTACTATCAAGGAAAAAGGCTAATTCGGGAATCACCCTAACCTGTTTACCAATGGTGCGACCAAGTGCTCCTCGTACTTTGCTTTTATTTTCTTCGATATGATCCAGAATCTGATCGGAATGAATTATAGGAAACACACTCACAAATATTTTGGCAAAGCCAAGGTCGGGGCTCATTTCCACATCGGTAATGGTCACCAGCTTGCCGGAAAAGGCTCCTGAAAATTGGTGCTGAAATATTTTACTGATTTCCTCTTTGATTAATTTGGAAAACTTCTGCTGTCTTTTTGTAGCCATTGTGCAAATATCTGATTTATTGATTGATTTTCCTTCAAGTGCTTTTTTTACCTTAGCCTTTTCAAAAAAAGAATCGGTTGTTACGCTACTTCAGACAGAACGATCCTTTCAGGGTTATAGGTATTGTATTATTTATACTAGCCTCACGGGCAATAGCTTTAGTTGGTCTAAAAGCCGTTCCTGACCCTGTAGTACTAACGGTGGCTTTCCCCTCCGACCTGTTTGTAGGAGCCGCGGGGCCGCTTTATGGATTACTGCAGTGGGGGCTGGCATTTGTGTTCAACAGCCCTTTGCTCAATATGTTTCTGGCATCAGCATTTGTATTGGTAAATGCCACTACCCTAAACGCTTTGCTTATCCGCAATTCGGCCTTCGAAGAAAACACTTACGTACCGGCAGCCCTCTTCACCATACTTTTTAGCTTTCATCCATCAGTGCTTTGGCTAAGTGCAGAACTAATAGCCTCCACGTTTTTCTTACTGGCTCTTGTTTATCTGCAGCGGCACCTCCGCTATAGAAACAGTGACGAGACCGTGCTAACGGCCGGTATTTTTCTGGGACTAAGTAGTCTGTTCTACATTCCTTTTGCCTGGTATGTTGTGCTGGCCTTACTGTTGTTCCTATTCTACTCCGGCACTTTGGGCAGACGCTATCTTCTTCTTTTTTGGGGCTTTAGCCTTACCTTAATTGGTATATGGATGGTTTTTCTTTTTCAGGAAGAGGGGGCTGATTTTTGGCTGCTCTATGCACCTGTCTTAGTGGACTTTGACTTTAATCAGCCTCTTGTTCTCAATGCTCTTATGGGACTCTGCCTGCCGGTGGCCTTTAGTTTTGTTGCGAGCACGAGCAACTTAGCGGGTATGGGTATGACTAACCTGCAAATAACACTCAAGCGTGTTTTTACCTGGATAGGGATTTTCGGAATTCTTACTTTTTGCTTTCTATCGGGAGGTCAAATAGCAGGAATAGTAACCCTTACACTGGCTCTAGCTTATTTTTGTACGGAGTTCTTGCTGCACATTCAGCGCAAATGGCTTGCAGAACTCTTTTTTCTGAGCCTAATAGCCCTCTCGGTCATCATGCTGTTTTTACAGCCTTTTTATTGACAGGCAATTTTATCAACTCTACGCTGGTGCCTTCCGCCTTCAAAATTGGTTTCGATAAAGGTGTTCACTATACTTTTGGCCAAATCCAGATCTATGAAACGCGCGGGAATACACACAACATTGGCATTGTTGTGCTGGCGAGCCAGTGCAGCAAGCTCGGTGTTCCAAACTAAAGCACCTCTAATGTTTTGGTGTTTGTTTACAGTCATACACACTCCATTGCCGCTTCCGCAAATGGCAATACCCAACTGAAGCTCTCCACTTTCAATGGCCGAAGCTAGTGGGTGCACATAGTCAGGATAGTCGGTAGACTCTTCGCTATTCGGACCGAAATCTCTCACCTCGTGGCCCTGCTCTTCTAACATCTGTTTTACTTGCTGCTTATAAGCAAATCCGGCATGATCGCCACCTATTCCTATTTTCATTATGATTCGTAAAGTTCTTGTTCCCGTTTTTTGTTAATCCTTTTAGATATAACAATGCTTATTTCATATAAGAGGCTCAATGGAAGAGCTATAAGTATCTGGCTCATTACATCGGGCGGGGTTATAATAGCCGAAAGCAAAAGAATAACCACTATAGAATGCCTTCTGTAGCGCTTCATTAGATCAGGCGTTACAATGCCTGCCTTAGACAGAATATAGGTAGCCATGGGTAGCTGAAACATAAACCCACAAGCCAATACTAGTGTGGTTATAGTATTGAGAATTGAGGTTATATCAATGTTGTTGTCGATGCTATCTACCAAAGAGTAGTTGCCCAGAAAGTTTAAACTGAGTGGGGTAACAATGTAGTAACCGAACAAAACACCTGTTATGAATAGAAAAGAAACAGCTAAAACCACACCTCTTGAAGCACTACGCTCGCTGTGCCGTAAACCGGGCTTCACAAACCTCCAAATTTCCCAAAAAGCGTAGGGAAAGGCTAAAACCAGACCTATTACCAACGAGGATTTAATGTGCATGGTAAACTGCCCCGTAATGGTTCTGTTTTGGATATCGATGGGAATATCTCCCAAGCATAACACCGGAGTTTTAAAGAGCTCTGCTAAATAGCACAGTTGTTTGTATGTCCAGAAATCAGAATATATAGGAGCCAATATTACTCCTTTCCAAACAAAGTCTTTCGCCAAAAAAGCAGCAACGGAAAAAACCACAATGGCCACCACCGAACGAACCAGGTGCCACCTTAGTTCCTCCAGGTGATCAAGGAAACCCATTTCCTTGTCATCATCGTGAAGTTGATCTAGTGCCAATTATGCTTTGAATAACGGATACGAACTCATCCAGTGGTTAACTTCTTTTTTCACCGAAGATAAATTCTCTTCGTTTTCGGGGTTCATTAAAACCGCATCAATCAACTCAACTATTCTCAGCATATCGTCTTCAACAAGGCCTCTGCTGGTAATAGCCGCTGTACCAACCCTCATTCCCGATGTTACAAAAGGCGATCGGTCGTCAAACGGAACCATATTCTTGTTGATGGTTATATCGGCATGACCAAGTGCTGCCTCAGCCAGCTTACCGGTTAGCCCTTTGGATCTAAGGTCTATCAGCATTAGGTGATTGTCTGTTCCACCCGAAATAAGGTTATAGCCTTTTTTCACAAAGGCAGAAGCCATAGCTGCTGCATTTTTCTTTACCTGAACTATGTAGTTCATGTAACCGTCAGAAAGGGCTTCACCAAAGGCTACCGCTTTGGCGGCTATTACATGCTCCAGGGGTCCTCCCTGTGTACCGGGAAACACCCCTCCGTCTAAAAGCTGAGACATCATTTTGGTCTCACCTTTTGGTGTTTTAAGCCCCCAAGGGTTTTCAAAGTCCTGCCCCATCATAATCAATCCACCACGAGGCCCTCTCAAGGTTTTATGAGTAGTGGTGGTTACAATATGGCAATGCTCTATAGGGTCATTCAAAAGACCTCTGGCGATTAATCCGGAAGGATGGGAAATATCGGCCAATAAAAGTGCTCCAACTGCATCGGCAATTTCTCTAAGCTTAGCGTAATCCCAATCGCGGCTATAGGCCGAAGCACCACAAATAATCATTTTGGGCCTTTCTTTTTTGGCCGTATCCTCAACTTTATTCCAGTCTATTAGACCGGTTTCTTTTTCTACACCGTAGAACGATGGCTGATATAGCTTTCCGGAAAAATTTACCGTTGAACCATGTGTAAGGTGTCCGCCATGAGAAAGATCAAACCCGAGAATCTTATCTCCCGGTTTCAAACAGGCCAGCATCACTGCGGCATTGGCCTGTGCTCCTGAGTGAGGCTGCACATTGGCCCAGGTGGCACCAAATAGTTCTTTGATTCTGTCGATAGCTATGTTCTCAACTTCATCTACCACTTCACAACCGCCATAGTACCGCTTACCAGGTAGCCCTTCAGCATATTTATTGGTGAGCACGGAGCCCATGGCCTCCATCACCTGATTAGAAACAAAATTCTCTGATGCAATAAGTTCGATGCCCTTGGTTTGGCGTTCTTTCTCCTTGCTAATTAAATCGAAGATGATGTTGTCTTTGGCCATGCGTTCTTTTTGTGCCAAAAATAGTCTATGGGTATTGAATTAACAATTTAGAAGAGCAGTAAGAATAGGGGCTTAAAAATTAGCTAGGCCTGCTTATACTTTTGCTGTCTCAGGCTAAGCACCTCAAAGATAGAGCCTATGACCTGAGCTTGAGTAAATGGTTTGCCAATGTAGCCATCAAGCTTGTGCTTTTTTATACCCTCCATTACCTCATCGTGTGAAAAAGTGGTATAAGCCATAATGGGAACAGGGTGAGCTTGAAACTTTTCTGTTTCTCTTATTAGGTCGGTACCTTTGAATCCATCTATAACAGGCATGTGCAAATCCATAAGCACAAGGTCTATTTTTTCTTCATGGAAAACCTTTAGACCTTCTTTTGCAGAAATTGCCCTGAAACATTTGGCGCCAAATTTTGATAGAGTCTTTTCAGCTACTATTAGGTTGATGGGACTGTCATCGATAACCAGCACTTGTTGATCAGCCAATAAGGTGGCTGATTTTGATTTGTTCATTTTTGACAAAGCGGCAACCTCCGGTTCTTCCAGCGATTGAATCTTGTTGTCAATTAAGTAGTACGATCTCATTCCCATAACATCTCCCTTGTATGTTATTAGTGATCGAAAACCGAAATTGTCACCCTTTAGACAGAAGTTTTTCTGAAATTTTTTTTCAAATAAGATATAAATAACAATTAGTTTTTATAAATCGAGAATTTTCAGAGAAATGACAGGTCTGAAAAAAAAAATGAAAAAAAACTCCCTGATTTGGGTGACATTTTACAATTCTAATCACTAAAGAATGAGAGCATGAGTGAAAACTCGTTGATCTTGCGGCTTCGAAGAGGTGATAGGGACGCATTAGAAGAGATTTATCGGTCGTACCGAGTAAGTTTCATCAAATGGATCACCTATTCACACAAGTGTACAAAAGAGCAGGCGGTCGACATTTTTCAATACGCTATACTCTCCTTCTATGAAAACGTTCTAGAAGACACTGTTGAGGAAATCAATGATGCAGGTATAAAAACTTATCTGTATTCCATCGGCAAAAACAAGTTGTTGTCAGATTCCAGAAGAGACTCACGGCTATCTTTCAACGAAGAGCTTGAAGACAATTTGCTGCTAGAAGAAATTGACGATCAAACGCAAGACCGAGAAGGTAAGCTTGAGAAAGTCAGGAGCATCATCGAAACTCTGCAAAACCCCTGTGCTGACATTTTGAAATTGTTCTACTTCAACAATTTATCCAACGATGAAATCGCTGAAGTACTGGGCTATAAGAATGGCAACACAGTTAAAAATTTGAAATACAAGTGTATTCAAAGAATTAAAAGACTGTTAGAATAAAATTTTATGAGTGATTTTGAATTGATTGAGAAGTACCTCTCCGGGAAACTCTCAGCGGAAGAAAAAAAGGCTTTCAGGAATAGGCTCCTCAACGATCCCGCCTTCAATCAAGAATTTCAAGAGCTCAAAGACATTCGTCTGAGCGTAAAGCAAAAAGCACGTCAGGACGTAAAAGACCTTTTCAATGAGTTTGAAATGCGCATTGAAAAAGAAGAAACAACCAAAGATCAGACTGTTATGAAAAAAGTAATTTCAATCGCTGCGAGCATAGTGCTCATAGCAGCAATCACCTATGTTGGGTTAACCAACAGTTCCTCCCTCAACAACCAAGAATTATACGACAAGCACTACACAACTTACAACAACTTGGCTGGACAAGTGAGGGGTGCGGCTACTGAGGCGCTGACGTTAGAGCAGCAAGCCATGGTAGCATACGATGCAGGAAATTTTGAAGCTGCGTCTGAAACACTCTCACAAGTTGTAACCATGCAGCCAAGTGCCATGAACTACTTCTACCTCGGTGTGAGCCAAATGGAAATTGGCGAGTCTGAGGAGGCTATCAAAAGCTTAAACTCTGTTGTGAATAACTTCTCAACATTCAAAGAGCAAGCCAGATGGTACTTAGCTCTGGCTCACCTAAAAAACAACGATGAGAAAGCTGCTTTAGGGAACCTTGCTCATATTTTGGTGAACAAAAGCGAGTACAAAGAAAAAGCTGAAGCTATTTTGGAAGACATGGGCTTAAGCTTTGACGAAACTGAAATGGACAACGGTCCGGTAGTTCAGGTAGAACAAAGACCAAGAGAAAGAAACACTCCTGATGGCTCAGATGTTGACAATACTCTAGGTCAAAGAAGATATCAGTTCGGTGTTGTTACCAATTTGGCTGGCGACAAAGAATTTCAGTTCATGACTGATGACCCAATTGAAGATTTAACCGAAGGTGACTTGGCGGTCTTCATGGTGTTCGAAAAGTCAAGAGGAAAAGGTCGCTCTAAAATGGGATGGGCATTCGTTCTTGACAAAATGTAAAATACTCTCTAATCACAACATATGCACGCGAGGAAAAGGGCTTAATAAGCCCTTTTTCTATTTCTATACCATATGAGCAAGATTAGAATCGCTACAATCACAAAGCCCAGAAGCCAATACATGATATTCTTACTTGCTCCACCATCATCGAAATACATATTGCTACCCAGGTGAATAAAGCTAGCCCAATAATAGGGATGGCAGGAATAAGAATCGTTAGCCTCAAGATATCCCAGCTTCATGTTTCTCAAACTCGTATTTAAGTCGTTGCGTTGCTCAAGAAACCCATTGTAGAAACTAACCATTTGTTCTGAGGTAATTTTGTCGTTAACCTCCCACAGACTCATTACAATATTGTCAACTCCCACTATTGCGAAGCCCCTCGCAATACTAAAAGTACCTTCTCCTTTTTCGCTGGTACCTGTCCCGCTTTCACAAGCACTTAAAACCGCAAGACGAGCATTCAGGTTGGCCAGATAAAGCTGACTAGTACTTAGTAAGCTATCTTGACCATTAAAAATTAAGCTGGATTGAAACCGGCTAATACTATCGGCCTTACCATGAATAGCCAGGTGAATTATATCATAGTCTGAGGCTTCTTCTAAAAACTTGCTCTTGGATCCTTCCATACCAAGGTAGTAGGTGCCATCAAACCGTGCCCGAAGAAACTTAATCTCCGTATCGGTACCTGGCAGTGCTGCGAATTGTGACCTTATGGGCTGACTACTACTTTGTACACCACTATAACCCATGCCCAAAATGTTTTTGGTAGCCTTCTTTTCAAAAGACCCTAACTTAAGGTTGTTAGAAGACAGAGCGTACCTGACCTTATAGTCTCTTACCAAGTATCTGTATGTTTTGTAGCTGTCGTTTTGCGGAGCACGGGTTATAAGAGCTTCAAAAGGTATTCTTGTGAGAAGCTCATCAGGTATAAGTAATATTTCTTCCGCTCTGAATTGGTTCAGAACAGGACTTACAAGCTTCTTAAACAGAAAATAGGAAGACGCCTCAAAGTCTTTCATTTGAGCAGTGATATCGCCACCATTAAGGTTAGGTGGCCGCGAAACGATGGCTATCATAGTTTCAAGATGGGAAGTCAGCTCTGAGTCGTAGGGGCTTCGTCTAAAGACCACCTTGCCCGATGCGTCAAAACCAAAAACATAAATATTTTCTTTACCCACAAAGTACTCCATGAGTAACTGGCCCTTAACAAGGGCCGGAGCGCTGGGTTCAGACTCGTACTGAAGCAATCCACTCACATAGTTGTTCTCAATACTATCTTTTATCCTCAAAAGGCGCTCCTGTAGAACTAATATCTGATCGTTCACTTTAATAACCGAGTCACTCGTTACAGAATTATCCAGCGACTCATACAATTGGTTCTTTAGCTCTTGAAGTTCATTACTAATCAGGAAGTACTCCTCCTTGAGGTCGTAAGGAACATTGGAGCCAACCAGGCTTTGGTAGTTTTTTGATTGTTCGAGAAACAGATTGGCCTTGCTCAATTGTGCATAGTAAAAACCTTTGTGGGTATAACGGTCATCTTTCGTAACCATGTACAACTGGTAAGCTGCACTAATTCCCGCTTCGTACAAATCTTTAAAAAATTGGCTTAGGTATAATTTTCCTTCGGCCTGATATAAATCATTTCGGTTCTTCTGAAGTTTAAAGTGAGTGTTATCTACATAATCCAACGCAGCCTCAAGGTAGTCTACAGAATCTTGTCTACTCATAGAAGACAATGCCTGAGCCTTTTTGGTAAGTACGGTTAAGGTCTGAAATGAAAACTTACTGGCCGAATCTGTCTTAGGAAAGGCGAGAATATCGTCCGGATAATTAAGCTCTGTATTTCTCAAGGCTGAATCATAGTTGAGTAGGGCTGAGTTCCAATTGTTCTGAGAAGCGTAAAAGTCTCCAATGTAACGGTAGTGTTGAAACATGTCGGAACTGGGAAAGTTTACCAAAGCCTTAACCCTTTCGAGCGACTCTAACATGAGCTTACGGGCCTCGTCTACTTTTCCCATGGCTATCATATTTAAGCCAACCGAAAGCAGCGCGTTCGCCTTAAATATACCTCTTTGAGCCCCTAGTCGGGCATCAATGTTCGCATCGAGTACTTTTTGAAAGTATTTGTTAGACTCTACCGGCTGATCTAGGCCATTATACAACAAACCCATCAAATAGGTAAGGTCCAGATAGGCCGTGTAGTTAACATCTTTAGGAATAGTGGCATAGGATTCCATGGCAATATCCAGAGCCTTTTGAAATTCCCTTTTCTGATACAGCACCCAGGCCAGATCGTATAAAATACTATGCTTTGTGCCATCATATATTTTTCGGCTGTTTTCTTCCAGATACTTATAATTGCTTATGGCGTAAGCCAAAGCCATGTCATACTCACCTTTTGCCAGATAGATACGAGGATAGTCCTGCCGTATGTATAGTATTTCATCTGGATTGAAATTGTCTTTCTGAACCGCTTCCTCAAAATCTATTCTTACTTTAATATACTTGAGTAGAGTATCTACATTGGACTTGGAGTACCAATAGGCGTAGAACTTATAGTCTAAAATATCCTGATAAATAGCACTATCATATTCCGCTGCCTTTTCATAAAGTAACTGAGCAGAATCGAGAAAGTCGATGGCCCTGTAATAGTCATTCCAGCGGTGCTCAATAACTCCGGCATTCAGGTAGGTTTCGCTCCATAGAATGCTACTTACCGGAATGTGGTTTATTAGGATTTGTTTGGCACGCTTTAAAGTTTCCAAAGACTTTTCCTTGGCCAGATACCTTCTTTGTGTGTCGGCCAGATTGTTTAGCGCAACCACCGCAAGCTCATAATCCTCATTCACAATGGCTCTCTCATAAATAGATTCGAATGAGGCTGCCGCCTGCTTATACAGCTTTACTGCCTCCGACTCACTCACATCGCGAGCGCGCTGAAGCAGTGGCTTCACCCGCTCTATTTCATTGTTTTTGTAATCATGCTTTTTCTGGAACTTAAAGTCTTGCCCATGTAGGCCTGAGGCTGCAAGAATAATTAACAGCAGCATCGGTATAAACAGACATAACCATCTTATGAAAAGATTGGCGCGCATTTCGTTGTGAATAGGTGAATTATAATGAAGATAGTTACTTTCGAACCAATCAACAAAACGGAAACATGCTAAGCCAACATTATTCAATTATGTTAGTTTTAGCTTAAATGAGAATCCGTTTGTCTACACCGGTACAAAAGCCACTTGATCAAGTAGTTCAAGGGTTTAACGAAGATCTTTTCAAAAGACTCAGTCCTCCGTTTCCTAAAGTAAAGGTAATTCAGTTCGATGGCTGTCGCAAAGGCCATATTGTAGCTCTCAGGCTAGATTTCTTGCTTTTTAAACAGTGGTGGACAAGTACAATCACTGAAGATCAGGAAGATAGTGGGCAGTTTTACTTCATTGATGAAGGCACAAAAATTCCTGCCCCCTTAAAACATTGGAGACATAAACACTTACTCGAGAAAAATGGTGAGGGAACCATAATCACTGATGATGTTTATTACACGACCGGTTTATGGTTTTTGGATATTCTGCTTTATCCCCTATTGGCAATACAGTTTATTTATAGAAAACCAATATACAAGAATATATTCGGCAAAAACTAAGGGTGAACATATTTCGTATCTGTTTAATAGGTAACTCAAACACAAAGGGTATGAAAGGTTGGATACTGTTTCTTCTTCTTTTTATTTCAATTCACCTCAATGCCCAAAACCCTCTTGGCTTCTATCTGTCGGACAATAAAGATTTTGTTGAACTTAGCTTTAAAGAGGAAAGTAATCTAATCGTTATTCCCATTCTTGTTAACGGAAACGGCCCATACAACTTTATTCTCGATACCGGTTCAGAGTCTGGCCTAATATTCGATCGTTGGGTAATCGCTGAAAACAATCTGGTGAACGCCAGAAAAATACCCATTTATGCTTCCAACGGGAACAAAGTCACAGATCTGCTAGTGGCCAACGACCTTAAAATACAAATGACAGGCGTAGAAGCTTCTCAGCAAACCATGTTGGTTTTGAAAGAGAACAACCTGGACATTAAGGGTATGTTGGGTATAAATGCTCACGGGGTGCTGGGTTCAGAGCTCTTCAATCGCTTTGTGGTAGAAATAGACTATCAGAACGAAAAAATCCGCTTGTACAAACACGATAATTTCAAAGCGCCAAAAGGTTATAAACGAATGGATATTGAGGTTAAAAGCTTTAGACCCTACATAACCGTAGAAATCAAGCAAAAAGGAAGAAAAAGGCAAAAGTTCAACCTACTGATTGATTCTGGTGCTAGCAGTGCTCTTTTTCTCGATGAACAGCGACATGAACAAATTGACCTTCCAAAGAAAACCTTAGATCATACGATAGGAAGCGGAATTACAGGCTTGTTGTCAGGAAAAATAGGCCGAGTAAAGAAAGTCTGGCTAGGCAAGCATTTCAAATTTAAAAACGTAATCACCTCTTACCCTCAACAATGGAAAATACAAACAGAGGTGAGCGATAGAGACGGAACCATTATTCGGCATGGTACTCTGGGTTCTGATATGCTTTCCAGATTTAATGTTATTTATGATTACCTGAACGGAGCAGTCTATTTTAAGAAGACCAAAGAGTATAAGGAGGAGTTTAAGTTTAATCGCGCAGGCTTCACCTTTACCGCTTTAGGCAAAGAACTCAATCAATATTTTATAGCCGATATAATTCCAGATTCTCCTGCAGAAAAAATTGGTCTCCAACCAAATGATGAAATCATAGCTATTGGCAATAAACCGGTGTTTTTCTATACTTTCTCTGAAATAAATGGTTTTCTAAGGGGCGATACAGGCACCAGTTTCGATATCATAATCCGTAGAAACGGAGAGCTGTTTAAAAAGACCCTTAGGTTAAGAAAGCTCATTTAATGAAAACACGAAGGCCTTTCCGATGGTCATATTCTTTCTCTACTCCTTGCTGTTGATTTTGCATTAGAAAGAAACAGCAAGCAGCACGAATGCGCTGCCTACTGTTTTACCATGATCAGAAAGGCCTTTCATATAAAAGACCGGGTCGTCATAGACGAACACCAGTCTTCCAACTAATTTTATTTAGGGTCGAGTATATTATTTACTCTTACCAGTGCATCTTCCAGGTGCAGTTTAGACATGCTGTCTGACGTTCTTGGAATGGCTGCTCTAATAGCCGATTGAAGTGCTTTCAATTCACCTCTGGCTACTGCTCTAATGTCTGACTGCGAAGCGTCTATGCTTGGAGCAAAGCGCGAAGACTGTGCTTCTTCTGTAAGCAATGTCTCCAAACGCTCAATGTGAGCCCTCTGCAAGTTTCTTCTATAAGTATCTATTGCGCTACCTCTTCTTAGTTCAGACCAAATGCCGTTGCGAACATCGCTGAAGAGCTCGGTAATAGTGTAAGCATCAGAGCCATTGAGGGCAGCATTCTCTATTACCCGACCAAGCTTTCTCCACTCAAGAAGGCTGTAGAGTGTATTTACCTGCAAAGACCTCATGCTTTCTACAGCACCATAGTCCTGCAATCTGCCCAGAATCTCATTGTCCAACATCCACTTAGGTGTATTGAACAGCTGGTTGTTTAAGAACTCTACCGCTTCCTTCTGCTTAGCTTTAGGGGCATGAGTATACACCATTCCATCCTGATCGGCAGTCTTATAATCTTCTTTTACACCACCCACATAGCGGCCCACATGGCCCATGTAGCGATTAAACTGAGACCTAACCTCACCATACATTTCTTCCAGTTCAGAGTAATCCGAACCCTCTACATAGGTCCAGTCTCTGAGGTTTTTCATAATACGCTTGAGGTTCTCTATACCATAGTTGCTAGCTCTCATTGCATCGTCACCCAAGTCTTCACTCTGAGCCGTGTAATCGTTCGGATTGCCCTGACGCCCATAGCGATAAAGGGGATCTCCGTTCTTCTCTTCAATCCATCTTCTCAGGGTTGGCAATTCATCTTCAGGGGTTTTAGCATCTAAAATAGGCATGTAACCCCAGGCAATGGCATACTTATCGTAAATACCAATATTTGGCATTAAGGCCACCCCTTTATCTTCCGGCTGAGCTATGTAATTGAAGCGGGCATAATCCATAATTGATGGTGCAGTACCCATTTTGGATGTAAATGAAGCCGACCTGAGCGAATCTACCGGATAGGCATAGCTGGAGGCAAAGTTGTGTGGCAAGCCCAGGGTATGTCCTACTTCATGAGAAGACACAAAACGAATGAGTCTACCCATTACTTCATCATCGAACTCAGGCGATTGTGCCATTGGGTTAATGGCTGCGGTTTGCACAAAGAACCACCTTCTTAGCAGTGTCATTACATTGTGATACCAGTTGATATCGCTTTCCAGAATTTCACCTGATCGTGGGTCAGAAACGTGCGGACCGTTGGCATTAGGAATTGGTGAAGCCAGGTAACGCACGGTAGAATAACGAACATCTTCCGGGCTCCAATCCGGATCTTCTTCCGGAGACGGAGCCTCTTTGGCAATAATGGCATTTTTAAAACCAGCGGCTTCAAAAGCTACTTGCCAGTCTTCCACCCCTTGCTTTATATACTTTACCCACTTTTTAGGTGTGGCTCTGTCTATGTAATAAACTATTTGCTTCTTAGGCTCTACCAGCTCGCCTCTTTTAAACTTCTCTATGTCTTCCTCTTTAACTTCCAGTCTCCATCGATCCAGGTATCGGATAGTTTTCGATTGCTGAACGTCCAAACCATAGTCGGTTGTACCCCTGGCAAACCATCCTACTCTTCTATCATAGAGCCTTCTTTTCATTGGTTCTTTAGGCAACAGAATCATAGAGTTGCTCATCTCAACCGTAATGGAACCATCGTCATCGGCCGAAGGCGAGTTGCCGGCCAGATAGGTTTTTACATGTCTCAACTCAATATTTTCCGGGTAGCTGCTTACCCGAGTTACGTACGACCGATCGTTATCAAGTCGGGTAACTCTGTATTGTGTTCTGTAAAAGTTGGGTAAGCCCATTGTTTTGTTATCCCCGGTAAGCAGGGAGGTTACATCAATCACACTTCCGGCAGAGTCTTTAGCATGAGCTTTAATAGGAAATGAAGCCAGTATTGGGGCAAAATTGGAGTTCAAAACTGCTTCGGCAATGGGCAGTGAATCTGCTGCCGTAATGGTAGTAGAAATAATTCTTACCTGAATTCTGTCTTGTACTTTCTCCCATCGCAACATTTGAGTATTGGTTTTTCCTCCACCAAAACCAATACCTGAGGCTGTTTTGGCAATTCGGGTAACCATGAGCATATCTCTGCCCAATAAGGCATCGGGTATTTCGAAGTAGTACTTATCATCTAACTTGTGTACGTTGAACAGTCCTTCATCGGACTCAGCGTCTTTCGTAATTACTTTTTCAAAAGGCTGAATCCCTCCTTTTTTGGGTGGTGCCTTTTGCTCTGGTGGAGGGGTGCTGGCTTTTTGCTCCTCCTGTTTCTTTTTGTTCCTCCTCTGAGCATTGGCATCATTCAATGAGAATATCATCGCTGCGGCCAACAACAAAGTGAACAAACTCTTTGTAGTTGTTTTTAAAGGTCTCATGTTAACAATAGTTATCTTCACTGATATCAATATCGAACATTAAACTTAAGCCAAAAAGCAACAGGTATTTTTCATTTTATTTAAGTGGTCGATACAACAGGGGAACAGATAGAGTATTGAAAGAAATAGTCATAATAGGAGGAGGTCTATCAGGGCTCATATCGGCCATTGAACTTAACAGAGCAGGCTTTTCAGTTCACTTATTCGAAAAAAAGAAGTATCCCTTTCACAGGGTTTGTGGGGAGTACATATCCAACGAAGTATTACCTTATATGAAACGTTCGGGCTTACTTCCAAAATCTGTAGAACCTGCTCAGATCAATCGTTTTGAATTTACCTCCATTAAAGGCAAAAGCCTCAGGCTCCCTCTCGATTTAGGTGGTTTTGGACTTAGCAGGTACACGTTGGATCAACACCTGGCTCATTTGGCCATAGAGGAAGGCGTACAACTTATTCAGCAGGTGGGTGTTGTTTCCTGTGAATTCGAAGAAGAACAATTCCGTCTTCAGACCTCTGATGGCCAGAAGCTCACTGCTCCATTAGTTATTGGGGCTTATGGCAAACGATCGCTGCTCGATACACGTCTGCAACGTTCTTTTATTCACCAAAAAACCGATTTTCTGGGAGTGAAGTATCACATTCGAACTGACTTTCCCAGAGATCAGATTAGCCTACACAATTTTGAGGGTGGCTATTGCGGAATAAGTGCCATAGAAAACGGCACCTATAATCTATGTTATATGGGCAGCCGCGACAGGCTGAAAAAGTATGGGAGCATAGAGGCCATGGAGCAAGCTGTTCTCTTTAAAAACCCTTTTCTCCGTTCTATTTTTCTCTATTCAGATTTTGTTTTGGAAAAACCCGAAGTCATCAATGCCTTTAGCTTTGCTCCCAAAAAGCCGATAGAAAAACACATACTAATGGCAGGAGATGCGGCCGGGCTTATAACACCACTTTGCGGAAATGGTATGGCCATGGCTATTCATAGCGGAAAAATATTGTCTGATTTGGTCGCAAAGCACTGGCCACACAGCACCTTACAACGGCCTTTGCTAGAACGGGAATATACCCATGTGTGGAGTGCGCTTTTCCGCAAGCGTCTTTGGGTGGGCCGGCAAACTCAGCAACTCTTTGGTTCTGCCTGGAGTTCAGAGTTGGCTGTTAATGCAATGAAACACCTTCCGTTTTTGGCCAAAGCGATTATGAGAAATACCCACGGTAAGCCTTTCTAGTACAGCCCTACTACGTTGAGAACATGAGAGCTGTGTAAAAAGAAATAGAGAAAGAAGCCTCCCAGGCAGGTAGCACTTATGAAGTTGAGTCTCATGGTATTTGTAAAATTAGCCATGGAACTATCCTTTAGCACCTTCAAATACCACCAACCAAAAAACAGGAGTACAGGAAGCATAGCCAGCAAAAAATGCCAGGCATAGAAGAGTTGCCAATAGGCCTGAAAATACAGGCAAAAGGCCAGTGTGGCAACAGCAAAGCAAATGGCCGTAAAGTGAAAGGTACCTAAAATGCCTAATCGTATGGAAAGCGTGTAGTCGCCTCTTTTACTATCCTCCCGGTGCTGATACACCTGTGTCATGGGGTAAGAACCCCACAGAATAGCCGATGCCAGCAAACCCGGTATTAATACGGGTGCCTTAAACAGACTGGAAAAAGCAAAGTCGTTAAGGCCTATGTAAACCGTCCACACCACCCACGCCCCTTGAAAGAACCCCGCAATGAACCAACTTAAAAAAGCGAACTTTTTAAGCCTAATCATTGGGTGGCTATAGGCTCTTGAGACACCGATGTACACCACAAGCATAGCTGCCAAAACCCAATTTCCCCAAAAATACCAAAGCGTCAGAGCCAGACCGAGAGTATCGAACAAGTTGGCCATGTACAGCACGTTCCTGTCTACCTTTGGTGGGTTTTTAAGCCCCCCAATACTCCCCTCGTCCTTATCGAAATAGCTATTGAAGGCATTACTGGCCGGATAAATGAATATGTGAAGGATAATAAAAAGCCAGAGTATAGCTTCTTCGGAAAGGTTGTGGCTTATAGAAAGCGCCAACAGGAAAATAGGCAGCAAAAAGTAAGAGAACGGAAGGCGTAAATGAAGCCAGGTAGCCTTTTTGAACATATTAATCTTTTGTCTGAACAATTTAGCATAAAACGACTATTATAGAATGTGGGCAGTAAGATTATCTCCATTGGCGTTGCCAACCCGGCACATTGCATAGAACAACAGCAGGTATACCAATTTATGGGGAAAGCCCATGGATTTACCGGTTCGGCATTAAACAGGCTTCAGGCACTCTATAGAGCCACCGGCATAAGACAGCGCTACTCGGTAATAGGCGACTATCAACAGGCCGACTCCAGAAAGTGGAACTTTTATCCAAACTCTGAGCAACTGGAGCCTTTTCCTACCACAAGTCACAGGGCCGACCTTTATCGGAAAAATGCTGCCCGGCTTTCGGTTCGGGCCACTCAAGAGGCCCTGCAACAAACGAATTTGGTTGCCTCAGACTTCACACACCTCATCACAGTAAGCTGCACTGGCATGTATGCTCCCGGCCTGGATATCGACTTGGTACACGAGTTGGGACTCAATACCTCCATCCAACGGAGCTGCATCAACTTTATGGGCTGCTATGCGGCCTTCACGGCCATTAAACTGGGAGACCAAATTTGCAAAGCCAATGAAAATGCCAAGGTACTTATTGTAGCTACGGAACTGTGTACCATTCATTTTCAGAAATCGGGCGATGACGATAACCTTTTGGCCAATGCCATTTTTGGCGATGGATCGGCCGCATTGGTTATGTCGTCTCAAAGAGCCGACAGTCTCCAACCTACAGTGCTGAGCCCGGAAGCATTTTTAAACGATATTTATCCGGAAGGTGCCGATGAGATGGCCTGGGGCATTGGCAATTTTGGTTTCGAAATGAAGTTGAGCGCCTATGTGCCCACGCTTATTGAAAAAGGAATAGGGCATCTGGTAACCCGCCTTCTGGCAAGCACCTCTAACCAACGGATTGACCACTACGCGCTTCATCCGGGTGGGAAAAAAATTCTCGAGGTTATAGAAAAGGCTTTAGGCATAGAAAAGCATGCCGACTGGGCCGGTAGAAAAGTGCTGGCCGAATATGGCAACATGTCTTCCCCCACCATACTATTTGTTTTGAAAATGCTTTGGGAAAGTCTCGACTCCAACCACAAAGACCACCGGGTGCTGGCTCTGGCCTTCGGCCCGGGACTCACCATGGAATCAATGCTTTTGCGACTTGTTTAATTTTCGGAACTCCTGATTGTACAATAAAAACCGACCTGCGTTAGGGTTACTTTTCAGTAAAACCCGCTGACGCCTCAACGCATAGTCGTAGCCACTCGGTAAGTTGGTTTTGAGGTTCAACAACCCTTGCGGAAACAGAGGCCTGCCCGTAGCGTCCACAAAACTTTCTCGCTTTAATGAATCGCCATAAACAAACAAGAAAGGAGAACGACCCCGCACATAAGGCGATCGCTGAAAAGCCCGATCGAGTGAGTCCAACTCTTGCTGTGAAGGCAGAAAAATGTCTCTGTTAAAAGGATAATAGGCCAAAGGGTTTTTATAGTCAGACATTACCTTAAGTATAAAGGCCTGAGTAGCCTCTTCGGTGCTTTGCCCTTTAGCCAAAAAGCCGGTGCAAAACCACAGAACAAAACAAATCGGTAAGGCCCTAACCATAGCCATTAATTTAATCATTATGTTTAATCCAAAGAAGAAGACGCCCCGAAAAGCCCCATGAACAGGTATAAACACCGCGCTTACAATGAAGAGCTTATGGATGACCTCACGGCCGGAGGTCCTTTAATGGATCAGACGCTTCGCGAACTAGAAACCATTAACAGGTGGTTAGGAGGTAACTTTGTGACCATCGATGGCCTGGTAAAACTGCTGAAGAAATTACCTTCTCGTCCTTTAGTCATTGCCGATTTAGGTTGCGGTGGTGGGGACATTCTCAAACTCGTGGCCAGGTGGGCTTCCAAAAAGAAGCTCGAAGTTGAGTTGGTGGGCTTTGATGCTAACCCTCACATTATCGAATATGCCAAAGAAAACTGTAAGGAGTTTAAGAACATTCGGTTCGAAGTGCAGGATATCTTCTCTGAAGAATTCAAACAGCGGGAATTTGATATCATTCTCTGCACGCTTTTTACACACCATTTTACAGAAAATCAGCTAACAGGTATCTTCAGGCAGTTTAAGTCTCAAGCGAAAATTGGGGTTGTCATTAACGACTTGCACAGACACCCGCTGGCCTATCATTCAATAAAGCTGCTGGTGAACCTATTTTCTAAATCAGAAATGGTGAAAAACGATGGGCCACTCTCAGTGCTTCGAGCTTTCAAAAGAAAAGAGCTGGTTCAGCTAATGAACGATGCAGAAATTGACCGCTTCACCCTCCAATGGATGTGGGCTTTTAGGTGGCAGTTGGTTTTTTAGGTAATGAAGAAAACACCAGCACCAGCAAAAATGTCTAAGAAAGTCATTTTTCTTTTTTAACCTTCAACCCACCTCTTTTCAAATCTAAATCCAATTCTATTGGTCCCTTATATCTTAAAATCATCCAAAGGGCAACTAAACAGCCAATTACTAGAATTGACAAAAGGATGACCGCAACTACTGTATACATATCTTTAAAATTTACTATCTCAATTACTCAAATCAAGTTCTTACCCTAAAGGACAAGCCTTATTTGGCAACCTACTAATTACATTTCATTGACCGTAGGACATATGTTTTTGTCAATTTTCAGACTAAAACTCTAATGTCTTTTGACGTGAATTCTCTACTAATATTCAATTGGGTTATTTGTCAATAACAATGTCCTTTTCGGGAGATTTATTGACGAATAAAATTGTCGACCAAGAGAAGACAGGTTTAGCAAACCGTACTTCTCTTTTTGAAAAGCATTGAATACTCAAAGACTAAAAACTGTACAGCTAAATTCCGTGAGGCGAATAGTATGTGCGTATTATTTAATTAAACTACTCAATGCAAACCTAAAGCAATGGTGGGAGAAAATAGGGCTTGCAAAAAATGTTGAGCAATTTTTTTTGGGTGCTAAGGACGGTCTTTATCCCACCCAACTCACTTTATCTTCAATGGGGTTTCTTCTGCCTTGAGGGGCGAATCCTTCTTTTACCGTTCCAACATAGAGAAAGCCCAAAAGCCTGTCTTTAGCTTCTAACCCAAAAAATGCCTTAGCCTCCTCGTAATAAGTAATGCCGCCAGAGCCCCAATAACAACCAATACCATGGGCGGTGGCTGTCAGATACATGTTCTGCACGGCCATAGCCACAGCAGAAATTTCTTCTTCCAAAGGCAGTACTTCTTTCGCATCGCGGCTCATGCCAATGGCAATAATATGCGAGGCCAATAGGGGTTTGGTAGCTAGTTTCTCTCGCGTAGTTTCATTGAATGTGCCTCTTGCCATGCTTACGCGTTCATATAGCTCGGCCTGAAAGGTAGCCAGCTTTTGTAATCCTTCGCCCTTAAAAACTACAAACCGCCATGGCTCGGTAAGCTTGTGCGTTGGAGCCCAATTGGCATTCTCCAGCATCTCTTTAATGATGGCATCGTCAACCGGCTCATCAGAATATTGCGCAGGGTAAATAGAACGTCTGCTTCTTATTAAATCATTAACCGATTGGGTATCGAACTTTGTCATATCAATGTTTGAATTTCAGGTTTAGGCCCACATAAAAACTTCTTTCCGGGGCAGGTTGAAAATATCGTTGTCCAAAAGCATTCAGGTCGTTGCCCAAGCTGTATTCCTCATTGAACAAGTTGTTCACTCCTACAAAAAACTCATAATCAGTATTTGCGTTTGCTCTTTTATAGCCCACTCTGGTATGAAACACCTGATAGGCACCGGAGTAAACTGTGTTCTCATCATTTAAAGGAATTTCATCCGAATACTGATAAGTTAGATTGGCGTAAAAACCACTTATCAGGCTGAAATCGGTCATCAGCGAAAATACATTCGGTGCCGTTCCGGTCAGGGCGTTTCCGCTCAGATCGTCACCACCATCTACATATTCTTTGAACTCAAAATCGTGATACGTATAGGCCAATCGGCTATTGAAGCTTGTAAATCTGGTGGAAGGCTGAGTCAGCCAATTCCATTGCAACGCAGCCTCCAAACCTTTTTGGTCTATCTGACCTGAGTTTTGAAATAGCACCACTCCATTGCCGTCAGTTCCTGTCGTTATGGATTCGTCCAGGTTGAACATGAACAGCGCCACATCATAAGAAAGCCTTCTGTATACCGCGGCTCCGCGAATATTCAGCTCATAGTTAATGCCAATCTCTGGCTGTAAGGCTGTGTTAATGCTGCCTTCATTGGTGCGCACCTCCGTAGTAGTTGGCGGAGAATAGCCATGCGAAACTGAAAGGTGTGTGCTGAAATTTTCGGCCCAAGTCTTACTCAAGGCTACTCTTGGACTAAATACCCGATCGAATTCTTTTTTGAATTGGCCGGGCAAATTATTGATTTTATCCTCCACCCGGTTGATATCATAATCAATGTGGTTTAAACTTGCGCCAACCGTGAGCTTCAGGCTTTCAGTCAGATTGAGCTTCACATCGGCAAACCAGAAAGAAAGCTTGTTGGTGAGTTCATCTCTAAAACGAATGGTGTCCGCTTCGCCCCCCACATTCCCGAAATTGCTGCCATCGAAGTAGGCTACCTGAAACTCGTTTCCATAGGTAACGGAAGACCTTCGGCCTAAAAAGCTAAAATCATTCTCTAGCTGAACACGAAACCCAACACTGTTTTCCTGGTCTCGCTTATAATCTAGGTTGAAGGGGTTCTCAAAGTTGCGGTTGTAGAAGTAGGCATTTACATCGCTGCGGAAGTTGTCAGAAAATTCATATTCCTGCCCTCCACGGATAATGAAATACTGATGATCGATTGAGGCATTGAAGGCTTCGCTACCCGGTCTGGCTTGTCTTCTGTTTTCAGCAAGCTGGGTTGGGTTAAGGCCTCCGGGAATTTCATAGAATAGATCGGAATAGAGAATTGAAGCTGAATACGCTTTGTGCTCGTTGGCGAAATGCAGCAAATCTACTTCGGCCACATGCCTTTGCATTGCGTTGTGATCGCGGTAACCATCGCTAGTTTGAAAAGCATATTTGCCGGTGATGCTCGTTTTTTCGCCCAGCCAGTTTGATTGAACACTGGAACGGAAGCTTCCGAAAGAACCAGCCGTTAACCCCACTTCCGTAGCATTGGAAAGCTGAGACAAGTTGGTGCTTTGCAGTTTGATCACTCCGCCATTTCCGGCACCATAAGCACTAGCCGCAGGCCCTTTAATGATTTCCATGTTGCCCACATTCGCCAAATCAAGCAGATTCAGAAATGTGTTTCCCCCTGGTTCGGTAAAAGGAATTCCGTTCCAGTAGACTTTCACATTCCTCACTCCAAATGGAGAACGAATAGAACTTCCTCGAATGGATATCCGATAACTGGCTCCGGCTCTTTCTTCGAACCGCACTCCGGGAAGCGTATTCACTGCCGAAACTAACGAGAAGTTATCGAATCGATTCAAATCCTTAGCGTCAAGCCGAGCAATGCCTCCAGCCATTTTGGAAAGCCTTTCACTATCGGTGAAGCCCTCCACAAACACATCGTTCAACAGAGTGGTTTGCACCTCAAGCACCACCGTAAGACTCTGCTTAGGCTTTAGCAAGATTTCTTTAGTCTCTAAACCAACATACTGAACCGTCAAGCGCATAGGCTCGGCCAGCGGAATGTTTGCCCTACCCTCCTTATCGGTTAGCCATAACTGGCCGGTGTTAGTGCTTATCATGGCTGCTTCCACCGGTTTCAGGGCTTCCGTTAAAATAAGCAGCTGGCTTTGTGCCCAGATTACCGATGGTGTAAAAGCCATCAGATAAACCAAGAGCATTAGGCCATATCTTCTTAAATTCATGGGCATACTTTTCAGACTAGTCGGCAATAAAGGTTTAAGGCACTAAACAAGTGGCTTTTGCTCACTTTACAAACGGCTATTTCATTAATCGGTAAATGCTAACATTATGATTAAATCAACACTATTCAGCTTATGCCTGCTGATTGCTTTTTCTATTCAGGCTCAACAGGATGTTTATTTTGCCTCTACCCCTGCCTTAACACCAGACGGTAGCCAAATAGTTTTCTCTTACGACAGTGACCTGTGGAAAGTGAGCAGCAGCGGTGGAACAGCCACTCGCCTCACAGGCATGGATGGTGTGGAAGAATACCCCAGAATAAGCCCGGATGGCCGATGGATTGCCTTTTCTTCTAACCAATATGGCAATGCCGATATTTATCTGATGCCGATTGATGGAGGAGAAATCCGACAACTTACTTATAACTCTGCCAACGATGAAGTGGAAACCTGGTCGTGGGATAGTCAAACCATTTATTTCCGGTCGGGGCGATATAACCGAACGGCTGCCTACACAGTAAGTGTGCAGGGCGGAACTCCAAAACGCCTTTTTGAACACTACTTCAACTGGCCTCACAATTTGGCCATACACCCCGATGGGCGAGTTTTCTTTAATGAGAGTTGGGAAAGCAGCAATCAGGTGCATCGTAAGCGCTACAAAGGCGCCTTTAATCCGGATATTAAAACCTACAATACCAAAACCGGGACCTATGAGGAGCTAACCGACTACGAAGGCAAGGACATGTGGTCTTCCATAGACAAAAATGGCAACATCTACTTTGCATCGGATGAATCGAACGGACAATACAACCTGTATGGCTTTGTGAATGGCACCAAAACCCGACTAACCAACTTCAACACCTCCATTAAAAACCCCCAGGTAAATGCCAATGGAGGCTTTGTGGTTTTTGAAAAAGACTATCAGATTCATGTATATGATGTGTCCCGAAAGAGAAGCCAAAAAGTAGATATTTCTGTTTTCAAGAATAACACGCTGGCTCAGGAGCAGGAGTTTTCTACCGATGGGAATATTTCAGAGTTCGATGTTTCTCAAGACGAAAAAAAGCTGGCCTTTGTGAGTCGCGGAGAGCTCTTTGTCTCTGACATCTCCGGCAAGTTTGTGAAGCAACTAAAGACCAAACCTGAAGAGCGGGTGGTTGAAGTAAAATGGCTGAAAGACAACAAAACTCTATTATATACCCAAACGGTGGGCGGATATACCAACTTATTCACCATAGATGCTGCCACCGGTACAGGTGAAAAACAGCTTACGTTTGATAAGGGCTCTAACCGCAACCTGGAACTTAACCCCGACCTTACCAAAGCAGCCTACTACAGTGGCATTCGGGAGGTTAGGCTGTTGGACCTGGAGACATTGAAAAGTGAAACGGTGGCCAACGAAGAGCTATGGGGCCTATACAACCCCCAGCCACGCTTTTCTCCTGATGGCCGATACCTCACCTTTACCGTTCGCAACGATTTTGAAGAAGACATTTATATATACAGTCTCGAAACCCAAACCACACACAATTACACCAAAACAGGGGTGCCAGAAACCAGCCCTTTTTGGGGGCCTGAGGGCAAGTACATTTATTTTGTGAGTAACCGCACAGAGCCAAGCTACCCGTTTGGAATGAGAGACGCCCGTATATATCGTGTTCCTTTAGTTAGGCATGAAAGAGACTTTAAATCGGATGAGCTAGCCAAGGTTTTTGAGGAAAAGAAAGAAGAAAAAACCACTGATAATGACGATTCTAAACCCCAAACGGCCATTGATTTCGAAGCCAATGTGCTGAGAGAAATGGAGCAAATTGGCCCATACTTCGGAAGTCAAAGCTCTCCTTATGTTGTTAAGTCTGGCAATAAAACGCATATTATATACCGGTCCAATCACGATGAAGCCCGGAATGCGCTTTGGGTAACCACCTTGGAGCCTTTTGAGCGACCAAACACAGAAAAAATCAATGGTTCGGCAAGCGCAGGCGGAATTATTCAGGTAAAGAAGAACCTTTATTTAAACAATGGGGGCCAAATAGCTAAACTGAACCTGAGCAACCAGAAAATCACCCCTATCGATATAAAGTTCGATTTCCGGAGATCCTTGCAAAGCGAGTTCAAACAAATGTATTACGAAACATGGGCAGGCATTGAGCAGAACTTTTACAATGAAACCTTTCACGGAGAAGATTGGAGCAAGTTAAAAGATCAGTACGCCCGGTTTTTACCGCACCTAAATAGTCGTACGGAATTGCGCACCTTGCTCAACGATTTGCTGGGCGAGCTTAATTCTTCGCACATGGGTTTCAACTCTTTTGGCAGAGATGAGAGAACTTATTACCGAACCTCAAGCCTGAACCTCGGGCTGCTGTTCTCGAACGATAATCCTTATGAAGTTGCCCACATAGTGGCCGAAGGGCCAGCCGACTTTCCCGATAAAAACATCAGACCCGGAGACCTCATTACGGCCATCAACGGTGAAACCATAGACCCGGGCATGAACCGAGAATACTACCTGGCCAAACCCTCTATAGATGAGGAGGTACATTTAACGCTCAACCGAAACGGCAATACGATTGAAGTTAAAATTCACCCCAACAGTACGGGCAGTCTTCGCAGCAACCTATACGATGAATGGATTGCCGGTAACCAAAAGGTGGTAGACTCCAAAACTGATAAGAAAGTGGCCTATGTGCACATGAAGAATATGAGCGGAGGTTCACTGCAGGAGTTTCTCATTGAAATGACATCCGAAGCCTATAACCGAGATGCACTCATACTGGATTTGCGATACAACACCGGAGGAAACGTGCACGATGAGGTACTAAAATTCCTTTCGCAAAAGCCTTATCTGCAATGGAAGTTTAGAGAGGGTAAGCTGACTCCCCAAGGCAACTTTGGTGCAGGAGCAAAACCAATGGTTTTACTCATTAATGAACAAAGTCTCAGCGATGCAGAAATGACCGCCACAGGATTTAAAGAACTGGGGCTGGGCACTATAATTGGCACAGAAACCTACCGTTGGATTATTTTCACCAGCGGGGCAGGTCTGGTAGATGGTTCTTCGTATCGACTGCCAAGCTGGGGTTGTTATACTCTCGATGGCAAAAACATAGAACAAGTTGGAGTACAGCCCGATATTTATGTGCGCACCACTTTCGAAGATCGGGTAAAAGGTCGAGACCCTCAGCTGGAAAAGGCCATTGAGGAAGTACTCAAACAGCTTAAAAATTAATGCCCTCCATCAGGGTTTTTGAAAATACCGCTGAGCTCCATCAGGCTTTTGCACATAAAAGTATACGGTTGCTGCGCATAGGCGAAAAGAAGGTTTGTCTGGCCAGGCACGGGCAGGCTTTCTTTGCCTTTGAACACCTGTGTCCGCACCAAATGCACCCTCTCTCAGAAGCACAAATTACCGCATTTGGTGAAGTTGTATGCCCGCTTCATGCCTACCGCTTCCACTTGCAAACTGGCAGCGAAGCCAACCAAAAGTGCAGAGATTTAAAAACCTTCGAAGTGGAAATAAGACAGGAAGGTGTGTTTATCAACCTGTATTAAGTTCTTTTCCGTTTCAATTCAATTGTATATTTTTCGTTTTCGTGGCAAACGCAGCATATATCTTATCACCAACAACGCCCCAAAACAGGTATGCCTCTATCGACATTCTTCGTGGAGTAGCCGTACTGGGCATGCTCACTATGAGCATTCAGAGTTTTGCTATGCCTATGGCGGCATACATTAACCCCAGTATTTACGAGAGCTTACAAAACAATGATTTGTATGTGTGGATTGCCAGCTATGTGTTTGCCAACCAAAAGTTTCAGGCCATTTTCGCCATGCTTTTTGGAGCCAGTATGGTAATGCTTTCCCAAAAAGCTCAACGTGAAAACTTAAGGTCTACCGATCTGCAAAACAGGCGTTTCATTTACCTTGGTGTATTGGGTCTATTGCATGCTTACCTGCTCTGGTATGGAGACATTTTGTTTACACTGGCCATTTGCGGCCTGCTCATGTTTATTTTCCGAAGGAAAAAATCGGCCACACAATTGAGGGCAGGTGTTATCTTTCTGGTTATTGGCTCAGTTATTAGCCTAATTATTGGCTACTCCGTACCTGTGTGGGAACCCGGAGAATATGAAGCAGCCAAAGAAGAAATATGGGAGCCATCGGCCACGACTATTTCAGAAGAGATAGACTATTATACCAGCCCTTGGGAACGCCAAATTCTTTATCGTGCACCTCAGGCTTTTAAGGTGCAAACTTCTCGGTTTGTGTTCCGCGATTTTTGGAAATATAGCGGCATGATTCTATTGGGCATGGCCCTCTACCGAAGAAAAGTGTTCAAGGCCAAGCAATCTTCCAGCTATTATTACAAACTTATTGGTTATGGCTTTGGCCTGGGTCTACCTCTGGTTGTGGTAGGAGCCATGTTTCACTTCAACTTCGATTGGGATTTTAGGCTTAGCTACTTCTTCATTTCTCAGCTCAATTACTGGGGCAGCATACTGATGGCATTGGGTTACATTGGGCTCATTATGCTGCTGTGCAAATCTTCTACGCGGGGTTTTATAGCCCGCAGACTCGCAGAAGTTGGCCGCATGTCTTTAACCAACTACATATTAATGTCCATCATTTGCTCATTTATCTTTTATGGGCACGGCCTCTCTTTGTTTGGAGACATAGATCGCTCATTGCTGGCCGTGCTTGTTCTGGGCATATGGGTAATTATTCTATTTTTCTCTGCCATTTGGCTCAGTTACTTCCGCTTTGGCCCACTTGAATGGCTCTGGCGCTCGCTTGCATATGGCAAAGTTCAACCCATGATAAAAACCTAGCCGCTGTAATGGCCAGCATCAATGAGGTCGTCTTGATCATGAGATCTGACGGCAAAGTTGAAGCCTTTGTGAATTGAATAAGCACCGTACTCTCCATTCTTATTAAGCGCTAGAAACCCAACCTGAAGGTTTTTGTAGTCGTTAGGGTATTTTTTTACAATTCGGTTTACCGCCTGCTCACAGGCTTCTTGTGGTGAATATCCTTGCCGCATGAGCTCTACAATCATATGTGCTCCACATATTTTTATAACAAACTCACCGAGTCCGGTAGCAGTGGCAGCGCCCACCTCATTATCTACAAAAAGCCCTGCTCCAATAATTGGCGAGTCTCCCACCCGGCCATGCATTTTCCAGGCGGCTCCACTGGTAGTACAAGCTCCGGAAAGATGGCCGTTTTCATCTAGTGCTACCATGCCAATGGTATCATGGTTTTCGATATTAATTTCTGGCTGATACTCCTGGTTTTCCAACCACTTCTTCCAGGCGGCCTCGGCTTTGGGTGTTAAGAGGTTTTCTTCTTCAAAGCCCTGAGATAGTGCAAAGCGTTTGGCACCTTCTCCCACCAGCATAACATGGGGCGTTTCTTCCATTACTTTTCGAGCTACCGATATTGGGTGTTTAAAGTTCTGCAGAAACGCTACCGAACCACAATTATCGTTTTCATCCATAATGCAGGCATCTAATGTCACGTTGCCGTCTCTATCAGGAAAGCCACCAATGCCTACAGTTGCATTATCCGGGTCGGCCTCGGTTACCATAACCCCTTTTTCCACGGCATCCAGCGCCCTCCCCTTATTGCTCAATACTTCCCAGGCAGCCGCATTGGCTTCTTTGCCGTGGTTCCAGGTAGAAATTACAATTGGCTTTTTGGGGCTTGGTTTAGTGCTACAGGCCAACCCTGAAACACTGGAGGTACTTACGGCTAAACCACCAAAAATGGTCGATTTTAGAAATTTGCGTCTGTCAGTCATGGAAAAAATTTTTGTCAATTTATTAAAACCTTCCTTTTCCCGGCCACCAATTGTCAAACGTTTCATTTATTCCGGCTTCTGACTAAATTCCCCCATGAAAAAATTTTTATCGCTTTTTGCCTTAGCCCTACTCATTTTTAGCTGCAATACTCCCAAACCTCAGGTTATCGAACCTGCCATTGTTCCTCAACCTCAGCATATGGAGGTGGCCATGAACAAGCATTTTACGCTCAACAGCCAGCCGAACTTGCATACATCAAGCCCCAAAGCGCAGGGAGCACTCCGTTTTCTTTCGGATTTTATGAAAGCCGCTAACTGGGAGTGTCAGGAAACCAAGCGAGACATGGCCGAAATTAGATTTGAAGAAACCGATGGCTTAGCCGATGAGGCCTACGAGCTTTCTGTAAATGCCACCGGCATTCATGTAAGAGCAAGCCATGAAAAAGGGTTTTTCTATGGCGTACAAAGTGTTATTCAGTTGCTTCCTCCCGGAAAGCAAATTGCCACGCTTCCTTATATGGAGATAAAAGATGAGCCTCGGTTTGCCTGGAGAGGACTCCATTTAGATGTGGGTCGCCACTTTTTTCCGGTTGATTTTATCAAAAAGTATATAGACCTGATGGCTCTATACAAATTCAACACATTTCATTGGCACCTCACAGAAGATCAGGGATGGCGGATAGAAATAAAAAAGTATCCCAAACTCACCGAAATAGGAAGCCAACGTAAAGAAACCATCTTGGAAAAAAACTTTGACCCCTATGTGGGAGATGGTAAGCCCTACGGGGGATTCTACACACAAGAAGAGATTAAAGAGGTGGTGGCCTATGCCAAAGAAAGACAAGTAACCATTGTGCCTGAAATAGAAATGCCCGGGCACTCGCTGGCCGCTCTGGCCGCCTATCCCGAACTGGGCTGCGGACCCGGACCATACGAAGTGGGCACCAAATGGGGTGTTTATGACGACATTTACTGTCCTAGTGAACTCACTTTCGAGTTTTTAGAGAATGTGCTCACCGAGGTGATGGAGCTTTTCCCCGGAAAGTACATTCATGTAGGGGGCGATGAAGCACCCAAAACCGTATGGAAAAAGAGTAAAGTGGCTCAGAATGTGATTAGGCGCGAAGGCCTGAAAGATGAGTATGAGTTACAAAGCTATTTCATTCAGCGCATTGAAAAATTTCTGAACGCCAATGGACGGCAGCTTATTGGTTGGGATGAAATTTTAGAAGGCGGGCTTGCTCCTGGTGCAGCAGTGATGTCTTGGCGAGGAGAAGCCGGAGGCATTGAAGCTGCCGAAGCAGAGCATTATGTAGTGATGAGCCCTAATGCGGATATGTATTTCGACCATTATCAGGCCTACCCTTCCACCGAGCCTTTGGCTATTGGGGGTTACACTACCCTGGAAAGTGTATATCATTATGAGCCCGTTCCGGCTGCACTAGATGAGGCGCATCATCAATATGTGTTGGGAGCGCAAGCCAATGTGTGGACAGAGTATATGAAAACCTCTGACCATGTAGAATATATGGTGTACCCGCGTGCAATAGCTCTGGCAGAGGTGGTCTGGACAAACCCTTCCAATAAAGACTGGGATCACTTTCAGAAAAAAATGAGCCATCAATACAAGCTGCTCGATGCCCGAAATGTAAACTATCACATTAGTGCTCCCCAGGGATTAAAACAGGGCCTTACACTCTCCAATGAATTAGAAATTCGCTTAAACGCTCCCTATGAAGAGGCCACTATTTATTATACTCTCGATGGCTCAGAGCCCGATGAAAACGCATTGGAGTACAAAAAGCCCATTGTGTTGAATCTGACCAATGAAGCCATAGAAGTAAAAGCCGTAACGGTAACGGCAGAAGGTAGAAAAAGTGCCGTGGTTAGTGGAAATTATAAAAAGGCCCAACTCCGGGAGGCAGTAAAGCCGCTAAAAGTAGACCGCGGCTTACAAGCGGAGCTTATAGAAGGAAGCTTTCAAAGAACTAGTCAGGTAAAGGGGAGCTCTACCATAAGCTATGTGGCCGAAACCATAGGTTTGCCTGCCGAAATACCCACGCAGTTCGGGCTGATAATGCAGGGCTTCATTAATGTACCACAAGACGGGGTTTATACATTTTATACTTCATCTGACGATGGAAGTATACTTTCTATTGGCGACCAAGTGGTGGTGAACAACGATGGTTTGCATGGTGCACAAGAACGCTCGGGCGAAATTGCGCTTAAAGCAGGATATCATCCTATACTCATTAAATACTTTGAAGCTGGAGGTGGTGAAAGCCTGAAGGCTTTTATAGCCGGACCTGATATGCAAAAACAAGAGATTGCCTCAACCTTGCTGGGGCATTAACTACATGCCCAAAAAGGTTTTCCGAAGTCGATTTTCAACATTGCCCAAATAATGTTAAAAACAAGATTTCTAACCAGGGCTGGTTTATTTTAGAGAACTCAATCCATAAAAAAAGGTCATGAAAACACTTATTAAGAATAGCCTGTTACTTGGCACCATTGCCTCTTTTGCCCTTTTGTCTTGCGACAATCGAACAGCCGAAGAAAAATGGGAAGCGCAGATTAGAGCTTTTTTCTATGAATATAAAGATGACAGCCAATCGTATGTGCCACTCAGATTTTACAAGGTTGATGCAGCATTTTTAAACAACCAGCAAACGGTTCAAACCGCGTTGCTAGTATTGCAAGATACTACCCGTCAAAGAGTAAAGCAGTTGCATTTGACCAACTTATCTGATAAGGTTGAGAGTATATCCGCTTTTACTCAGCCTTTCCAGATAGACCGGTTAGATGACTACCTGAAGCTTAGAGCTTCTGCCGAAGGTGAATTAAGGCGGAAACAAAAGTCATATTCAGAATCTTACCAGCTAGTATTGGCCAAAGAGGAGTTGGCCATTGAAACACTAGGAAAACTGCTGGGCCAGTTTAACCTTTCGATCTACAGCATTGATTTTGAAAACCAACCCATTATCTACTTTCATGAATACAGAATAAATGGAGAAGACATGTCTGCTGTATTTGAGTTGGATAGGGAAAATAACCGCGTAATCTCATTTAAGGAGGTTAGTTAACAGCTACTGGTGATCAGTTACCAGATCCCTGACTATTCCCTGATAACAGATAACTTGTACCATTAAGAACCAACTCATCGTTAACATACAATGCGTTTACTTGCTAACATCATTTGGATAATATTTGGCGGCTGGATGATTGCACTGGAGTATATCATTGGAGGTATTGCTCTTTGCATGACCATTGTGGGTATTCCTTTTGGCATTCAGTGTTTTAAACTGGCCATTCTCGGCTTTGCGCCTTTTGGTAAGGAAGTAAAGCCCGGCTCAGCTACTGGCGGATGTCTCTTTCTGCCACTCAACATTATCTGGATAATATTTGGAGGCTTTTGGATATTCCTCACTCACCTCTTTTGGGGTCTTGTCTTCTGCATCACCATTATTGGTATTCCCTTCGGCCTACAGCACTTTAAGCTCGCAGGTTTAGCCTTTGCCCCGTTTGGGAGGGGGGGGTAGTATAAGAAAAAGTCCATTTCAAATTTCAATTGAAAGTTGTTTATTGCCCTGCATAAATTTCGATAAACATGGCAAAGTTTATAGCAGGCAAAGAACTTGTAGAAGCAGTCGATGAAATCATTTACAATGCAAAATCAAGACTATTAATAATTTCTCCATACATAAGACTTGATAGTCACTTCAAAAAGCTCTTTGAAAAACATAGGAGCAACTCAGAAATAGAAATAATTATTGGCTTCGGTAAGAATGAAGAAAATGTTTCAAGAAGCCTAAATTATGAAGACTTCGAGTTCTTTAAAGACTTTCCAAATATCGGCATTGTTTACATTCCTAACCTGCACGCCAAATACTACTCTAATGAAAAAATTGGTCTTGTAACCAGCATAAATCTTCTGGATTCCTCTTTCAAAAACAATATTGAATTTGGCGTTTTAGGAGAAGCTAGTCTATTAGGGAATGGTGATAAATTTGACTTAGCGGCATTTGATTATAGTATTAAAATACTCAAAGATGGCTATGCCGTTTTTGCTAGGAGACCAAACTACAAGAAGAAGTTACTTGGCTTGGCAAAGGACTATGTTGGCTCTGCCGTTGAATGGGATATAATAGAAGACTTGATAAACAACAAAAGACTAGAAAGGCATAATATTTTCGAGTTTTTGGATAAAGAAAAATTCGTAACATTTGATCAGTCTCCAAAGCCCAAAAGACAAATGTCTGAACACCAATACAATGTTCAAAAAGTTAAAGACAGACATAGTCCGGTTAATGATGGTTACTGCATTAGGTGCAAAGAACAGATCGAATTAAATACTAATAAGCCTTATTGCTACAATTGTTTTCGGACATGGGCAAGTTATGCCAATGTGGATTACCCTGAAAATTTTTGTCACTCATGTGGAAAAGAAGAAAGAACGAGTATGGAAAAACCCAAGTGTTACCCATGTTATTCCTCATAATGCCAGTGTAATTCTCGCCCATATCCCTTAAAAACCTCTTCTTAATGTCACTGAAAAAGGAATCACTTGGATTATAAAGATTGGACTGAGGTCTTCTAATTTCTTTTTTATGAAAGGCCAGTAGCCATTCAACTTTTCCAGTTGTACCATTCACTCTATCTGACACTATTAATTGATGATAGTCATTTATGGTGAATGCTCCTAGATCAAATAGCTTATAATGAAGCTAGCACATTGCGAAACAATTTCGCTCAATGTCTGGACCTCCAGCTTAATGCCTTTTAATATGACCCGCTTCCAGTGCCAAAGGTTGATACCCTAACCTCAGATTAAATCCACAGACTGTACACTGATATTCGTATGCAATCAATACTTTATCTCTAAAAGCCGGGTCTCTTTTTTTCCGTCTACTCACAGTTTGATTAATTTCTTATAAACCAATTAATTGTGTTAAGAATTTATTCTTGCAGTGGCTCTGGAAAGAACTCTTCTACTACCTGATTGGGAATCTTAAAAATAGATTCTGGACATTTTTCAAAAACTCCAGGAAACAATGTCAAAACCCGCAGATATACTTTCTCTATTAAAAATGGTCTCCGAGTATCCGAAGATTTATTTTAACAATTCGGGTTTGTCCAGACACCAAATACCATCATTTTGAAGCCGAGTAAATGGATACTCTAGTCTAGGTTTAGATGAGGTTCCATAACTAACAATAATTCCTTTAATTCCTCCTCCGAACCAGAAAAACTAATGGATTTATCACCCTTTTGAAGTTGTGTAAGGCATAAAGAATCAGCAACGGTTTATATGGGGCTCGCTTGTCTCTATTTTTCCAAGCCCCAACATTACCAAACTTCTCAATTATGTCACTCTGTTATTTCTTAAATATATACCGATGAAACATAGGAAAAGAAAAAAGCCAACTCTCTCTCGCAAGAGAAAGTTGGCTTGAGTTTTAACTGATTTCTAAGACTTATTAGACTCCCGTTTTCACGGGAATGACGTTCTAAGCTTGTATTTACTATCCAAAAAAGTAAGGATACTTACCTTTGGCGATCATGGTATTGGCTACTTGTCTGCGGAGCTCTTTAACGTTCACCAAGTCCATTTTAGTGAATCGCTTAAGACCCATTAGCATTACTTTTTGCTCATCGCCTTTGGTGAATGAGCCTATGGCTTCTTTAGCAGCTGCTATTACTCTATCAACAGCACCAGCCATATAGATCTGCGTCATGGCAATCTGATCCGTACATGCTTCCTCACCTTTTTGGCTCACCAGCTTTTCAGTTCTTAGCATAGCCGACTCGCAAGCGTAAACCTCAATCAAAATATCGGCAAGGTTCATCATTACCTCCTGCTCGTCTTCAATCTTGTCTTGCAGTGCCATAGCAGCTTTTCCGCCTACCATCAAGAATACCTTTTTCAAGTTCTTAATCACTTCTTTTTCACCGGCAAAAAGTACTGATTTATCGATGGTGGAGAATGTAGGCACAGAGGTCAGTTCCTTAGAAACGTCCATGGCTGGCCCATAAATATCTACCTCGCCCTTCATTGCGCGCTTCAACAACATGCCTACCATAAGCATTCGGTTGATCTCGTTGGTTCCTTCATAGATCCGGGCAATACGAGCGTCACGATAAGCCCTCTCCATGGGGGCATCGGCCGAGTAGCCCATTCCGCCATATATCTGCACACCTTGATCCACCACATAGTCTAACACTTCCGAGCCATGGATTTTTGCTATTGCACATTCAATGGCAAACTGCTCCACTCCTTTTAGTTTGGCTTTTGCATCGTCCATACCACCAGCAACCAGATCGTTGATTTTGTCTTCAATGTTTTGTCCGGCACGGTAGCACAAAGACTCTGCTACATAAGTTTTGGTAGCCATTTCGGCCAGCTTACCTTTAATGGCGCCAAAGCTGGATATAGAAACCCCAAATTGCTTGCGCTCATTGGCATAGTTGGTAGCCTGAGATATAACCGTTCGGCAACCCCCCAATACTCCGGCTCCTAGTTTCACACGGCCAATGTTCAAAATATTAACAGCAATCTTGAAACCGTTGCCTCGCTCAGAGAGCATGTTTTCTACGGGAACAGGACAATCGTTGAAAAATACCTGGCGTGTGGAAGAACCTTTGATACCAAGCTTTTTCTCCTCTTCGTTCATGGTGATTCCGCCAAAACTCTTTTCGACAATAAATGCGGTGAGATTCTTGTCGTCTTCAATCTTAGCGAACACTATAAAAATATCTGCAAAACCGGCATTGGAGATCCACATCTTCTGTCCGGTAATGTTGTAGTGACTTCCGTCTTCAGAAAGTACAGCTTTGGTTTTACCGCTGTTCGCATCAGAACCTGCATCGGGTTCTGTCAAGCAATAGCAGGCAGCCCATTCACCGGTAGCCAATTTTGGCAGATATTTCTTCTTTTGCTCTTCGTTTCCATAGTAAAGAATAGGCAGAGTGCCTATACCTGTATGAGCCCCGTATGTGGTGGAAAATGAACCGGCCGCTCCAATAATATCGGCAATGAGCATGGAGGTGTTGAAGCTCATACCCATGCCGTTATACTGTTCTGGTACCGAAATTCCCAAAAGACCAAGATCTCCAGCTTTTTTGAAGATGCCTGGTACCAAATTCGGGTCTTTCATGGAGTCTATTTCATCGGCCTTGGGTGAAATTTCAGTATCTATAAAGTCCTGGCATGCTTGCGCCATCATCTTCTGTTCCTCAGAAAACTCTTCCGGAATAAAGACTTCGTTTGCTTCTGTTTCTCTGACGATGAACTCACCGCCTTTGATTGATTTCTTATCTACTGCGACTGACATTTTGGTAGGTATTTTAGTACATAGTATTGAGTATTGAGACAGATTCGACTACCGAATTGATTTCTTCAGACTATAAATCATTCGCTGCAAACCGAGATAACCTGTTTCCAATTCCTCAAATGTTTGATCTTTTATAAAATTCAACTTGTTAGCGATAATTAACTGAGTATCCAGTTCACAAGAAGAGCCATAAGCTATCCCAAGAAACTGATTGAATTCCCCATCTGTATTTCGCCCAGCTCCCTCTGCAATATTGGAAGCGATGGAAACAGCGCTTCTTCTTATTTGAGAGGTCAATCCGTATTTTTCCTCTGGAGGCAATGCCTTTGTCTGTTTGTAAACTTCAACTGCAAAGTCTACCGACTGCTGCCAAACCTTTAATTCTCTGTAGTTGTGCATAGTGTTATTGTTTTTGATGAACTAGTCTCAATACTAGCTACCCAGTACTAGTTACTAATTCAAGAATTCATAAATCCCTGCCACACCCTGGCCACCACCAACACAAGCGGTAACCATACCGTATTTGGCATTGCCTCTTCTCCTCATTTCGTTGAAGAGCTGAACGGACAACTTGGCACCAGAGCAGCCCAACGGATGACCCAGAGCTATTGCACCACCATTTACGTTTAGCTTACTTCGGTCTAGGTCTAGTTCTTTTATTACTGCCAATGACTGCGCTGCGAAAGCTTCGTTTAGTTCGATTAGGTCAAGGTCTGACTGCTTCAACCCTGCTTGCTTCAATGCTTTCGGCACCGCCTCAACAGGACCAATTCCCATAATACGGGGATGTACTCCTACGGCTGTGTAGCTGACCATTCGAGCTATGGGCTCCAAGTTCAGTTCTTTAACCATTCGCTCAGACATTACCATCACAAACGATGCTCCATCAGACACCGGGGAGGAGTTTCCGGCTGTTACCTGGCCTCCTTGCGCGAAAACGGGTTTTAAACCTCCCAGTACATCCAGAGAAGTGTCGGCTCGTGGCCCCTCATCTTCATCTACCGTGTACGTTTTCTCAGCCATTTTTCCCGATCCATCTACAAACTTTTCGGTCACTTTAATAGGTACAATTTCACCAGTAAACTTACCGGCCTGCTGGGCTGCAATGGCTTTTTGATGTGACTCTAGAGCAAACTGGTCGGCTTCATCGCGACTTATCTTGTACTCTTTTGCTACTTGCTCTGCCGTAAGCCCCATACTGAGGTAGTAGTCTTGATACTCGGTGGCCAGCTTGTAATTAAGGGCTGTTTTATAACCCATTACTGGCACCATACTCATAGACTCAGTGCCTCCGGCAATAATACAATCGGCAGTACCTGAGTGTATTCTGACCGATGCCAAAGCAATAGCTTCTAAACCTGAACCACAGTAACGGTTTACAACCATACCCGGAACCTGAATGGGTAAGGCAAGTAAGGAAATCATCCTCCCCATTTGCATACCCTGTTCTGCTTCGGGCACGGCATTACCCACTATTAAATCATCGACCCGGGTGGCATCGAAGTCTTTAATTTGCGAGACCAAGTGCTTAATCACATCTGCAGCCATATCATCGGGGCGAACGCTCTTTAAAACGCTTCGCTTACCACGACCTACTGCTGTTCTATATCCTGCAACTATATAAGCATCCATATTTTTAGATTTAAGATGTCGGACATTTAGATGTCCAACTAGTTGTTTCTTAGTTTTTTAATTAATGGAACAATCATTCTTACTATCTCAGATAGTTCAGAAGTGAATTGACCTAAAGTATCTTCAGACGAATTGTCTAAATCGCATAAAACGATCTGTTGACTTTCAGTCCTATGGGCTGAACCTAATGACATATTTAGAAATCTGGCAAAATCAATATCTGATCCTCTACCAGAACCTACAGCTATTGAAGACATACCTGAAACAGCACTACACTCCATTTGAGAACGCAAATTGTATTTCTCAGAATTAGGCCATTCAGTAGTCAACAAGTACACCTGCTTTACAAGCACCCTTGTTCTCTGCCAAACTCTTAACTCTTTGAAATTTTGCATAGCTCTTTATCTGATGTTTGAATACTGAAGCCTAATTGCGTAACGGTTTACCTTTGAATAAAATACTATGAATTCTTTCCAGGGTCTTTGGCTCGGCCGTCAATTCGACAAACATTTGCCGCTCCAAATCGAGCAGGTATTGTTCCGATACTTCTTGAGGAGAGGTAAGGTCACCGCCACACATTATCCAGGCTAGTTTTTTGGCAATCTTAGCATCGTGTTCTGAAATATAATTTCCCAGCAACATGCCATTGATTCCTGCTTCGAAAAGAGCAAGCCCGACCCTTCCATGTACTTTAATGTCTTTACGCTCAACCGGCTGGGTATAGCCCGCTGCGTGCAGCTCAAGCACTTTTGCTTTTGCATCGGTGAGCAAGCGCGATCGATTGATGGTGATTCCATCTTGCGGACGAAGTATATTCATGGCCAGAGCCTCGTGAGCCGATGTGGCTACTTTGGCTGTGGCAATGTTCATGAATGCCTCTTGCAGTCGATTCAGCTCGGGGTCTCCGTCTTTAAGCGAATCGGACACGCGAAGGGTTAGCTCCTTTGTACCTCCACCACCAGGAATAAGGCCAACTCCCACTTCAACCAAGCCAATATAGGTTTCAGCATGTGCCTGAATTGCATCACAATGCAAAGAAAGCTCGCAGCCTCCTCCAAGGGTAAGGCCGGCAGGGGCGGCAACCACAGGAACAGAAGAGAACTTAGCTCTCTTCATGGTGTTTTGGAACTGAGCAACCATCAGGTTCACTTCATCAAACTCCTGATCGCCAGCAAACATAAAGAGCATGGCCAGATTGGCTCCGGCAGAGAAATTATCGCCTTCATTTCCTATGACCAGACCTTTATACTCTTTTTCGGCCATTGAAATTGCCGTTTCAATTCCTTCTATAACTTCTTGGCCAATGGCGTTCATTTTGGTGTGGAATTCGAGACATAAAACCCCGTCTCCTATATCGAATAGCGATGCACCGGCATTGCCCCATACCTTGTGGGTTTCCCTAATGTTTTCGAGAATAACGAGGTCTTCTGTACCTGGAATAGTTTTGTAAGACTTAGATGGAATGTCATAATACTTCTTGATCCCATTTTCAATCTTGTAGAAGGAGTCGTTACCTGCCTCAATCATTTCATATACCCAAGAGGCCGGTTTCATGTCCATGGCCTCCATTTGCTCAAGCACCTTTTTGGTACCGAGTAGATCCCAGGTATCGAAAGGACCCATTTTCCATGCAAAGCCTGCACATACGGCCTGATCTATACGGTAGAGTTCATCAGAAATTTCAGGAATGCGATAGGTGATATATCTGAAAGTATCGAAGAAGGTTCGTCTATAGAACTCACCGGCTTTATCATCAAAGTTTACCAGTGTAACAATTCGTTTCTTCAAATCTTCCTCTTCTTTTACTGCCTCTAGTGCCTTGAAGTTCGCCCGCGTTCTTGGGCCATATTCAAAAGTTTTGAGGTCGAGCTCCAGGATTTCTTTATTGCCGTCTTTATCCTTAGTTTTCTTAAAATAGCCTTGGCCCGATTTATCTCCGAACCAACCTCTGTCGTGAACTTCTTTTACTATGTTGGGAAGCTTAAATGTATCTTTAGATTCATCGGCAGGCAGTCCACTATATAGGTTATTGGCTACTTTTACTGTGGTGTCAAGACCAACAACATCCATGGTACGGAAGGTAGCAGACTTTGCTCTACCTATTATAGGGCCGGTCATGCGATCTACTTCGCCAACCGTAAGGCCCATATCCTCAATAGTGTGCATAGCCGACATAATGGCGTAAATACCAATACGGTTGGCTATAAATGCAGGGGTGTCTTTACAGAGTACTGTTTCTTTGCCCAGATATAAGTCGCCATAGTGCATTAGAAAGTCTATTACCTCACTATCCGTTTCCGGGCCGGGAATAATTTCGAGCAAACGGAGATACCTAGGGGGATTAAAGAAATGTGTGCCGCAAAAGTGTTTTTTGAAATCATCGCTTCGCCCTTCGCACATCATGTGCATAGGTATTCCTGAGGTATTGGAGGTAATGAGCGTACCAGGTTTTCTGAATTTTTCCACTTGCTCAAAAACTGTCTGCTTTACATCCAATCGCTCAACGACCACCTCAATGATCCAATCCACATCTTTTATCTTTGGCATGTCATCTTCGAAATTTCCGGTGCTAATAAGGCTCGAAAATTTCTGGTCATAGATTGGCGATGGCTTGGATTTAAGGGCAAATGCCAAAGAGTCGTTCACAATTTTATTGCGAGCATTTTTGTCTTTCTTTTCTTGATCGGACAATTCTCGCGGAACGATATCTAATAAGAGCACTTGAACCCCAATGTTGGCAAAATGACAGGCTATTCGGGAACCCATTACTCCTGAACCCAGCACTGCAACTTTTTTAATAGCTCTTTTCATCAGTTATAAGTTTTACTTCTAAGTGTGAGCATCCTGAAAGAAAGTATTTCTTCTTTTTGAGAATGCTTTTTATTGAAATATGCTTTTTGATTCTACTATCTGATTAATCTTGGCAATCACCTCAAAAAAGGCCTCCAGCTTTTCTGGAGCAATCGATTGCCTTACGGCTTCATTAAAACAAATGACCGTTTCCTTTGAAATTCTACGCTTTTCCTTTCCTAAATCGGTAAGAAAAATTCGTACAGAGCGTCCGTCATCCGGATCCTTCTGCTTGTAAATAACTCCCATCTCTTCCATGGATTTGAGCATGCGCGTTAAGCTTCTGCTTTCAAGACCCATGAGAGGAGCAATTTTAGTTGCGGGAGTCCCTTTTACCGGGTCAATATTTAAGACCACAAAGGCTTGCGATGTGGTGCTATTATGCTTGGCGGCTTCTTGATTGTACATTCGGTAAATCGCGTGCCAACAAGTTTTTATATGGTGATCTACTGTTTCTTCTCTCTTCATATTCTCCTTGAAGGGTTACGAAGTTAGAAAAAATTTGTTATGCATGCATACTATTTTTTCTCAAGAAGCCGAATTTCTTTAACAGGCTTGTGGATATGACGGGCTTAGTTGAGTCGCTCCACCAGATAAATGGTAGTAAGTGTGGAGCTGATAATGGCGGCCAGTGTTCCGAAATTCTCGAGAAACTTGCCCGGTTCTCTCTCCTTTTTGGGTGGTTTGGCCGAAACGGTAATGATGCTTCCGTCAAGAACTTTGGGGTTGCTCAGCCAGCCCACTTTTCTGGTAAACCCATTGGACGAGGTTATATAGATCTTGTGTGCATTCTTTGTTCTACCGCCTGCGTTTCTGATATATGCCTTTACTCCCTGGTTGAGCTGGTATTTTTGAAGGGATGGGTTGGCTACTTCTCCTTCTACTTTCACGGTATAAAACGACTCTGGAATATAAATACTATCATTGGGTTGAAGTACAATATTGAATGCTTCATTTTGTTTGGTCATCAGGTCATCTATAGAAAGGGCAAGTTGTTTACCATCTCTGTAGAACTTTGCACCGGGCAAATAGGCATTTGGTGATATACCACCGGCTCGGGTAATTACCTCCTTGAGTGTTTCTTCTTTACTTCTCAGAAAGTAGTTTCCCGGAAACTTTATCTCACCACTCAACTTTACTTCTCTGGACTCCGAAGAACCCGGAATGAGGTCTACTGTAATATTATCGTTGTGCTGTAAAATGTAAGATCCGTTTGGTTTAGTAGTTGCTCCCAACAGATAGTCCATGTTTGTGGGTACTCTTCGCACCTGAGCGATCATATTGCCTGAAAAATCAAAATTTTCGCGGCTCACCGTTACCGAATCTCTAAATGCCGTGCGGACAAAACCGCCTGCTTGAAGGATCAGATCTTCAACCGTCATATCATCTGTTAGCGCATAGCGACCTTCGTTCTTAACGGCTCCTCGAATGGTAACGTAGCTGTCGAGCACCTCATTGATATCTCGACTGTACAGAATTACCCGATCTCTGGGCTTTAACACTGCATTGAATTTTTTATCTAAAACCTCATCAAGATTAAATGGTATCACCTGATACTCTGTCTTTCCTTCCTGATAGCGCAACAAATCTGCTCGGCTGGTAAGAATTCGATTTTTATACTCAAGGTCTTCTACATTGGCAGACATAAAAATGAGATCATAAAGTGAAAGGTTCTCTCTCCATAGAACGGTTTTCGGTTTGGATAAGAAGCCTTCTATAGAAACGGTTTCCAGGGTTTTGAGCTCCTGGGTATTGTATACTTTCAGCGAGTCATCGGGTTGAAGCTGGAAGTTGGGTTGTGAGCCTTCGCCTAACACCTCAGTAAGGTTTAAAGAAAGGAACCTGAGTTCTCCGCTACGATCGCGCCTGAAGAGATCTACTTTTTCGAAATAGGTATTGGGTCTTAGCCCACCAGCCGTTCCAATAAGATCTGCCACAGACATTCCTTCTGTATACTGATAGTCTCCCGGCCTGAATACGGATCCGGCAATGGTTACCATGTTGTCAAACTTATCCAGCACTTTATCGAAGAGTATCTGATCACCATCCTGCAACCTGAAATTCACCCCTTCCAAGAGCAAGTCATTATAATTGATCGTAATAATTTCCCGATCGAAAGAGTTGTCTTTTGAACGGCCTAGCAAAGGCCTTATTCGCTTAATAGTTACGGACTGTGTGTGGGCTGTAGGTTTTAAACCACCGGCAAAGCCAATTAGGTCTATGAGTCCTTCATTGCCCTTGAGCTCATAGATTCCTTCACGATTTACCTCTCCCTCAATTGAAATGGCATTCATTCTACTCTGAATGAATATAACATCGTTACTCATTAGGCGAATATCTTCCGAAACAGCCCCTTTTATTAGGTAGTCATAGAGGTCTATGGTAGAAATGAACCTATTGTTTCTAAAAACTTTTACTTCTCTCAACGAGCCGGTGGTTTTAATACCACCGGAGGCATAAATGGAGTTGAGTGTTGTGGCAAATGAGTTGATCATTAATGAGCCGGGATTCTTTGATTCGCCCATTACCATTACCCGAATGGGTCTTAGTTTGGTGAGTGAAACATCAAGAAATATGGCTGGTGGAGATTTCACCAGACCGGAATAAAACCTGGAAAGGTATTGATTTAGTCGTTCATGGAGACTCTGGTATGTAACTCCAGATACGAACACCTGACCCACGTTAGGTATAAACAGGTTTCCATTAATATCTACTTTCCCCTCGAATTGAAACTCTGCCTCGCCCCATAAATAAACTCTCAGTTCATCTCCCGGACCTATAATGTAGCCAGGATCTATGTTTCCCACCAGGGCTTGCTGGTTGGCATAAGGGTTATTTGTAAAAATATCGTAGCCGAAATAGGGTAAGCCTTGTGGTTCTTTAATTTTAAGCGTGTCTTGAGGAATAATTTGATTGGCCTCATCGGTAAGTTCTGTAGTATAGTCAACCGTATCCAAGGTTATGCTGGTCACCGGTTCTAAGGCTTCTTCCTGATTGGCTTTGGCTAGAATGTATTTTTTGAGGTATTCATCGTAATTGATTCCGTAAAGTCTGGCTTGTCGTCTTGCATCGGCTTCGGTCATTCCTCGTTTTCTCAGTTCAGCCTGAACTTCTTCATAGGTATTTATACCTCGCTTTTCCAGTTCATTCTTAATCTGCTGCTCGGTTTGAGACTTGGCATCGATGGAGAATAAAAGGCAAAAAATAACGATAGCGATATGTAGCCGCTTCATTGGCATGAATGATAAACTGTTTGGTTGAAGGGTACCTGAAAAATCAGGGTATGTAAGATAGCAAAACTTATTTAAGTCAACCCAACGACAAAATAGAATTAATAAAAGAATAATTGAAGATTAGAGAGATTCTACATTGAAGTCAGCCCCTTTTCCAAAGCTTATCAACGTGTAAAGCCTGTATTTTTCTAGCGTATTTATATCCTTCAACAGACAGTCTCCGTCTGCCATTATTTCCAGTATTTCAAATTCATATTGCTCCCCAAAATTGGTCAATTTGAATTTTTTGCCTACTCTGAGGTTATTGAATGAATATGCCACTCTGGTATCTTAATTGTTAAAATCGCCTCGAAGCGTTCTAAATCGATTCCTCGCTTCGGCCACATAGATACTGCCTTTGAATCTGGTGAGCAAGTCATTGTACACTTTCATAGCCTCATCACTTTTTTTCAGGTCTTCTTCTAAAATCACACCCGTAAGATATAGGGCATCATCGGCTAGTATATCGTAAGAGTATTTTTCATTAATGAGCCGGAGGGCATTTAAGGCTTGCTCAAATTCACCTAACTGTCTAAGCGTTTGAGCTTTAAGCATCAACACCTCATCGGTTATCGAATGCCTGTCATATTTAGCCAGCATGGAGTCCATAGCTGCCAAAGCTTCCGTTCTCTGGTTTTGAAAGATCATTAGTTCCACATTGGCATAATCTTGCATCACCACATCGGTGGAATCAAAAACGGTATTGTTTTTAATAAGTATGCTGAGATCTAATGCATCGTTGGCAATTTCTCTGGAAGTGGCTAGCTTGAGTATATCTAAATGGCTTTGAGCGAGTTCGAATTCTCCTTTGAAGTATGATAGCTTGGCACTTTTTAGTTTCGCCATATAGCCAAGGGGTTCGTCTTTGAACATTCGCTCTACCTGACCATACAAGAGGATTGACTCCCATGGCTGTTGATCGAGTAAATAAATATCGGCCAGATCCATTTTTGCCTCAGCCAGAATCCTGTGCTTACCAATGGGTTGTTGAACCAGTTCGGTAAGTGTGGCTATTGCTGTGTCAATTTTATTAAGCTGAAAAGCCTGGAGAAGGGCTATTCTGCGCTGAGCTTCCAGAGCCGTAAAGAGGTCTTTGGATTCTTCTTTAAAGCTTTGATACTTACCAATAAGTTGCCGTACTCTCATTGTATCTACAGGATACGACTGTTTTATAACTTCTTCTTCTGCAAGTAATGAGTAGCGTTGGGCAAGCCGAAAATTCGGGCTTTCTTTGAAATCGGCAATGATATACTCAAATGCTTTAGCAGCATTTTTATAGTCTTTGTTCTCATAGGCAATTATGCCCACATTCAAAATGTTATGGGCACGATTGTCCAATCTTCTGTCTAAGGCTCTGGCTTGCCGCAGAGCGGCCGAAAAATTTTTTTGCTGAAGGTGGGTCCAGATTAACAATTCATTGTACACTGGGTTTCCTGCTTCTTCCTGAATAAACTCATAAAGTACTCCTTCCAACAAATCCATGTCTTCAGGTTCTTCCAAGTACCGCTGAAGAGAGTTTTTCACAAATCCCACACTGGTGGGTTGAGTTTTAGAAAAATGAAGGTACTCTCGTATCATTTTCTCTTTCTCACCCATGACCCTGTATACCGTTGCCAAATCAAGAGCAAACATGTCGCTATCTCCAAATACCTTTCTGCCTACTTCATAGGTTTTAATGGCTTTTTCTCTAAAATCTTTCTGAAAAAGCATTTGTGCGAGTATTCGAATATTGTTTCGCTTTTGTCGTTCATCGCTGTCCTTTGCAATTTCCTCTATTAGTTGATCCAGGTGTTTGTCGGCCTGATCTTCTAATTTCATGGTCCGATATAGTACCGCCATGTCTACTTCATAGTTAAAATCATTGGGCAGTTGCCTGATGGCATACTTGAGGTATTTCTCGGCTTCATCGAAAGACTTTTCGGAAAGGAGTAGATTGAAATAGCTATCGTGGATAAGCGGTAAAATCTGACGGTTACGAGCCAGCTTTTCAAATTCAGCTTTTGCTTTTTCCACCTCGCCTTGCTGCAAATATTCTTCGGCCAATTGTATGGGGTTGGTAGACTGAGCAAATAGGGCTGCAGCAAAGCCAAGTGCGACTAGGGTGGTAAGTCCGAAACGTCTGGGGTTTATCAACACTTTCAACATGCCTTATATATTAAATTAAATATTAAATAATTTTTTATCATTTCTATTAGGGCTGTGTAAAAGTGGATAAGTGAGTTATCCATGTGGAAGAAATGAAAAGGTGTATGAAACGTTGATGAGTTCATGGTTATTCACACAAGCAGCTTTTTTAAGTTACTGATAGATAACATCTTATTGCTAACTGTTGATAACGTAGGCATTTTGTGGATATTGAGCATTAACTCTGAGGGATGTGAATGAGTTATGGATATTATGTGAATGGAGACTGTTGATATCTCTTTTGGGTACTAATTGGCGACTTGTTGGGGATAGTGAGTGGGGAATCCACAGACTTATCCATAGTTATTCACAACTAAAAGTTGATGTTAGTATCTGTTGTTGCCCAGTTTTTTCGGACTTCTATTACTTTGGTTTGGTAGTAATTGTCGTAATAGAAATGAACGGGTTCAGGTGGGGTATTGGTGAGTAAATTACCAATATCGAAAAGTCCGTTGCCATTCACATCTTCAATAACTCGTATCATGTATCGTCCGGGAGGCAATTGTGTGAAGCTGTAATTTTTGTTGTAGCTCTGCTTAAGTATTTTTAGTGTGGTGGCATTTAGGAGCTGTACAATGATGTTTGGTTTGTTTGTTAGGACCTGACCTGAGATTGATGCCAATTCTGATTCGGGTATAAACTTGAACGTTTGAGTGTATTGTTTGGAGGTATCTTGGTCTATGGATATGAAACTCCCTTTGCCTGCTGCAAATTTTAATTCGGGGTTGGCATTACTCATATAATCACCTAGAATAAGGTTGGTATACAGTTCCGTCTTGTACGGGTTGAATTGAAAATCTTGGCTGTTGAGGGGAATGGTTCTAGTAGAATCTAGTTGAAGGATAAGACTATCAGCACGCAATTCCAAAATAGGTTTGCTAAACGCAAGAGTTAGCTGAGTGCCTTTTACTACATTGGGTTTTTCCGGAACAGTGTTAACGGAGAAGGCTGTCTTTTCGAGTTTTGACTGTGTGAAGTATAGTTTCACAGTATCGCGTAGAGTATTGTTGAGGGAGTCTTTTGCGGTATATATGAGAGGTACTGTATCGTTAAAATTCTGTTCGTACCGATAGAATCTTATTTTCTCGGGCCCTTGGGGCTGATAGTAAAAGTTGTCGTCATTCTCTATGCGGAAGTCCGTAATGGGTTTACTGAAAGTAATATCGAAATAGCTGGCATAGTGCCTGGCCGAGAGTCTGCGGAGGTCGGAGGTATTCAGGTTTTGGACCGTAAAATTTATATTTTCTAAAGGGCTTTGGAGATTTAGCGTGTCAGGAAAAAAACCGTATCGTTCGTTTTTTGAATCTGCCTTATTATTGTTGTTTTTATCATTGGTGGCATATATACGGTATTTACCTGAGGGCAGATTATTGAAGGTGTAGTTGCCTGTGGAATCAGTGAGTGCAAAATAAGAGGCCACACCATTCAATATATTGGTGGTATCTGAGGAAGGAAAAAGCGAAACAAGAGCGTTTTCCATGGGTTCCTGCGTGTATAGGTATTTAATGTTTCCACTTATGCTGAGAGAGTCGATATAATCTCCGGTGCTGAAACTGATGTTTAGATTGTCTACGGGGTTGTTGTTGGTAATGTCTTTTATGGTCTTACCAAAAGAGATAGAGTATGTGGTATTGTCTTTAAAGGGTTCAAAGAAATAAAGCTCTACCTCGTTTTTCTTTACCCTTGCCCTGAAGCTGCCGGTTATTCTGGGGGTTATTATTAAATTAGATTCTATGTTTTGTGTAGTTACCCACTCATCAAAGGTTAGAAGTATGGTTTGTCCTTTAAACTGTGTTTGCCCGGTAGTTGGAGTGGAGGAAATGAGCTTGGGTGGTGTGTGATCTTCTGGTCCTCCTGAGGGAGTACTCACGTTGGCACACCCAAAAACTGCAATGGCTATGATAAATAGGACTATACCTCTCATTTACTCAAAATGTAGATTAAACTGCTATATTCTTTGTTTCGTTTGGCCTTTTGGTTGGATATAAATCCTTGTACCGCGGCCGGTGCTATGGGGAACTTGCTTCCTTTATATTTTTCGCTCAACAAACTCACATAGTAGCTATCGAAATACAACGGGTGGGTGGCCACAATATTTAAACCAAACTTTTTGGCTAGATGAGTAATACTTTTTTGGGAGAAATGATACAAATGTCTGGGTACGTCATAGCCTGCCCAAAATTGTTGATAGTGTTGGGCATCGTAGCTTTTATAATTGGGGAGGGCAAGAATCAGGATGCCATTTCTATCGAGCAAAGTGCATAGTTGCTCCAAGGTTTCATTGAGTGAGTGCACATGTTCTAATACATGAAAAAGGGAAATACAGTTGAAACAATCCTCGATTTGATTTAGCTCTTTAACCGGAAGGTCCCTGCTTGTGCTAATCTTTCTGGCTTGCTCATCCGGTTCTACTCCTGTTACCTCCCACCCCTTTTGGCTCATGTGTTGAAGGAATGAACCCACACCACAGCCATAGTCAAGTAGCTTTCCTTTAAAAGAGTATTTCTCTACTATGCGTTGCTTGTATTTTAAGTTTTGTGACTGAATAAGATTGTATAATCTATTGAACAGACTATTGATTTTGTCTCCATGAGATATATAACTACCTGATTTATAGTATTTTATAATATTATTCTCTTCTGGTCTGGGATTGGTAAAGAGAGTGTGGCACTGCCTGCAACCCTGCAATTGGAACACCTCTTGGGTACCGAAATGGTCTTTGACCGACTGGTGGTCTTCCAGCGAGTTTGAACCACAAATAAGGCAATCTCTAATTTCTTCCACCGTCTGCTATCTTCCCATATAAACCATTAGTACAGATATGTCGGCTGGTGACACTCCACTTATTCTCGAAGCCTGACCTAATGTAGAAGGTCTAATTTTATTGAGCTTTTCCCTGCCCTCTGCAGAAAGTGCCGGAATCTGGGAGAAATCGATTGACGTAGAAATTTTTAAATCTTCGAGCTCAGCCATTTTTTGAGCCAGTTTCATTTCCTTATCAATGTAGTCTTCGTATTTGATGTGTATATCTGCCGACTCAATTATTTTCTCATCATACTTATTGAGGTAGTTGGCATAGTCAGGACCAATTTCTTTTAGGTGATTAATATCAAGCTGGGGTCTCTTAACTAATTTATTCAAAGTAGTGCGGTGTTGAATACCTGCCGTACCATGTGCTTCTAGCATAGGATTGGCCAGTTCTGGATCTACTTTTTTCTGTTGAAGGTCATTAATGAGCAGGTTGAGTTGCCGTTGTTTTTCACGCATTTGCTCGAAGCGTTTTTCACTAGCCAGGCCTATGTCGTATCCTTTTTTTGTAAGTCTGAGATCCGCGTTGTCTTGGCGTAGTAGAATCCGGTGTTCGGCCCTGCTGGTAAACATTCGGTAAGGTTCATTGGTCCCTTTGTTAATCAGGTCATCTATAAGCACACCTATATATGCCTCAGACCGTGAAAGTATAAATTCCGGCTGCTGAGTGACTTTTTGATGCGCGTTTATACCGGCAATGAGTCCTTGACATGCGGCTTCTTCGTAACCGGTGGTACCGTTGATTTGACCGGCAAAGAAGAGGTTTTCCACGAGTTTAGTTTCAAGAGTCTGGCTCAATTGGGTTGGTGGAAAGAAGTCGTATTCTATGGCATAGCCAGGTCTGAACATTTTGACTTGCTCGAAACCCGGTATTTTGCGAATAGCCTCATACTGCACATCTTCGGGTAGCGAGGTTGAGAATCCGTTGACATAGATTTCAACCGTGTTCCATCCTTCCGGCTCAACAAATATTTGATGTCGATTACGTTCAGCAAAACGGTTGATTTTGTCTTCAATAGATGGACAATATCTTGGACCTAATCCCTGAATACGGCCATTGAACATTGGTGATCGGTCGAAACCTTTTTCCAGTATTTCATGAACTTGAGGGTTGGTATAGGTGATGTAACAGCTTCTTTGTTGTTGCAAAGGACTGGTTTCATCACTAAAAGAGAACTTTTCAGGCTTTTCATCTCCGGCTTGTTCTTCCATCAACTGGTAATTGAGCGATCGGCCATCTACACGAGGTGGCGTTCCTGTTTTCATTCGTCCGGCTTCAAAACCAAGGTTTACCAATTGTTCGGTTATGCCTTTAGAGGCTGCTTCACCTGTTCGGCCACCACCAAACTGTTTTTCTCCTATATGGATGATACCGTTGAGAAATGTTCCGGAGGTTAGGATTACAGCTTGGGCCTCAAACTGTATGCCCATCCCTGTGGTAACTCCGGTTACACGATCACCAGACGTGGTGATTCCGGTGACCATTTCCTGCCAAAAGTCTACGTTTGGGTTGCGTTCAAGGGCAAGTCGCCATTCCTCTGCAAATCGCATCCTGTCGTTTTGAGTTCGAGGACTCCACATGGCAGGCCCTTTGGACTTGTTGAGCATTCGAAACTGAATCATAGACTTGTCCGAGATTATTCCGGACATACCACCAAGGGCATCTATTTCACGTACAATCTGACCTTTAGCCACTCCCCCCATTGCCGGGTTACAAGACATTTGGGCAATTGTGTTCATGTTCATGGTTATAACCAGAACCTTAGAACCCATTGTTGCGGCAGCATGTGCTGCTTCACAACCTGCATGACCGGCACCAACTACTATGACATCGTATTTAGGATACATATGCTTTCTATAACCAACTGTTCCACGTGGAACAATAAGTGTATTTGAAGACTTAAAGTTTCACGTGGAACACTAATGTTTTAAATATGGAGCAAAGATAAGCAAGCTTCTTCTCTTTTTCTCATGGCCTGTTTTTGCTCAGGAGTTTTGTCGCCTTGTCCTAATAGGTGGAGTATACCGTGGATCATTACACGGTGTAGTTCTGTGGAGAAGTTGGATTGGTGTTGTCTGGCATTATCCTTTACACGATCGATCGATATATATATATCTGAACACAGCCCTGGATCATAGTCGTCTGTGTTGTCAAACGTGATAATGTCTGTGTAGTAGTCGTGATTGAGGTATTGCCTATTAATGTTCAGTAAATAGTTATCAGAACAAAAGATGTAGTTGATTTCTTCGATAGCTCGATTTTCCGATTGTACAATGGAATGTATCCACTGACGCAACTTGGTCTTATGCTTAAGGGTGTAAGAAATGTCTTCAGTGAAGAAGTTGATTTCACCTGGCATAGTGTTAGTCGAGATAAAAGGTTAACTCCACTGTACGCCCCTCATCTTTGAATTGAATCTCATCAGCCAGGTTTTTCATTATAAATATTCCCCGGCCTCCTACTTTCTCGAGGTTTTCAGGTGCTGTGGGGTCTGGTAGGTTTTTGTGATCAAAACCAGGGCCTTCATCGGTAATGGAGAAGATTACTTGTCCTTCGAGAAGATTGGCGCTAAGTCGCACATTCTTTGTCTTATCGGTTTTGTTACCATGGAGAATGGCATTATTTACCGATTCTACTACGGCTATCATAATGTTGCCATACACATCGTCTGTTAGATGGTACTTTTCCTTAGCGTTGTCTATAAAACTCTCTACAATACGAATGTTCTCAACGAGAGAGGGTATTTCGATACTTATGTGCTTCATGCAATGAACTCAGTTCTTTTCTTTGATCCGTTTGAAGTATTTATTGGTTTCTTTCTTGTAATATGGATTGAGCTTTGCCGGAATTGTCCTTAATAGTTCAATTTCTTTTTCTTTGGCTTTTAGATATTCGTTGAGTGAAGGTGGAATTGATAGCTCGAAATCGCGCGCTGTCTTGGCCTCACGCTCATCATCTTCTCCCCTCTCTCGCATGGAGTTTTCCGCATCCAGAAGCCTTGTAAGTATCTCTTGCTGACGTTCAATGGTCTCATCAGTGATATTTTTATTGATGAGGTCCCATTCGTTTTGCTCCATTTGTTCAACAAGCTTCTCAATTTTTTCGCCTAATTTATTTCCGTCCATGCCTGTTTCAAAGTTTTCGAGCGCATTTCTTAGTCGTTCCTGCTGAGCAGCCATACGAGCTAGTTCTTCCGATAGCTCTCTGCCACTTTTTCCACTTCCTTTCAGGTCTTTAATTTGTTGGCTTAGCTGTTTTTGAAGTTCCGATAGACCTCCTGGCTGAGGTTTGTTCTTTTGATCTTTGCCCTGGCCATTACTCATTTGACTAGCCATTTGCTGTTGCATCTGCTGCAATACATCATCGAGCAATAAGGCAAGGTTGTTTATGGAGGTCATGGTAAACTGTTGTTTACCGATTACTTCGTTGATGCGTTTCTCCTTGAGTGATTCTATGGCACCATCCATTTGACGATTCATTTCGGAAAGCTCTTTCATTATGAAGGAGGATATCTGAAAAACGCGTTGAGAAAGGGCAACAAGGCTGTCTTGAATAATTTGCGAATCATCTTTTAGTTTAAGTTGTTCTTGTCCGAGCTTAACAACTCGAGGGTCGCCCTCTCTTATTTCTTTGAAAGATTCCATTAGCTCTTCCTGGTTAAAGGAAAGGGTAACCAGATTATCTACAAGATCGCGGAGGTTGTCCATATTTTCCATTTGCTGCTCCATTTGCATATTGCTTTGAACAGACTCCAAACTTTGCTTGAGCTGCTGCATCTTCTCGCCTGCCCGTTGCTGCGACTTTACGGCCCGTTGCTGAGGGCTCTGACCATCTTCAGAATTCTTTTCGTCCATCTCCAGGGCATCTTGCGCATCTTGCTGGTCTTGCTGTATTTCCTCTAACTGCTCGCGGGCATCTTTGGGCAGATCGTCCGGATTTTTACGATTCTTGTTAATCTCATTGAGCTTGTCTATTTGCTCTTTGAGTTTGTCGATGTCTTCTTTTTCTTGCTTCTGTTCCTGGGCCAATTCTTCTTCGGTTTTAGAAGACTCTTCCGTTTTTTTCTGTAGCTGTTGCTGGTCTTGAATGGCTTCGTCAAGCTGCTCCAGTGTTTCATCCAATGTCATTTCAAACTGAAGCTTTTTAAAGAGTTCCAGAGTTCTCTCCAGGTCTTCTTCCAAATTGCCGCTATTTTGCTGCAATTCTTCCATTTTTTCTCTAAACTCCTCAATATCAGACTGTTCTTCTAACAACTGACGTAATTCGTCATAGAGCTTTTTGGTTTCTTCATCGAGCACATTGTTCATGATTTCCTGAAGCTGCTCCATTTTTTGCTTTATCTCTTCACTTTGAGGATTGAATTGATCGAGTTTTTGATTATTGAGTCGATTTTCCTTTTTCAGTTCCTCAACTTTATTGGCAAGCTTTTCCTTTTGTTCAAGAATTTCCTGCATTAGCTTTTCGTCTTGCCAATCCATCTCTTTTTTGGTCTTTAACCTTTCGTCAGCTTGCTGAATTTTTCTGTTCAGCTCCTCAGCTTCTTTAAGGGTGTTGTCAATGGATTGTTGAATAGCCTGACTCGACCTTTCTATGTCTTCTTCTAACTCTTCTTTAGATGGAATTTTAAAGGTATAAGCAGCAGATTTAGATGATTTATAGCCATTAACTCCATCATTGTCAGACACTTGCATATAATAAGTAAGCTCAGCTCCGGCCTTTACTTTTGCCGTATCAAGCTTAAAAATATGATAGTAGGATTGATCGAGTGTGGCAGGGTTGAACGATACCTCTTCCGTTTCATAATTTTCTCCATCGTAGCTATAAAAAAGGGCTAGAGAAGAAAAGCCATAATCATCTTCAATTTTGCCACCTAAGACAATGTTGCGGTAAAGAACAGTGTCTTGATACTGATCCAGTACGATTTCAGGGTTGCGATCTTTAATTACCTCAATCTGAAATTTTAAGGAGTCTTTGTTGGTACTGTGTTCGTTGAAAAGTCTGATAGAGTAAGCTCCTGAAAGCTTAAGCTTATCTTCGGCCACAAACTGCTGCCCTGATTTTTTCTGCGCCTGCAATGTTTTGGAGGCTGACTCAAAAAAGAGATTTACACCATTGGCATTTGCTGCAGAAATGTTCCACGTGGCTATTGTGCCTTCTGGTATGGTGAGGTTTCCGGAGTTTTTAACCGACTCATTGGCTATGCGGGTATAGTCTGGATAATCCAACTCAATGTGGAATAAAGAGAGACTAGGTCGGGCAAAGGCTTTTACGGTATAGGTGGGCGATACTACACCTTCTGCTTCAACTACAAAAGATGTATTGTTTTGCAAGCGATTGATTTCATATTCGAACAAGCCGGGACCTGTTTTAATTGTTTTGATTTTTCGGCCGTTAAGCCTTATGAATAAGTCTTGTGGAACGGCTCTTCCCTCTGTCTTCACACGAACGGTAAAGGGTTCGTCTTTATAGCCTGTAAGGGCATCTCGGTCTATAAAAATGTTGAATGGAGCCTCTGGTATAAAATCGCTACTGTAGCTAATGATGCGCGTAGAACTTTCGGTAATGAACTGCGGAACAAAAATGAGCAGTAGTATTAAGACAGTAGCAGGTAAAAAGCTGTATTTGAGATACTTCTTATTGGCCGAAAGATCGATGGCACTGGCGAAAGGGAATTTTTGAATCTGTTGGCTTTTTTGCTGAATACTCGCCACCAACAGATCACTTTGTTTGTCGCTTAGTTTTTCTAGCTGGATTACATTGAGCAATTTATCGGAAACCTCCGGAAAGAACTTACCAATTTGAATGGCAGCCTCTTCATTGCTCATTTGTTGTTTATGATTGAACATGGACAACAAGTGCCTGAATACCAAGACAATAAATGCTACCAATGCGCCAAACACAAATCCGTAAAAAAGTAGGGCACGGCCTGTTTTTGAGAGGTGTGCAGAAAACTCAATGGTATTAATTAGTAGAAAAGATAGTAACAGAATGCCGATTAGAATAAAACTACCTCTAATGGCTTTATTCTTATAGTATTTTCTCTTGTAATCGTTTAACTGTCTTATCAAGGACTCATTAGAACCCATAAGCATTATGCGTTAGCCTACCTTAATTACGCAAATAGTTTCTAAAGGATTGTAAAACAATTGATAAACAGGCAAATAAACTTTGTGTTTAGTCTATTTCCAGTACAATAGGACAATGGTCTGAATGCTTGGCCTCGGGCATTATATAGGCATTTTTCAATCGATCCTTTAATGGTGAGGTAGCCATATGGTAGTCGATACGCCAGCCTTTGTTGTTGGCCCGGGCATTGGCCCGGTAGCTCCACCAGGAATATTGATGAGGTTCTTGATTAAACACCCGGAAGGTGTCAATGAAGCCTGAATCAACGTATTTGGTTAACCAGGTACGCTCTTCAGGTAAGAAGCCTGATGAATTTTTGTTTGAAACCGGGTTGTGAATGTCTATTTCCTTATGAGCAATGTTGTAATCTCCACTAATAATGAGGTTGGGGATTTGCTTTCTTAAATCGTCAACATAATCTTGAAAGAAGTCGAGCCACTGGTATTTAAAGTCTTGTCGAATATCTCCACTGGTTCCACTGGGCATGTAAACCGACATTACAGAGAAGTCGTTTAAATCGGCTCGAATAACCCTTCCTTCATTATCATAGGTTTCGTTTCCACAGCCATGTTCCACGTGGTTGGGTTTTGTTTTGCTAAGAATTGCAACACCGGAGTAGCCTTTCTTTTCTGCGTTTTCCCAGTACATATAGTAGCCCATTTCTTCATAGAAGTTTTCTACTTGATCTGGCATGGCCTTTAGTTCTTGCAAGCAAAGAATATCCGGGTTGGCTTCTGCCAGCCACTCTTTAAAACCTTTATTAATAGCAGCTCGAATGCCGTTTACGTTGTAGGAGATTATTTTCATGCCTGTATTACTAATTCAAATTCTCTCTCAAAATACTCTAATACATGCATTTTGAGAAGCTTTTCCTGGTCCAGCAGATCGAACCGGGGTAATTTTTTAATGAGTTTCCAATGTGGCCAGCCGTCTGCATCGTGACCTTGCAGCTCATAGTATCCTGAGTAGCTCAGTACTTTGCAAATAGCTATGTGCATAAGGTCTTGCTTTTCCTCTTTGCTGAACTGTGAGGGCCCGCGGCCTAACTCTTGTACCCCAATAAGAAAAAGAACACCATTCAGGTCTTTAGGGCGTTTGCCAATAACTTCTTGTATAGATGCCATTAACTTTGCCCACCTTACATGGAGTTCAAGATCCTTCTTATACATTCTCTTCCGATTGAAGTGCTTCCCAGTATTCTACAGCTCTTCTAAGGTGCGGTATTACAATTGATCCGCCAATTAAGTTGGCAATTGAAAAGGCCTCATACATTTCGGCAGTAGTAATCTTGAGTTCGTGGCATTTCCCCAGATGGTATTTGATGCAATCATCGCAACGAAGCACCATAGAGCAGGCTAAGCCCACAATTTCCTTAGTTTTTACATCCAGTGCTCCCTCAGCGTAGGCGTTGGTGTCCAGATTAAAGAAGCGCTTCAGCACTTTATTGTCGGCCGCCATGATCTTTTCGTTCATTTTGGCTCTGTAGTCATTAAATTCTTGAACTATACTCATATTAATTTGATTAAATTGGATGAATATGAAAATCAGGGAATACTGGAATGATTTTCTTTCTCTCATTTACCCCAATCTGTGTTTGGGATGTGATGATCCACTTCCACAGGGAAGCAAATATATATGTCCTAAGTGTCATTACAACCTGCCCAAGACGAATACTCACGCCTTAGAAAGGCATACTTTTCAGGAAAAGTTCATGGGCTTGGTGCCTTTCAGCCATGTGTTGGTGTATGCTTACTTTATTAAGAATGGTATAATGCAGCACGTATTGCACGCTTTGAAATACAACGATAATCAGGAGATTGGTATAATGTTGGGTCGGTGGTATGGCCATGATTTGCTTCTAGGCGGTTATGCCGATGCTTTTGATGCTATTGTTCCGGTGCCATTGCACCCAAAGAAACAGGAGATAAGAGGGTACAATCAGGCGTATTGCTTTGCGATTGGCCTTTCGGAAGTATTAAAAACTCCGGTGGTTGAACATGGCCTCATTCGCACCAAACATATCGATAGCCAAACCAAGAAAGGCAAAGTGAACCGAATTTTAGATGTTGAAGGAATTTTTGAGGTTCAGGAAATAGATCGGCTGAAGAATAAACGCGTGCTTTTGGTCGATGATGTGCTGACCACAGGTTCGACACTGGTGGCTTGCGCTACACCTCTTCTGGCACTGCCTTGCCAGGCATTAAGTGTGGCCGTTATGGCAGGCGTTAAGTAAACTTAAAGCATGTGGTAATAAAAAAGGCGGTTGTTGAAACCGCCTTTAGCAATGCTTTTTCGTATAAGCCTATTTTCTTCCTCCAAACACTTTGCCTACTATGCCATTCGATTGGTCGAGCTGTTGTGTACCAATCGAAATCATTGCACAACGGAAGCCAATGGTGTTGGTGGCTTTGTCTAAATCTAAGTATCTGCGCGTACCTGGAGCCATCCAGTAGGCCACATCTTTCCACGAACCACCTTTATAAACTTTTGCTCTGTCGTTTATCAATGATCTATACTCAAGGCTTTGGTTAGCAGCCACACTGTCTCGGGTTCTTACAGTTTGCCATCCATAATTAGTTTCGGGGTCACTGGTGCCGTCTTTTCTTACAGGGTTCAGGTCATCAAAATCGCCAAACGAAAGAGGTCTGTAGGTGTCGAAAACCCACTCACTCACGTTACCGGCCATATTGAATAAGTTAAAATCGTTAGGCTCTCTGTTGCCCACCGGCTCGGGTATTACGGAAGCATCGTTGTTCACATTTCCGGCAATACCGGCATAGTCACCACGGCCTCTTTTGAAGTTGGCTAGTAATTCGCCTCTCTTTTTACCGTAAGGGTTTCTTACGCCTCGGCCATCCCAAGGGTAAATTCTTCCGTACTCTTCGTTCTCGTCCAGGTAAACCGTTCCTACAGTAGCTTTTGCAGCGTACTCCCACTCGGCTTCATTGGGTAGTCTAAAGTCTGGCAAATAGATACCTCTTTCAATAAATCTTCTTCTGTTTTGTGGCAGGTTAATGTATTCCACAACCTCTTGCTGAAACTCGTCAAAATCGGCTATCTCTATTACCTGACCCTGGCCTGCAGCATTTACAGTACCAATAGGTTGCCCACCAATAGCTAATTGATATTCTCCGGTAGTCTGATCTTTGACCAGAAACTCTTCCAGAAACTCTGCCGGAAGATCATCATAATCCATTTCAAAGATGAGCTTCAGGTTTACAAAGTCTGTTCTCCATTTGCAATAGTCTACAACCTGTCTCCACGATACACCAACAACCGGGTATTTATTAAAACCGGGGTTGCTGTAGTAGTTTTCTGAATACACGTCATTAAAGGAGAAGTCACTGGCCCAAACATCATCGTCTGGTATAATGTCTTCGTAATTCTGTGGGTTGCTTTTGCTGTGAGTAGGCCCTGTGTAGTCAGGAATCCATGCCTGAGGAGGGTTGCTCAGGTTCTGATTATCATCATCGTTGGGGTCTAGTATACTCACGTTCTTGGGAAGAGACAGGGGCTGAGGGTTGTACTGAAACCACACGTATTCCTTCCAGTTGCTATTGGTTACCTCCGTTTCGTCCATAAAGAACGAGTTTACAGTAACCGTACGTTCAATATTGTCTCTGGAGCCATACAAGTCTTGTTCGAAAGACCCAAGTATAGTTCTACCGCCTTGAATGAACACCATTCCCGGAGGGTTAGGTAGTTCTTTGTCGTCATACGGGCGGTAACCCAGAAGATCTTTTTTTGTAGCATACTCCTCGCCTGTTGCAGCACTGATATTGTCTTTTTTGCCGATACCGAGAAGTGAACAGGAACTGGCTGAGCAGAGAACCATTAAACCCAATAGTCCTGCTTTTATCTGACCCACGCTTGTTTTCATTTTAGTATTCTTTTCCTAAGTCTAGGTGAAATTTGAACTTGCTAATATAAACTTATGTGCAAATCTATCACAATCCAGACGGTCAATTCAAAGGGTGAACGCCCGGTTTGCCTATAATATTTTCAAAATTAGCCAGATTTATTGTACAACTGTTTGTTTTATAAGGTCTTTGCTTATTCGTAATGATATAATAATATGCCTGTCTAGAAAAAGGCTGGCGGGCATAATTGTCATTTAATCAGGGCATAAAACCACTCAGTCAATTCGCACGGGGGCTTAGATGTAGATGTATTTTCTTTGAATTATGAATAAGAATAAACTGTATTGGATTCTACAGTTTGGCGGGTGGACGGGTCTCATGCTCACCAGCTTTATGACTATGGCTATGTTTTTGCCATTTGTCACGGCTTTTGGGGTCAATACCATTACCATATTGCTATCGGTTCTCACCAGCCACTTGTACAGAGAGTATGTAAAAAGCAAAAACTGGAAAGAATTAAAGGTGGCTCGCCTGGTACCCAGGGTTTTTCTGGCCAGTATAATTCAGGGTACTATAATGTCTGTTCTTAGTTTGGGTGCGCTCATAGGCGCTCTTCTTTTAATGGCCAAGGTAGACCCCAGCGCCATGGATAAGGTAATGGGTATTCCGGAAATGGAAGGAGTTGATGAGGCTACTTTAGAAAAAATCAGAGCGGCTACTCAAAAAGGCTTTACTAGCAGTAAAATTCTGGTGTTCCTAATTAGTTATGTGGGTAGCTATGCCGTGTATTTCATCAGCTGGTCTGCCCTGTACTTTGCCTACCAGTATTTACAGAAAACCAGGGAGGTAGAAATAGAAAAGTGGAAACTCTCGGCTTCTATTAAAGATGCCGAACTGAACGCCTTGAAAGCGCAGATTAATCCTCACTTTATATTCAACAGCCTCAATAATATTCGATCGTTAGTGGTCGAAGACTCTGAAAAGGCCAGAGATTCTATTACCCACCTCTCCGATCTTCTAAGGTTTTCCATTCAATTCGATCAGTACGAAAAGGTATCATTAGAAAAAGAACTGGAGGTAGTAAAAGACTACCTCAACCTGGAAGCCATACAGCTGGAGGAAAGGCTCAAGTACAGGTTCATCATAGACAAACAGTCTAAAGAAACCATGATTCCGCCCATGATAATCCAAACACTGGTGGAAAACGCTATTAAACACTCCATTAATAACTTGCCGAATGGTGGTGAAATAATTGTGGAATCAAAACTGAATCACGAGTTTGTAAATATTTACGTGAAAAACACCGGCCAGCTGAGGCCTCATGCAGCCACAAAGGGCCGAAGAAGAGGCATTGGTATAAGCAACTCAAAAGAAAGACTGCGGCTGTTGTATGGAGAACAGGCCAGCCTGACCATTGAGAATATGAACGAAAATATGGTGTGCGCCACCGTGAAAGTACCGCTAAACTTTACTTAGACTATGAAGACACTGATTATAGACGATTCTCGCCTGGCCAGAAATGAGCTCAAGAGACTGCTCAAAGAATTTGACAACGTGCACATTGTTGGTGAGGCAGCCAATGTAGACGAGGCCATTGAAAAAATAGCCGAACTGAAGCCTGAACTTATTTTTCTCGATATTCAGATGCCCGGCAAAAGTGGGTTCGATTTGCTGGAGGAGCTTGAAGCGGTGCCTGAAGTAATATTCTCTACAGCGTACGATGAGCATGCTCTTAAAGCGTTTGAATACAATGCGCTGGATTACCTGGTGAAGCCTGTAGAAAAACAGCGACTTGCAGGAGCTGTCTCTAAAGTGTTCGATAAGATTAAGAAGAAGCAGAAGGAAGAAGAAAGGGCAGATGATGTACTGACCATTCACGATCAGGTTTTTGTAAAAGATGGTGAGAAGTGTTGGTTTGTGCAGCTATCAGACATTCGTTTGTTTGAGGTGAGTGGCAACTATACCACTGTATATTTTGGCGATAGTAAACCCATGATTACCCGTACACTCAACTATCTGGAGTCGCGCCTGGACGATAAAACATTCTTTAGAGCCAATCGTCAGCAAATCATAAACCTAAAGTGGATTGAGCGAATAGAGCCTTGGTTTAGTGGTAGCCTTCGTATTTATCTGAAAGGAGGAGAAGAAATAGATGTTTCCAGAAGACAAACGCTTAAGTTTAAGGATCTAATGAGCTTTTGATGGCCGTAAAAATAGATTTGCGAAAGGCGGGTTTTGAATTTTTTTCCATTGTGGTGGCCGTTGTATTGGCCATGACCCTCACCGAGTGGCGACAAGATTACCTTAATAAAAAACTTGCCCAACAGTCGCTGCTAAATATTATTGAAGAGGTGCAGGAAAACAGGCGAGAGCTTATGGAAGACTCCGCCAAAATTTCCCAGGATATAGCTTTTATAGACCGTTGGCTTCAGGCTCAGAACAATGCTTCTAATGAAGATTTCGGGGTTCATTTTTCATTCTCTTTTTTGAGTAAATCGGCACTTGAGGTGGCCAAAATTAATAATTCGCTTACCTACCTTCCCAATGAAGTAAACATGCAAATCGCAGAAGTCTATGCGGCACAGAACTTCTATTCAGACAATGCCATAAAGCTGTTCGATATTATGGGGGCTATGGGCCGTGCGGAGTCTAAAGAAAACGCAGAAGCCTTTGCAGATAAAGCCCGACAGTTGAGGTTTCATCTCGGCCTCATTCATAACACCATTAAGGCATACCTTGGGGAGTCGCAACAGTTTTTGGAGAACCACCGGGCTATTCCAACATCTTAGTGAGCCAGTCTTTGGCTTCATTTACGGTAAGTACCTCATCGATCTTAAGAATAAGGCGGGTTTTATATTCTTTCATTTTGCAGCGCTTAGGGTGTTGCTGAATAAAGGCTATAATCTTACCAAATGTTTCTGACTGGAAGTAGGCCTCTTTATCCGAAGGCATAAAGTGGCATTTCATAGACTCGTTTTTGATAATCACTTTTTCAAAACCAAGTTTTTCGGCTACCCACCGCAACCTAACGGTTTGAATCAGGTCTTGAACCGAGTCGGGTATAGGCCCAAATCTATCCTTTAGATTCTTTATAAATCGCTCGAGTTTTTCTTCAGATTTAATATTATCCAACTTGGCGTACAGACCAATTCTTTCGGTGGTGTTAGATACGTAAGTGTCTGGTATTAGAATTTCAAGGTCGGTTTCAATGGTGCAGTCCTGAGCAACAATTTGGGCTGCCTCTTTCACTAAATCGCCCATAAAAAGGTCGCGGAATTCTGTTTCTTTGAGTTCCTGAACGGCCTCATCGAGAATTTTGTGATACATGTCGAAGCCCAGGTCCGAAATAAAACCACTTTGCTCGGCTCCCAGTAAGTTACCTGCTCCGCGAATGTCAAGGTCTCGCATCGCCACCTTAAAACCATCACCCAAATCGGAAAATTCCTCTAAGGCGCTCAGGCGTTTACGGGCATCGCTGGTCAGACCAATAGTAGGCGGAGTAAGGAGGTAGCAAAAGGCTTTTCGGTTAGAGCGGCCCACTCGTCCCCGCATTTGATGGAGGTCGGAAAGGCCGAACATATGGGCATGGTTGATGATGATGGTGTTGGCATTGGGTATATCCAGTCCTGATTCTATAATGTTGGTAGAAACCAGCACATCATACTCCCCTTCAATGAACTTAACCATTCGTTTTTCAAGCAGTGAGCCATCCATTTGGCCATGAGCAATACCAATTCGGGCATCCGGAACCAGCCGCAGAATGATGTTGCCTACCTGCTCAATATCATTAATACGATTGTGTACAAAAAACACCTGGCCCCCTCTTCTCAGCTCAAAGCTCACCGCATCGCGAATAAGTTCATCGTTAAACGTGTGGATTTCGGTAGTAACCGGTTGCCGGTTGGGCGGAGGTGTAGCAATTACGCTAAGGTCTCGAGCCCCCATGAGCGAAAAGTGCAACGTGCGCGGAATTGGGGTAGCGGTTAGTGTGAGTACATCTACATTTACCCGCAGCTCCTTGAGCTTATCTTTCACCTTTACCCCAAACTTTTGCTCCTCATCTATTATGAGCAGGCCAAGATCTTTGAACTGAACATCTTTGTTCACAATACGGTGGGTGCCAATGAGTATTTCGGTTTTTCCTTCTTTTACCCGTTGCAGCGTTTCTTTAATTTCCTTGGTGGTTTTAAAACGGTTAATGTACTCCACCTTAACCGGAAAGTCGGCTAGCCGCTCGGAAAAGGTTCTAAAGTGCTGCATGGCCAAAATAGTTGTTGGCACAAGTACTGCCACCTGTTTGCCATTGACCGCAGCTTTGAAGGCTGCACGAACGGCTACTTCGGTTTTTCCAAAACCTACATCGCCACAAACCAATCGGTCCATTGGATGTGGTTGCTCCATGTCGGCTTTTACATCTTCAGTCGCTTTGGCCTGGTCTGGGGTATCTTCGTAAATAAAAGAAGACTCCAGTTCTGCCTGCAGGAATCCGTCTTGAGAATAGGCAAAACCAGATGCTTTTTTGCGCTTGGCATAGAGTTCAATAAGGTCTTTGGCAATATCCTTAACCTTGCCTTTTACTCTTTTTTTCTTGTTTTCCCACTCGGGAGAACCCAACTTACTTATACTTGGAGGGGCTCCCTCTTTACCCGTGTACTTCGAAATTTTGTGAATGGAGTGCACACTTACGTAGAGCAAGTCGTCATCGCGATAGACCAGTCGAATAGATTCTTGCATTTTGCCGTTCACATCGACCTTTTCCATGCCTGCAAAGCGGGCAATGCCGTGGTCAATATGGGTTACATAGTCTCCCGGCTGAAGTGAGCGTAGCTCTTTAAGTGTAAGTGCTTTAGACTTCGAATGCTTGGTTTTGGTTTTGTATTTGTGAAACCTATCGAACAGTTGATGGTCGGTATAGCAAAGTACTTCCCTGTTTTTGTCTATAAAACCGCTTCGCAAACCAATGTTCAAAGGTTGTACTTCTAACGATGGATCGAGTTCTCGGAAAATGGTTTCCAACCGGTTAAACTGCGCCAACGATTCGGCTGCCACACAGAGGCTAAAGTTTTGTACTTGCCACTGTCCCAGATTCTCTACAATCAGGTCGAAGTTTTTATTGAAAGAGGTTTGAGGTTCGGCCTCAAAGCGCAATTCAAAGTCGGTATTTAAATAGAATCGGTTGCCAAACTCAATTTGTTGAAAACCTTTCAGCTCTTCTTCAAAAGTATGTGTTTGTTCAAACAGTTCTTCTGGGCTAAGCACCACCTGGGTGCCGCTTGCAGCTATAACTTCCGAAAAATTGCCGCTTGCCTTTTCAAAGTACTTGGCAATGGTATCTAGCGTTTGCTGGTAGTCTTTGAACCAAACTTTTGAGTTTTTAGGAATAAAACTCAGAAAAGACTGGCGGGTTTCCTCCAACAGTCGTGTCTGAACGTTAGGAATAATGTTTATCTCCTTTATACTCTCCTGGCTCAATTGCGATACCGGATCGAAGGTTCGAATACTCTCTATTTCGTTGCCAAAAAGCTCAATTCTATATGGCAGATCGTTGGCATAGGAGTAAACATCTACAATTCCCCCTCTTACCGAAAACTGCCCGGCTTCATACACAAAGTCAGTGGGTTCAAAGTCGTAGGTTTGAAGCAGCTCGGTCAAAAAAGGTACATCCAGTTGCTCACCCACCTTGGCCGAAAAAGTATTTTTAGATAAGGATTTTTTGTTGATTACTTTTTCAGTAAGGGCTTCCGGGTAGGTCACAATTAGTTCACCAGTAGAGGCCTTGTGGTTAATTCGGTTGAGAATCTCTGCCCGCATAAGAATGTTGGCATTCTCGGTTTCATCGAACTGGTAGGGCCTTTTGTATGAGGTAGGAAATAGCAGTACCTCTTTTTCTCCAAGCAGGTTTTGCAAGTCGTTGTGAAAATAGGCAGCCTCCTCCTTGTCGTGCATTACAAATATGCAGGTTTGCTTGTTGAGCTGATAAACAGCTGTGGCAATTACGGCATCGAGACTTCCCACCAAACCTTTTAATCGGATATGCGATGTTTCGTTGGGCTTTATGCGCTCAGCAATAGTTTGAACCACGGAGTCTTCCCTATAAATCTTAATGAAATCTCTAACCTTCAAAACCTGAATTCAAATGGCTTGCAAATGTAACGAATTCTCAAGTTGAACACTGAAAAGCATAAAAACCTCTTAAGGAAATTAATTGTTTCAATTGCCAACCCTTTCGTTTATTTAGATGTTAATGTGGCAATGAAAACCCAGAAGGAAAAGCTGAACCTGAGCAAAGAGGCCTTTAGAAAAATGGAACGTATGCATCCGCACGAAGTGCTTGTATATGTATCTATGGTTGGCAGTGCGGTCATATTCCTTTTTACCATCATTGCCTTCACGGCTTCTCGCCCTGCCCAGGTCGAATTCTTCAAGTTTGAGTTTCCGAAATTCTTTATTCTCAGCACATTCATATTGTTATTGTCAAGCTACTGTGTTACCCGGATTATGCCTCTATATGAGCAAGATAACTTACCCAAGCTTAAGCAGTGGCTTGGAATAACCTTTCTGTTGGGGCTGGTTTTTGCCTGCTTTCAGGTGGTAGGGTGGAAGGAATTACAAGCTCACAACATTCTCTTTACCGGAGAGCGTTCGGGTGCTTATCTGTATGTAATCTCGGGGCTACATGTAATACACATGGCTGGTATTATGGGTTTTTTGCTCTATCTACTGCTGGAGTGTCATAAAACCTCAAAAGATGTGGTAAGGCATCTGGTATATTCAACCAACCCCTATCAAAAGATAAAATTCAGGATTTTGTCAAATAGCTGGCATTTTGTAGATGCGGTGTGGGTGGTTATTTTCTTCTACTTTCTGTTCAGTTTTTAGACTGTACTTTTTAAACTTTCCAACCGCTAAACTCCATCGTTTTTATCTGACTTGAGCTTAGACATTTCTTTTTTTAACAGAACCTTTAGTTCTTTTATCAAATAGACTAGTGGGCCTATTAATGGAATGACAACAATTAAAGCATGCCTCAGGTTGAGTAACGTTTTTCGTGCCAAAAGAACCAATACACTTATTAAAACCAACCAATAGTGCAGATTCCATATGTATTGAATGGCCAAGAAGGGTTTAGAAATTACAGGAATTTCATGAAACTCGTGATTTATTGAAAATCCGCTGGTATCATCTACATCAACAAATAGGCTTCCAACTATTGTAATAGGAGCTGAGAAGATATCCTTTCCTAAGTGTGTTTTTGTGAGTACTGCCGATAATTCATACCTATAGTGATGATTATCAATCTTATTTTTAGATAAAGAGATTGATTTTAGTTCATAACCGAGCAGAGGTTGAGCATTGACTTTAACGGTTTCTAAATACAAATCATTTTGCGAAAGTTTATAAGAGTAAATAACCATTATGTCTAACAGACCAAATTCGATAAACTCTGTTCTTTCCGCCTTATAAGCATCAAAAGGTAATACCACCGACTTTTGAGCTATTCCATGACTGAGGGTTAAAAAAAGGACTAAGGAAAATGCCAAAGTCCTTTTGGGTTTTAAGTACATATAATCATTAGGGTTACTCATTTAGATCGCATTTGTTAGATTCCAGTATACTAGCCACAAGCTGTGTCCTCACAGCATCTTTTTACAACCATTTGCGAAGATACAAATGGAGGCAGGGTTCAGAAATACCTCTTGCGACTTAAGTAACCCTATAATCTTATTGTAATCAATCAATTAGCTATTGTAATGAAAAATGGTTCTACCTGTTTAAGTTTTTTCACAAAAAAAGGCCGCGTGACCAAACGCGACCTTAAGCAATAGACTTATGAAGAATGCTTTACCTTAGTTAAAGGTTATTTCTTTAATGTCTTCCCAGAGGATGTACTTTGGGTCTCCATTCACAAAAACAATAACTCCGTCATTGTCTTCGCTTACATCGCGAGACTCTCCCAGTATTAGCTCCTCACCACTTTTCAGTACAACCAGTGAGTTATCATAGTTTTTGGGCACAATGCTTTTTACCGATTCAAACGGAATAATATAGCTGACATCATGGTCTTCTCCCTGAAGCATCTCAAAGGTGTAGGCCTCATCCAGATCGTAGATTATTTCTCCCGAAAGGGTTTCGCCACGGGTGGTTGTTACTGTGCCCGATAGCTTCTTGAGCCCAGCAAAATCTCGGTAAGTCTTCAGATTGGCCGGAGCTTCTGAGAAAGTCACTTTTTTAAACTCTCTCCAGGGGATGTCTATCCTTCCAAACTCAGTAGTCACTATAATGCCTCTATTGCCTGAGTTTACATCGTTAGACCCCCGCAAATACATATCTCTGCCCGACTTGGTAATCACCCGGCTTCCGGAACCTTCTCTTTCTATGGAGGCCAGGTTGCCAAACTCTATTTTTACATCGCCATCGCGAGAGTCGCCATCCAATATGTCAGTAGTCAGTCGCTCATCATGGTCCCATTGAATCACCCCTGTGTATTCTCCTCCGTAGAATTGCACCGTACCATATAAAGGTTCTCCGAGCTTTGAAGAAAGCTTGTTGGGAGTGTCCATAAATTCAACTTTCTCAATTCTGCTCCAGCGAATTTTGGTTTCTCCAAATTCCTGATCCATCACATAGATGTCTGTGTTAAAGTCGTTCGATCCGTCTTCTACATACATTGTTTCGCTATTGCGCATAGTAAGCCGTACTTCAGATCTGCGGTTCATCTCCATAGATGATATATCACCAAAACGAGCCTGAAATTCATGAGTGGTTTCATATTCATCGCGGCTGCCCCAGCTTATCCAAACCCCGCCCCAGCGGTTATTATCTCTTATTTTTTCTCTCAGCCTTGAGCGATCTTCCCGGCTCAGGTAACGATAATTGTCATTGCCTTCTTTGTTTCCATTAAAGAGGTCGGTCCAGAAGGCTTCTTCTTTACCCCACCTGATTTGACCGGTGTAACTTTCTCCGCTTATGGTTGTAACCTTGCCGTAAATAAGTGATTGCTGGGCTTGTGCCGAAAAAGAGAGGCACACGGTAAGTAGTGATAGTGTTAAGATTCTAAATTTTGAGTTCATGACCTTTTGTTTTAATTGACTCTTCAAAAATGTCACCCTTTGGTTTCCTGGCCAATGAAGAAGGGGCATATCGGGGTATGGCATCACCGAATCGGGACTGAAGCCAACCGAAGCGGTCGGTCCGTTTGGGTTGTACCAATGTTAGTCGGAATTAACTATCGAGCCACTGCTTAAACAGGGGTGTTTTTTCGGAGCTAATTACAATATCATCTTGTGCATCGGGCTCCAGCTGAAGCTTAACCCTCCCTTTAAAGTAGGGGTGAATGTCACTTACGGCATCGAAATGAACAATGTATTTTCTGTTTACTCTGAAGTAGTTTTTCGGATTGATAAGGCCTTCCAGCTCTTCAAGTGGCTGATCGAGCGGTAGTTTTTTACCTTCGAAAGTAACCAAATAGGTGAGCTTGTCTTGGGAAAAAAAGTAGGCAATTTGCTCTACCGGAATGGCTTTAATACGCTGGCCAAACTTTACCAGAAAGCGAGATTTATACTCAACACTTGTTCCCTGAATTACTTGCCGAATTTGGTCTATGTCTAGCGGAGAAACCACCGCTTCGGCTTGCCGTTCTTCAAGTTTTAGCAACGCATTGGCAAGCTTTTCTTTTTGAATGGGCTTTAACAAATAATCCACACTGTTTACCTCAAAAGCCTTTATGGCGTACTCGTTGTATGCTGTTGTGAAAATTACCGGGCACTTAATGGGTTTTTGCTCAAATATTTCGAAGCTCGAACCGTCTAATAACTGGATATCGCTAACCAGAAGGTCGGGCTCGGGGTTATTGTCTAGCCAAAGCAGGGCGGCTTCGACCGATTTGAGCGAAGCCACTACCTCTGCTTGAGGTTTTAACTCCTGAATTAATTCAATGAGTCGCTCGGAAGCCAGCTTTTCATCTTCAAATACAACAACCCTCATGCGTTAGTCTTCTAGTTCAATCAATGGAATTTTTACTATAAAGCTATCGGTATTCTCAAAAATCTGAACTTTCTTATCTGTAAAGTAGGAGTACCTCCTTCTAATGTTGTCCAGGCCGGAGTTGTTGCTGTTTTTGATCTCTGTTTTCTTGGGCTGGTAATTGTTCTTAACAGAGATGAATCCGTTTTGACTGGATACATAGATTTTTAGAGGTCTAAGTTCAGAAATAGCGTTGTGCTTAATGGCATTTTCTATGAGCATTTGCAGGGTAAGCGGTGGTATCAGCTTCAGATGGTCTTCTTTGCGCACATCTATAAAAGTCTGAATGGTGTCTTCAAAACGTATTTCGAGCAAATAGAGATAGGAGGCAATAAACTTCAGTTCATCGTTTAGGGTTACCAGCTCCTCTTTACTGCTTTGTAGAATATTGCGGTATACATCGGCAAACTTTTCCAAATAGCTTTGCGATAGGTTCTTGTCTTTGCTGATGAGTGAAGACAGAATGTTGAGGTTATTGAATAAAAAATGCGGATCTAAATGGTTTTTAAGTGTGGTTAATTCGGCTCTTATGGTTTCTTTTTGAAATTGCTCAGAGGCAAGCTGAGCGTTTTTCCAGTTGCTTAAAAACTGAATACCGAAGTTTATGGAAATGGTGGGTAACAAAATTAATGTGCCCAGCACGTTCATGGTAATGAGTTGCTGTTGGTTAGGGGGGTCTACAGTGAGCCCCAGCTTGAGTCCCAGATAACTAATATTGATGATGAGCAGAGACAAAAGAATGCCCAACCCCAATTGCCAATAAAAGCGTTTGTTTCCGTATTTAAGCCAGGGTAGTTTTTTGTCGAGCTTTCGGGTGAGTAACCAATTGCACAGCCAAACGAGAGCCAGAGTAATAGTTATCAGGCCTGCAGTAAGGTACAGTTCTCTTTCGGCATCGGTGAAATAAAGACTAAGAAATACCCCTGCCGTTAGCACTAAGGCCAATACGAGTTGTATGATTAGCTTTCTGGACATGATCTCAGGAAAAGTTAATCAAAAATTACCTGATCGATCTTGGACCAACGAATATAAATGGGTTGTGCGTTGCGCGAAGGAAAAACCAGAATACCATCATTTTCCCGGCTCACATCCCGGCCTCCTCCCAATAGTAGGGTTTTATCGTTTTTTAGAATTACGCTGGAATAGTTATAGTTCTTGGGAATAATGGATTTGATGTGTCGAAAAGGGATCTGATAGCTCACATCGTCATCGTTTCCATCCAGTATTTCAAACTCCCAGGCTTCATCGAGGTCATAGGCCAACAGACCCTTGTGTTCATCGCCCTCAATGGTAACCACTGTACCGGAAAGCCCTCTGGGGTTTGGAAAATCTGAGTAGCCCAGCTTCCAGTCGGTTTGTGGCTCAATTATTTCCAGCTCATAAAAATCGCGCCATGGAATCAGTATTCTTCCCATTTCAGGGTCAAAAACCACTACACCGCGGTTTTCAGGGTTCACATCGTTAGAGCCGGTGAGGTAGAAATTACGACCAGAGTGTAGCAACACCTCTACTCCGCTACCTCTACGTTTTATCCGCTTAATACTTCTGAAGGGAATGTCCTTTTTGCCATCTCGGTCTTCACCATTTAGTATTTCATCCAAAAAACGCTCATCTGTGTCCCACTGAATCAAACCCTGGAACTCCCCTTTTCTTCCGGCATTTACTTTGCCATATATGGGTTCGCCAAATCCCGGCTTGGTGCTTGCCGGTGCCCCCGAAAAGCGCACTTGTTTTATCCTGTCCCAACGTATGGCAAATTCGCCCAACTCAAAGTCAAATACTACAACACTGCCACCTATATCAGTATAATAACCACTATTGCCGCTGGCCTCAAAAACCACCCCGTTTTTGAGTTGAACTTTGGCTTTAGACCGGCCTATGGGCTCTATAGATTTAATATCTCCAAATTGTATGTCGAACTGATGCTCGGTGCGCGAATATTTGTCTTCCCAAATGCTCAAAACCCCAAGGTCTAATCCCAGCCAGGAAGAACCTTCTCCCTGCTGGCGATTAAGTTCTTCGATTTGTCGTTTGGATAGGTACTTTAAAAAGTCGTTGCTGCTTTTTGAGGCATTGAATAGTTCTACCCAATACACCTCATCAGTGCCCCAGCGTATGGGGCCTTTGTACACATCGCCCCCAACCGTTTCTACTTCGCCATAAATAAAGGCTTTAGCATTTTGGGCTTTGGCTTCGGCCATGAGAATAAATAACCCAATACCCACCCCTACTACGAGCAATATGTTTTTCATAAGTTGTTGACCTTTGTGTTGCTTTGAATGCATACTACAAACGTAGGCACTCAGTTGCCAAAGAAGAACCGGATGAGATTGGACAGGCGTTTTCAATGACCGAATCGGGATATTGCAAGGTTCAATTAGTTCGGAAACTGGCTTGCATCTAACCCGGGTATAATTCGGAGTGCATTTTTGTAATACACCTTCTTCAGTATTTCATCGGGCAGACCCAGTCCGTACATGCGCCAAAAGGCGTGATACTTTTTATAGTATGGGAAGTATTCGTCTTTGGTTTCAAGCACTCTAAAATAAGTATGATACTCCTCTGGGTTGTAGGCATCCTTGCCAAAAAGAACCCTGTCTTGGTACTTCTGAAAAAAAGCATTGGCCATTCTTGGCTGTCGGCCAAGTTCGGCAATCACCGCACCAATTTCTACCATCATGTTGGGCATTTCGTCTAAAAGCTGGCCCAGCTTGGCCAGGTCGTTGGCAAACCAGCCCATATGAGCAGCTATAAAAATGGTATTGGGGTGCTTTTTAAAAACATTGTGTTGTTCCTGAATGAGTGTCTCCCACGGAGCCGGATCATCGGCTTCCCGTTTTCTACGCGGATGAGTTTTAAGCTCTAGCCATCTTTCATTATTGGCATCGAAGGGTTCCCAAAACTGTTTGGGGTCTGCTGTGTGAATGAGCACAGGAATGCCCAACTCACCGCATTTGGCCCAAACCGGATCGAGCCTTGGATCGTCTACTGCCACCCTGTTGCCATCACTATCTTTTACAGAAAAGCCTAAGCTTTTGAAAATCTTAAGCCCTTTTGCGCCCTGAGCCACATCGCGCTCTAGTTGTTCTGCCGCTCGGGTGCCCCACTCACCATCAAAATTGTTGAAGTTGAGGTTGGCGAAAACCACAAAACGCTTAGGTTGGTTAGCCTCAATATTGGTTACTGCATCGGCTATGGCTTTTCCGCTTCCTCCGGAAAGGTTCACCATCAGGCCCATGTTCAGACTATCCATCTGTGCTACTAATTCGTTGAGGTTGCGTTCGCCCATTCGCCATTGGTGACTGTGCACATCGATAAACGGATACTTGGCCCTTTGTACAGGATTTTCCGGAACTACCAGCGATGAGGGTGGATTGTATTCTTCAAAGGAAACGGTTTGTGCGGAGACGGTGGTGGCTAGCAGGGAAATGGCCACAACAGAAAGAAAAGTCTTCTTCATAGCGTGTCGTTTAAGGCTTATTCGTAATTGCTGTAAATATGTTTTTTAAGCTCACAATAAGCATGTAATTTATTCACTTCAATCGGATAAGACATGGAAATTTCTTTAAGTGGGAAGGTGGTTTTGGTTACAGGTGGCTCAAGAGGCATTGGTGCGGCTATTGCAAAGGCTTGCTCAGGCTCAGGAGCTAAAGTGGCCCTGCATTACAACTCCAATAAAGCCCAAGCCAATGAGGTATTAAAAGGGTTGAACGCTGAATCAAGAGCGTTTCAGGCCGATTTAGGAAATACCGATTCACTTATTCAGTTGTTTGAACAAGTAGTTGAGCATTTTGGGAAGATTGATGTGCTGGTCAATAATGCGGGTATTGCTATTTCATCAGACATGGAAGGCTCTAACGAGGCTTGGGTAAAAGATTGGGATACTACTTTTGCTGTGAATACTCGTGCTCAGGGCCTATTGTGTAAGCTGGCTATTGACCACTTTGCCAAAAACGGTGGGGGTAGAATAATTAATATTTCATCGAGAGCGGCCTTTAGAGGAGATACCGGAGATTATTTGGCCTATGGAGCTTCTAAGGGGGCTATTGTGGCCTTGACCCGATCAATAGCGCGGCACTATGGTAAGCAGAATATTGTGGCTTTTAATATTGCTCCCGGATTTGTGCGGACGGACATGGCCCAGGATTTCATGGATCAGTATGGTGAAGAATTTGCTTTAAGCGATATTGCATTGAATAAGCTTACGGAACCGCAGGATTTAGCTCCAATGATAGTGCTTTTAGCCTCCGGAATGGCAGACCATGCCACTGGCTGCACTATTGATATTAATGCAGGGAGTTATGTGCATTGAATTCTAAAGAAATGAAAAAACGTTGCACCTGGTGCGAAAACACCTTTGACGAATATATAAGGTATCATGATGAAGAATGGGGTGTTCCTGTTCATGATGATCGGGTTCACTTTGAGTTTCTTATTCTGGAAGGCGCTCAGGCAGGCCTGAGTTGGGCGACTATTCTAAAAAGAAGGGACGGCTATCGCGCAGCATTTGCAGATTTTAACCCTGAGGAGGTAGCACAATTCAGCCATGAAAAAGTGGAGGCCTTGTTGCTCGATCCGGGTATCATAAGAAACAGGCTTAAGGTCCAAGGTACGGTAGTTAATGCACAGAAGTTTTTAGAAGTTCAAAAGGAGTTTGGCTCTTTCGACAATTATGTTTGGTCTTTCGTAGGAGGAAAACCAATTGTGAATGCCCGCAAAAACATGAAAGATGTGCCCGCAACTACGCCCGAGTCTGATGCGCTGAGTAAAGACCTGAAAAAAAGAGGGTTCAAGTTTGTAGGAAGCACCATAATGTATGCCTATATGCAAGCTTGCGGTTTGGTAAATGACCACACAACCGACTGTTTTCGCTACAGTCAGGTTTAGTCTTCAATACTTAGCACTACTTCTTTTCGGCTTAGCTTAACAGACCACATCCCCACTATTTGCTGCTGGTGTACCATAGGAGTAGTATATAAGAGAGTTTGCCCGTTGTCAAGCTTCTGAACATTAGGGGTTGAGGCTACACTATTCTTTCGGTTGTAGTCATAAGCTTTGAATACGGCCAATTCCTTTCCGGTGGGTTGCTCGCCCCTATCGAAAAAGTAAAACGATACGTTGGCCTTTGTTGAGTCCACTTTGGCCTCCAAACCGGCCTCCGTTTCTTCCAGTAAAAAGCCTTTGGCCAGTGCGTTGCCTATTTCCATGGCCTTTTCCAATATTTGAGCATCAGAAACCACCTTAATCTCACGAGCCTCCATCTCTTTCTGTACCTGAGAGGTATCTATCTTCTGATTACTACAGGCCAATAGCACTCCCAAGAGAATAAAAGAAGAAAATACCTTGTACTTCACAACAGCATGTTTTTGCAAAGGTAAACAGCTATTGGTTTTGTTTGTTAATTTTGCAGCCTAATACTAAAGTCTATGATCGATAAATTAAAGGCAATTAAAGGAAGGTTCGAGGAGGTTTCTCAGTTAATTGTGCAGCCCGATGCAATGGCTGACATGAAGGCCTACTCAAAACTGAATAAAGAGTACAAAGACCTCGAAAAGATTGTCAAAAAGTTCGATGAGTATCAAAACGTCATAGACAACATTAAGTCTACCAAAGAGTTGCTCAAGACAGAGAAGGATGAGGATTTCAGGGAAATGGCCAAGGCCGAACTGGACGATTTTGAGCAACGACACGAAGAGCTGGAAGAAGAACTTAAAATGATGCTCATACCCAAAGACCCGGACGACCATAAAGATGTAATTATGGAAATAAGAGCCGGAGCTGGTGGCGATGAGGCCGCAATTTTTGCCGGAGACCTGTACAGGATGTATGAGCGATTTATTGACTCTAAAGGATGGCAAAGAGAGCTGATAAGCTTGAACGAGGCTGCTTCCGGTGGCTTTAAAGAAATTGTTTTTAGTGTTTCTGGCGAAGATGTTTATGGCACACTCAAGTTTGAATCTGGTGTACACCGGGTTCAGAGGGTTCCTGTTACCGAATCGCAAGGCAGGGTACATACCTCGGCTGCCTCAGTGGCCGTGTTACCCGAAGTGGAGGATGTAGATGTTCATCTGGACATGAAGGATGTGAAGAAAGACACCTACCGAAGTTCAGGAGCAGGTGGCCAGCACGTAAACAAAACCGAATCGGCCGTACGCCTCACGCACATTCCTACCGGTATTGTGGTTGAGTGTCAGGATGGCCGCTCTCAACACAAGAATTACGACAAGGCTTTGACTGTGCTTCGTTCCAGACTTTATGAGATGGAGCTTAAGAAGCAACAAGACGAAATTGCAGGGGCTCGAAAATCACTTGTAGGTTCGGCCGATCGTTCCGACAAAATAAGAACCTACAACTACCCTCAGGGAAGAGTGACAGATCATAGAATTGGCTACTCAGTTCATAACTTGCCTACTGTAATGGACGGGGAGTTAGATGATTTTGTAGAGAAGCTGAGAATAGCTGAAAACACCTCCAAGCTGGAGGAAAGTGCTCAATGATTTATTTCCAAAAGGAAATAACGCTACCACCTTACCCCAGAGGTTTTCATCTGATTACCGAACAGGTATTGTCTCGCTTGCCCGAGCTGAATCGGTTGCAAACCGGACTGCTCCATGTGCACATTAAACACACTTCGGCCAGTCTTACTATTAATGAAAATGCCGATCCTACAGTGAGGGCCGATTTCGAAACACATTTCAATATGTTGGTTCCTGAAGAGGCCACACACTATCAGCACACCTTCGAAGGGCCCGATGATATGACTTCTCACATTAAAGCGTCATTGCTGGGTCCATCAGTGACTATTCCCATTACCAGCGGCCGATTGAACCTGGGTACATGGCAGGGAATTTACTTATGCGAACACCGAAACCGTGGAGGCTCAAGGAGCCTGGTGCTTACGGCACATGGTACTACCTGAAAAGGAGCCCGTGTTGTTTACATCAGGTTTTACCCTCATTGGTTTTTAGCCCGGCATAAGTGGCTGAACTAATGCCCATCAGCCCGAGTATGCCCGAATCAAGGTCGGGCATTTCAAACTTGGTTATTACCTCAAACACAAAGAAAATGCCTATAAAAAAGGTAAAAACCACGCTTTGGAAGCGCTGAATGTTGATACCGTTTTCATCAGACAGAATTTGAAAGAGGAACGTCTGGTTTTTATGAATCGGTTCTTTCGTTTGTGCCTGGGCAGTTGCACCACTCTGTTCCAAAGTACGCATTTTGCTTATGTCAATGGTTTGAGCCGCAGCGGCTGTTCCCGCACTAATTCCGATAAGTATAAGCGTGTCTCCTGAAAGAGGCACAAGAATGCCGCTATCCGACCATAAGGCAATATAACAGCAAATAACAATCATAGTCCACCAGGCCAATTGCACTCGAGAAAGGCTGTACTTTGTACTGTTAATGCCCTTGAGAAAGTAATTCTTTCGTACCAGGCTGAAGAAAACGAAAATAATGAGAAGAATAATGCCTCTGCCCACCCAGCTTCTAATGGGGAAGTAGGGGTCGAAATCGATGAGTATGTTTGCCTCGTCCATATGAATGTGTTGGCCGCTGCTGTTGCCAAAGCTCATTCTTACTTTCACTTCGTGCACTCCCCAACTATTTATTTCCCGACTGAGAAGACCACGAAGAGTATCAGCCTCATAAATCTGAAAAACCACAGAGTTGTTAGTTACATATTTGGCCGGAAAGGAGGTCATTCGGTAACCATTGATGTAAAGAAAAAGCTCTTGCGGTTCGCGCAGAGCCAGGCTGTCCGGTTTTTCGAAACGAAACTCAATCAAATCGTCCATAAATACCTCTTGCGGATTGCCACGACCCGGTTCGAGCACCTGAACAGATTTGAGGTTAATATGTTGAAAAGCGGACTGTGGGGTTTGTGATTGGCCTGTAAAAGAAAACAATAAGAAAAGGCCCAGTATAAAAAGTCGCATAGTGAAGTGTGTTTTGCTTAGGTAAGGTAGCAAAAACACTTCAATAATTTTAATCTATGGTTAGTGCTGGTAGTCTACCGGCTCCAACTCAAAAAGTTTGTTTACCGTGGTATTGAATATTTCGGAAATTTTAAGAGCCAGGGCGGTAGACGGAGTGTATTTACCCCGCTCTATAGCGTTAATGCTTTGTCGGGAAACACCAACCATTGTGGCCAGCTGCTCTTGGGTGATCTTTTTCTTCTTTCGCTCTACCTTCAGGGAATTCTTCATTCGATGAGGTTTATTTTCGCTGTGAAATTAGAAGCAAAACCGCCTTGACTTATCCTGAAACTGGTTAACTTTTTATTACATTTTGAGCCGCAGAATGCCTTGTGTGTTACACCCCTGTTAAAAAACTATGAACCACTTCTTAACATGAAGCTTTTGCCATATCTTTGCGACCTAAACAATTAGAGATATGTTATTCGATCCACCAATTGCTAGCGGAGCCAATACTTTCATTTGGATTGTAGTAATCCTGATTGCTTTTGTAGGCGCAATTTCACAGCACGATGCTCTTTTCAAAGGCAAGAAAAAGAAAGAAGACGAGAGTCATTAAAGACTCTTTAAAAGCCCATAATAGTCTAGCATAGTAATATGAAAGGCCTTACGGCTGGTAGTATCTGCTAGTATGGGTATGTATTCTGAATCTTGCTTGAGGTAAAATTCACACCCTCTTTCTAGTTGATCTAAAACTTGAGCGGCAAACTCAAGGTGCTTTTTTCTGTCCCCTTGTTCAAAGAAGATAAGGCCTCTAATTCCTTCATAGTCGCGCCATAATAGTTCGAACTCATCAGGATGTTTTATATAGGCATTGGGTTCAACAATTATTTCGCTTTGCTTGTATTTCCAGTCAATTAAAATGCAAAGATTTATTATTGGCCTGGACTGATCGAGCACCCGCTCTTTCAACCTTAAAGCAAGCTTCATTCGGTTTTCAAAAGTGTCTCGGTCATAAGAGGGAATTCTATTGAACTTAAAATAATTGAGGTTATAATTCGTCAGCTTTAAATCAATGATCTCCTGATCGAATTTTGGAGTCTTTTCTTTTTGGCAACTAAAGGTGATGACTAAGATAAAAATGGTGAGAGCTCGGAAATGCATTAGAGTGAGTGTGTCAATACTCTAAAGTTAGCCGAAAATAATCGAACATGGTAACTCTGAAGGCTTCTCTGCTTTTCGAATCAATTAAGAATGCCTTTTTTACTCCATCCTTCATTATATAGAACTGACTTCCATTTTGTATCTGATCATATACTTTGGCTGCAAAGTCTAACTGATTCTTCTTATTTCCGCCTTCTAAACGGATTTCTCCACTTTTTCCATCTTCATTTTCCCAAATAACCTTTATATCGGACAACGAGCCTGCGGCTGAATTAGGTTCAAGTAGAATGTAGGCTTCGTCATATCTCCAGTTATTAACAATACTGAGGTTCAACACGGGCTCTTCCGATTCTTTAACTCGCTTCTTAAGTCGATAGATTTCCAGTTTGGCTTCCTCCATCACTTCTACATCGTAGTATGGTTGTCTTACGTTTTTGAAGAATAGCTTAGAAGATTCATCGGTTTTAAAGCCAATAGTTGTCTGATCAACTTTCTTGTCTTTTGCCGGATTGCAAGCGGCAATAACAAGCAAGCTCAATAGCAATAAGGACAACCTTTTCATGTCGAATGGAACCTAATGATTGTTCTAAAGTTTGATTTCGCTCGCTGTTTCTTGAATCAATCGCCAGGCGTTTTCCACATGAAAGGCCTCTAAATTGGTGTTTCCAAAGGCCAAACGTAAAACAAACTTTCCTTTTAGCTTGGTCTGTGTGAAAAATAACTTACCGGAATTGTTGATCTTATTCATGATGGCTTCGTTCAGTGCGTCAAGCTCAGATTCTTCTCCTTTGGTATACCTGAAGCAAACGGTGTTCATAGGAACGGGAGCCATCAGCTCGAAGTCGGCATGAGCATCAATCTCCTTGGCCAACCACTTTCCGAGCATAATATGCTTTCGGATTTTCTCCTGAATGCCTTCGACTCCAAACTCACGAATGACAAACCAGAGCTTGAGTGCCCGGAACCTTCGGCCAAGGGGAATTCCCCAATCGCGATAGTTCTTCACCTCACCATCTACCGAGGTTTTTAGGTAGTCTGGGGTAATGGTGAAGGTATTGACTAAACTTACCGGGTCTTTCACAAAGTATGCTGTGCAGTCAAAATTGGTGAACATCCATTTGTGCGGGTTAAAAACGAAAGAATCGGCTTTTTCAATGCCTTCGGAAATCCAGCGCATTTCAGGAAGTACCAAGGCTGTTCCAGCATAAGCTGCATCTACATGATGCCAGATATTGTGCTTCAGGCAAACGTCCCCAATCTCATCAATAGGATCCACAGCCGTTGTGCTGGTAGTACCTATGGCTGAAACCACACATAGAGGAATATATCCAGCGGCTTTATCGGTTTCAATGAGCTCTTCAAGCTTTTCAGGGATCATGGCGTAGCCATCATCTACTTCTACCTTTCTCAAAGCCTCAATCCCAAAACCTGCAATTTTTACGGCCTTGTCTATAGATGAGTGAATTTGCTCTGAGGAATAAATGGTAAATTTTCTTTCATCGAAGCCCTTTTCGTTAATGCTGTAGTTGGTCGCTTTCTCCCTTGCAGTGAGCAGTGCACACAGTGTAGCGGTGGAGGCCGTATCTTGAATAACACCTGTAAATGACTCTGGCAAGCCCAACATTTCGCGTAGCCAATTCATCATTTGTTCTTCCAGTTCTGCTGCGGCAGGCGAAGTAAGCCATTGCATGCATTGTGCTCCCAAGGTGCTCATCAGCATTTCGGCCAAAACAGAGCCTTTGCTTTTATTGGCTGGGAAATAGGCCATAAAGTTGGGGCTCTCCCAATGCGTAATGCCAGGCATGATTATGTCATTGAAGTCCTTCAACATTTGGTCGAAAGACTCAGGCTGGTTGGGTGCTTTAGTAGGAATTTGTTTCAGAATGTCTCCGGGTTTTACCTGAGACATTACTGGGTAATCTTCAACCGATTCAAAGTAATCGGCCATCCAGTCTACCAGTTGGTGTGCGTGTTTTCTAAAGTCTTCAGTGTTCATTCCGATACGCTTATCTGCCATATTGTCCGATAACAAAGTTAGCATATATGTTGCAGGCCTTCTGTCGTAATTTTTACTAAAACCAAAATAGACGATGAAGAAAAAGTGGATAGTACTGATTGTGGTAGCGCTCCTGCTACTCATCGGTTATTCGAGTATTAAAGGAACATACAACACTATGGTGACCACAGAAGAGTCCATTAGTGCCTCTTGGGCTCAGGTAGAAAACCAATATCAAAGAAGGGCTGACCTTATTCCTAACCTGGTAAATACAGTAAAGGGATATGCCGATTTTGAGCAAGAAACCCTTACCCAGGTAATCGAAGCCAGAGCTAAGGCTACATCTATTAGCGTAGACCCTAACAGCTTAAGCCCGCAGGCTATTGATAACTTTGAGCAGGCACAGCAAGGATTAAGTTCTGCTTTGGGTCGATTGTTAGTGACTATTGAACGATACCCTGACTTGAAGGCTAGCCAGCAGTTTCAACAGTTGCAAGTTCAACTGGAAGGTACCGAAAACAGAATTGCCGTGGAAAGGAGAAACTTCAATGAACAAGTACAGAGCTACAATACGTACATTAAAACGTTTCCTAAAAATATATATGCCAACCTCTTTGGTTTTGAGTCCAAGGGGTATTTTCAGGCAACTACAGGAGCAGAGAAGGCACCAGAAGTAAGTTTTGACTAATGGCTGAAGCACATTTTACATCGGACCAGAAGCGCAGAATCAAAGCAGCCATTCAAGAGGCTGAGCTAAATACCAGTGGCGAAATTCGCGTGCACCTGGAAAACCATTGTAAAAAGGACAATGTGTTGGACAGAGCGGCTCAGGTTTTTGCTCAGCTAAAAATGCATGAGACGGAAGCCAGAAATGGTGTACTCATCTACATGGCCATTAAAGACCATAAGTTTGGCATCATAGGCGATGGCGGTATCAACGCTAAGGTGGAGCCGGACTTTTGGGATATTACCAAAGAAAAAATGGTAAAACATTTTAAGGAGGGCAATTTTACCGAAGGCTTAGTGGAGGGCATTTTATGTGTAGGTGAAAGGCTAAAGGAGTTCTATCCTTACCAGAAAGGCGACATTAACGAATTATCGGACGATATCTCATTTGGCAAAAACTAATATGCGGAACTTACTAGTAATACTATTTATATCGATCAGCAGTTTAGGGTTTGCACAAACAGGAATTCCGGATGCGCCAAACCCTCCTCGTTTGGTTAATGATTATACAGGCCGAACACTGTCTCAGCAAGAACTACGGGTCTTAGAGAATAAACTTCTAGGCTATGAAGACTCGACCTCAACTCAAGTGGCAATTCTTATTGTAGAGTCACTGAATGGTTATGAGGTAGTAGATTTTGCGCAAAGAACAGCAGAAAAGTGGAAAGTAGGTACGGCCAAAGACAATGGGGTTTTCATTGTTGTTTCTATTAATGATCGAATGGCCGCCATTGTTACGGGTTATGGAATGGAAGGCTCTATTACCGATGCAGCAACCTATACGATTCGCGAAGAATATATGAACCCAAGATTTAGAGAAGGCAACTTCTATAAGGGTTTGGATGATGCTACCGATGTCATATTCAAATTGGCCTCTGGAGAATTCAAAGCGGAACAATTTGGACAGAATAGAAAAAGAAACTCAGATGGAGAAGGTGGTTCAGGAATTCCATTTTTCTTCTTATTCATTCTGTTCTTCTTTATCATACCTGCTATTGTGGGTAGAAAAAGAGGCCGAGGAATTGGCTCCAGAGGCTTGCCATGGTGGGCATGGCTAATGATGGGCAACTCCATGGGCAGAAGAAGAGATGACGACTGGGATAACTTCCGCGGTGGCGGTGGTATATTCGGTGGCGGCTCTGGTTTTGGCGGAGGAGGCGGAGGCTTCGGTGGTTTCGGAGGCGGCTCTTTTGGAGGCGGAGGTTCCGGAGGCAGCTGGTAAGTCAGTCAATCGGTTAATCAGGAAATTAGATATTGAGGCTGTCTCAAAAGCTAACTGTCATTCCCGACCCCGATCGGGAATCTCCTAAAATTCATTTCAAAAGCATTTAGAGATTCCCAGTTAAGCTGGGAATAACGATAACGGTAGTTTTTGAGACAGCCTCTTTTATTTGATGACCAGTGATTTCAGCTTCTCATATCCTTCTGTATTAATTGGCACTTGGTGCTCCCTAACTTTTGCTTGGTGTTTTTCCAGCTTTTCCACGAGCTGTGAATTAATGATAAACGACCGATGCACCTGAACAAAGCTTTCCGGTATTTGGCCTAAAACTTCCTCAAAAGTCATTCTGGCAAGTGTGCTACGCTCCTTTTCTACCAGTTTTAGATAGTTACCTTCTCCTTTAATAAAGAGCAGATCGTCAAAGTTGATGCGTATATACTCATAACCAGACTTTACAAAGAAGTAGTCTTCCTTTGCTTGTTTTAGACCCTCTTTCACTTTCATTACTGCTTTCAGAAAGCGACCAAATTCGAAGGGCTTGAGTAAATAATCCGCTGCATTGTGTTCATAGCTTTCCACAGCATATTCGGAATAGGCCGTGGTAAAAATGATCTGAAACCTGGCATCGGTAGCTTTTAGCAAGTCGAGGCCAGAGATATCTGGCATATTGATGTCTAGAAAGATCAAATCTACTTTATTTTTTTGTAGAAAGTCTAAGGCTGCAAAGGCATCGGTAAATGATTCTTCCAGTTGCAGGAAGGGGATTTTGGAAGCATGTTCTTCTACCACCTTTAAGGCAATAGGCTCATCATCTATGGCAATGGCTCTAATCAATTGAGTTCAATTTTAAGGTTGGCTTCAAAGCTTTCTTCATTCTCAAATAGCTGGAAAAGGTGCTTGCCTGGATAGAGCATGGTAAGCCTTTGCCTTACATTCTCCAGCCCAATGCCACTCTCTTCTTCGGTAGATTTCAGCTTTTTATGATTACTGTTTTTCACATTTAAATGAATGGCTTCTTTGCTACAGCTCAATTTAACCTCAATCCATGAATTGTGATGCGCACTGACCCCATGCTTAAAGGCATTTTCTATAAAAGGAATAATAAGCATAGGGGTTATTTTACCCTCACACGCTTTGTCTATCTCATACTCCAATCTCACTTTTTCATTTCCATCAACCCTTAGTTTTTGAAGCTCAATGTAGTTCTCCGGTGCTTATATACGTGTTAGACCAAAAAGAAAATGAAAGACATTAGAGGATTAACAAACAATCCACCTCTTAACTATGGGTTGAGGGTTATGGATATCGACAAAAGAGTTAGCGCATTTCTTCCTGTAGGAAGCATTGAACATCGAATACTTGTTGCAGATATATGTAGTAGAATAGGGTATCTTGATTCTTTTTATCAAGATGTGGCAGAATGTCAGGTAAAGGAGTATTTTAAAGAAAAATCAAGGTCTGAACTTAAGAAAGAACTTTCTGGTAAGTTCCTCGCTGGCATTAGAGATGTTAAGATCAAAAACTTCTAAATCGTTACTAACTAATATTAGTGTTGCATCATCATTATTGAAAAGATCTGCAAGAACGATTAATCCTGTTCCAGTTAAAAATCTTATTACTTGATTATAAATTTGCTTATCACCGTAAATATCATCCGTTAGGTACTTTTTACCATTGTATTGTAGAACAATATTGTTAAACACTAACTCTTTACCCATCTTATTGTTTATTTAAGGATAGGCAAAATAGGTATAAATAAATGTCCTACTATTTTTTCTTGTCTTTAGGTTTGTCTTTATCTCCCTTGACCGAAGCTTTAATAATCTTTCCGAATAACTCACTTGCCTCTTTTGGGCTTTTCTTATCTTTAGCCATACTTCAAATATAACAGTTATAAGAAGTCCTTAATATCACAATTCAAGGCTTCTGCAATCTTTCTAAGAGTTCCTACTTTTGGGTCTACGTACCCTGTTTCTGTTCTGGCCATGTGGCTTTCGTCTAAACCAGTAAGGAGGCATAATTCCCGAATAGAAATCTTTCTTTCGTTCCTTATGCTCCTCATTCTTTCTCCCATTCTTTTTTGAAAGTCTGTATTATCCATTTATCAGTGATTTATAGGTTAATCTTCCATTACATCTAGAGACAACATCTGCAAACCTTTCGTCTTGCTCTAAGCCTCTAGTGTTATATCTATAAGAAGACTCATTGCAATATCTTTGCAAATGCTTTGGAGAAACAAAGTGGTGAATTCCGTGAATCTGTCTTTTCAACACACTCCAAAACCCTTCGATTGTGTTTGTGTGAACATCACCTCTAACATACTCTTTGCTCCTATGGCGAACCGTATCATGCTTATAGTTGTCTTTCACTTTATTATAAGCTCGGCTTTCATCTGTATACATTGTGCTGTTAGGCTCAACGAATTCAACAACCGCGTTCTGGATGTTCTCAACGTCAGCATTTGGGATAACTTTAGTTTTTACTTTTCCCTCTCTCTGAACAGCACCTATTACCATAGTCTTGTTATCATTTGCCTTATACTGCTTTCTTTTGCTAACGTGCTTGTTAGAGATTTTTCCACCTACGTAAGTTTCATCAATCTCAACAACCTCATTTAACAACTCAGGCGCATTGTCAGCCAGCATTTCACGGATTCTGTGAGTCAAGAACCAAGCTGTCTTTTGCGTAACGTTCAACCATTCTGCAAGTTGTAAACTGCTAATTCCTTTAGAGTGAACCGAAAGGATATAAGTAGCCAAAAACCACTTAGTCAAAGGGATTTTGGTGTTTTCATACATTGTACCAACGGTTACAGTAAATTTCTTTCTACAAACTTTTTCTCGACACTTATAAGTCTTGTTGTCAGTTTTGAACTTAACAACGTTGGTTGAACCACAATGAGGACACGCAGGAGTGTCACCCCATCTTTGTTCTTCCAAAAACTCTCTACACTTATCGTCAGTGTTAAAATACTGGGTGAATTGTATGATTGATTTGAAGTTCATTTCCGTTTTGTTATATACAAATATAGTCGAATATATTTGTATTACCTAATGTATATACAATTATTGTCGGTTATTTTTGTATGTTTGTTTCATGGTCACATACAAAGAGAGAAAAGAGAACACTAAAGTGTTTGTTCTCATTAAACATGGGGTGGTTATAGGGTGTTGGGGTAACCTTAAAAACCTTTGTGAATCACAAGAAGACCCTAACTTTCCTAGTTACTGGACATTGACAAGAAAGAAAGAAGATGTGATCGAGTTTGGGAATTACTCAATTCATAAAGTAAGGCTATATTGATACAATTATTTTCGAATATTGTTGTATTGAAAAGTTTTTCATATCTTTGAAATGCAAAAAGGGTGCTAGAACACCCTTTTTGACTCCTAAATGAAGGAGATTTGAATGAAAAACCGTGTTGAGTCTGCTAAACTCGATCTAGGATAGCTAATGAGACTATCTTCGAACCACGGTGGTTAACCAGTAGAGAGAGGGGGACTCGAACCCCCAACCTGCATTTACGATTATATACTGCTCTATCCATTGAGCTATCTCCCTTAGGACTGCTGATACCAGTCCTTTTTATTTTAATCCAATTTATATTCAATACCATCAATTGGCTCTCCATCATTATCAATCCATTCAGGTAAACCATAAGTGAATGTTTTTCTTGAATTACCTCTAGGATTGTATTTTACAAGTTTATTGTTTTGAAGTAATTCATTTAAAGGAGGTCTGATTAATGCCTTACAATCATCAATAGACTTTTCATCAGCATCATAACCAACTATTTCTTTTGCTATTACATTGACATGTAAAAAACTACCAGTACCTCTTGTAATACTTAATATCCTTTCACCTCTTTCTTCTACCGATAGTCTACCGAAATTATATAACTCATCACTACCTTTTTGTCCTTTAATACTAAAAGTCATCGGTTTTGACTTTGGAGTATTATCTCCTTCAAGAATAGAAATAGCAAATTTAAGTGATGCAATCTTTTCTTCTGCATCACTTCTTATTGCTTCTATCTTTTCTTTTAATTCTTTAATTGCTACCTCTTGCATGATTTCCGAATCTTGAGGTTATAAAGGTATGACTATTATTTTTTAGAAACAATAAGTGACACAATAAAAAAATAGTGTAAAAACACACTAATGCTTTTTAAGCTCTTGGGCTGCGATTATGTATAAAATGAAATTTTAGAATAAATTTATTTACTGGATGCGGAGGCTTTCTTATCTCATAATCTATATAGATGCCAAAAAAGACCTTTGGGTCTTTCAATTATTTAGAATATTATATCTATGGATTTTATGGGGTACTTGGTCTAACAGGTATATAGGCACCAGTTCTCCACATATTCAAACTCCCGGCTGATTTCAATAGTATCTTCCACATTTTCGCGAAGCATAAAGCGCATCATTTCACTAAGCTTTTGAATACCCGTTGAGGTTTTCGGGCTACTTTCTTCCAGTGCCAAACCATACAAGCTATTGAGGGAGTTGAAGAGAAAATGCGGGTTGATTTGCGATTTGAGTTGTGAAAGACTAGAGTCCTTGTGTCGAAGTTCTAGCCTCAGAGCTTGATTTTTTCTTATGTATTTTGAATAAAAGCTGAATTGAAGTAACGATTCAGATAGAATGAGTACAAAAAGAACGGTTGAAACTATCAAAAATGATGGAATGGTATAATTCAAATAGCGGTCACCAAAATGAAGGTTTAGTTCAGTTGAGAAATATATAATAGCTGCACCGCCTGATGTCATTATGATACATTGCGAAATCTTACTCCAAAAGTTCTTAAAACTCAACTGATCATTTACGCTAAAAGCTTCAAGAAATAGATAGGACATAGTAAAGGTTACTAAGGCAAATAGCAACGAGGTTGGAATCATTAGAGCGATTTGTGAAGGAGTTTCACCAACATTTACGAGTATATTTATGATGAGAATCAGTAGAAACTGAACGGTATAAAGCAACACCCAAAAATCCGAACCTAATACTCTAAATAGTTTCCCTTTTTCATTGTTTAAGTATTGAAGACTGTTTCTTATCAATAGCCCCAAAGAAACAGCAAAAAAAGAGTGAATAGTTTGTCTTAAGAACAAATGGGAGAACATACTAATTTCTGAGGCAGCCACCTGACCATTATAAGGAGTGATTGAAAAATAGGGATTTGTAGCCTTTATAATCATCGAAAAAATCAGCCCTAGAACCATAGATATTAAAACAAGTATGGGCAAGGAGGCCTGCCACCCTATCTTTTTATTTAGGGGTTGATATATGTGTTTAAATGATAAGTAGGCAATGATCAGGTAGACCGTATATTCCGAGAATTTTTGAATTTTGAATGTCAATAGTTGATTAGCGATAAGTGCATCGTCATTGATCAGTTGTGATATTCTCCTTTGGTATTCTAGACCATGTAATGCGTTAAGCTGAAAATATTTTTCTGCAAAAAATAGTACTACTGCAACGAGCACCAGAACCTTTAAGATTATAGATTTTTTCATGCTTTTTACTTCAACATTAACCAATCACCGTTCTCCATTCCACCAAATGTGACCAACCACAACCTAAAAGTGACGAATTTCTAACAATGCTATGCTGAGTAGAATTAAGTCGTAAATTCACCCCCAATCAACGAATAACCAATTACCTAATTGACCAAACAATGAATACTCCTTTTCACTTAGCATTCCCTGTCAAGGACATTGAATCTACCAGAACCTTTTTTGGCGAATTACTCGGCTGCGAAATTGGTCGCTCTACCGATAAGTGGATCGACTTTAACTTCTTCGGCCATCAGCTCAGTGCGCATGTTAAGCCTGAAGAACTGGCTCAAGCCAATACTAATGCTGTTGATGGTAAAAACGTACCTGTCCGTCATTTTGGAGCTGTTTTAGAGTGGAATCAATGGCATGAGCTTTCAGAAAAGCTTAAGCAGCACGGCATCGATTTCGTGATAGAACCATACATCCGTTTTGAAGGAGAAGTTGGCGAACAAGCCACCATGTTCTTCTTAGACCCAAGCGGAAATGCACTGGAATTTAAGTCGTTCAAAGACCCATCTCAGATATTTGCTAAGTGACAAAAAAGTGACCGTATAGAAGACCTTCTATGCCTCGTTAGTAGGCCGCAAAGTATTCTTCCAGTTCTTTTAAGGTAGAACTGCTAGTTTGAATATCCTGTTTTACCACTCCTTTTTCCAGTAATACAATGCGTTCGCAAACCTCAGTTACATGGTTAAGATCGTGGCTGGAGATAAGCATGGTCAACTGATGGTTTTCTTTCCAGTCTCTCAGCAAGTTTTTCAATCTAATTTGAGTGGTTGGATCTAAGTTGGCAAAAGGCTCATCGAGTAATATGACCTCCGGTCTACCCATAAGTGCAGCAGCAATACCTACCTTCTTTTGATTACCTTTAGAAAGGTCTCTGATGTACTTGTTTTTGCCAACAATTTCACCATTAAAAAGGGCTTCGAATTGGCTCAAAAACTCTTTGAGGTCTCCCTGGGAGTAATCGTGCAAAGAGGCCACAAACTCAAAATACTCGTCAGGAGTTAGGTAGTCAATCAAAAACGACTCATCCAGAAAAGAACCGGTATAGTACTTCCAGTCTTCGGTTTGGCTCACATTCACTCCTTTAGAAAGCACCTCTCCCGAACTGGCCCTTACCAGATCCAAAATCATTCTAAAAAAGGTTGTTTTACCGGCTCCGTTGTTACCTACCAACCCAAAACTCTCTCCCTTGCCAATGACAAGCTCAGGAATATCGACTACGGTTACACCCTTGTACTGTTTTGTAAGTCCTTTTACGTTAATCATGTCTTATTCGAATTTATTGAGCCCTGAATCCTGCTGCTATTTTGTGTCTGTTTTTGACGAACGATTGGGCTATATAGTTCAACCACTTATCGCGAAGTATAAATCCTGTCAGACCCACAACCCCCAGCGTTATGAGTCCATAATCTTCTATGTCTAATATTATAAATGGAACAAAAACCAGGTATGGCAAAAATATGATCGGTAGTGCCATCAAGAACTGGGCTGCCCCAACCCCTTCGTAGTTAAAGGCTGCGCGTTTGCTCAGGTCAATTTTTTTGGGGCTAAAAAGAGCAATTCGCATAACCAAAAACACATTGACTCCAATGTTAAAAAGGAAGCAAACCAAGTTAATGAAGACAATCTTCATTCCGAAATAGGCATAGCCCAACGAAAGCACAAAGGCTATAGCGCTAGTAGCTACAAACAGATAGTACTTGGCTTCAAAGTATTGATGAAAGGTAACTTTTCGGGTAAGTACAAAATCGAAGTAGCTGCTTTCCCAACTCAGTAAAAACTGCCCATACTGAATAAAGAAAATACCCGTAATAAAAATGCCTACAAATAAGAATATCCAGCTCATTTGTTGATACTGCTCCTCGGGATAAAAGATGAGTCCATAGAGTAGCAAAAAACTGGCAAGAAACACCGCACTTTTAGGGCGTTTGTGTCTCAAGATTAATTTAAGCTCCAGAGCAATGAGCTCTCCTACACGGCCAAAACGTTTAAGAAAAGCAAAATCTCCGGCAATTTTCGATGTCTTCTTTTTGGTAGATATCTCCTCCGGATAGGTATTGGCCGCCAGAAAGCGGTAATTGGCATTGTAGGCAACAAACCACAGCAATAATGGAATCAATGCATAAACAGGCTGACCAAGCAAACCATTGAAGAGTGTAGCGGAAAGCTCAGAGAGCGAAAATACTTCATAGTAGTCTGCAGCCCCCACGGCCATAAACAGGCCTGCTATTACCAACAACAGATTGGGCTGTTCATTAAGCTTTTTCTTGAATAGTATAGTGAGAAAGTGCAGAGTAAAAACAAGGCTAATAATGGCCAGAAGCCAGCCAAGACCGGGAAGAAAACCCGCTTCGGGTACAACAGTGCTTAATGTAAAAGGCAGAAAAATGAGTATTCCGAGAAAATTAAAAACACTCAGGTGGCTTTTTCTGAGCATAAAGTGCAGCATCTTCTTTTTGCGCATGGGTAGGTGCAAGTAGGGCTGAATAGCCAATATCGGCACATTTTGTAAAAAGAATCGCAAGAAAAACTCAAAAGCAAAATAATAAATGACAAAACCACTCACCACCTCTATAGGGCTTTGCCCGGGAAAAACCGACTCCAGTATTTTGGGCAAGAAAATACCCACAAGTAATACATAGAACAGCAACATTAAAGCAGCGAAGCCCAGAAAAACATTAGCAATAAGGTTTTTGGCCCAAATGGGAGATCTTAGTTGCTGTTTAAAAGAATGGCTGAGTAGTGTTTGAATCATAACGGTTTAGTTAAGAGCCGCATCCAGGGCTAAAATGCAGTCCAAAATGGCGTGCACCGCCTTTATGTAGAAATCCTTATTAACGTTCTCAAAATCATCGGTAGGCTTGTGATAATGCTCATGATCTTCTACACCAAAGTAGAGAAAAGGGATTCCCTTTTTATGAAAAGGGCCATGGTCCGAAGAGTTGGTCCAGTCGTCATTGCCCAGGTCGGGAGAGTCATGTCCAAACTTGAGCTGCAGAGGCAATACATTCACTTCCTGAATAATAGGTTTTAACTGAGGGTAGTGGTGCGTACCGGCTACGTAAAGCTCATTTTTATCGTTCATGCTGATCATGTCCATGTTAATGTTCAGCTTGATCATCTCTTGCGGAATGCTAGGGTCATTTACAAAAGCTTTAGCCCCTTGCAAGCCCATTTCCTCGGCATCAAGCGCGGCAAACACCAGCGTATGTCGGGGTTTGTAACTCTGAAAATATTCTGCCAGTGCCAATAAGGCAGCCACTCCGGAAGCATTATCATCGGCACCATTGTACACCACCCCATCACGAACACCCAGATGATCGAAGTGAGCAGTTATAACAAAGGCAGTTTGTTGTTCACCTTTAATGTAGCCCACAATGTTTTCGCCCTGAATGGTATCGCCTCTGGAGGTGGTAAAAGAAAAGGGGTGCCTGAAGTCATCCTGAAGGCTCTTCAGGCGCATATTTTCCATTTGCTTAATAATGAATCTTCGGGCGGCCTCGGCTCCATTGGTTCCGGTCCTTCTGCCTTCGGCTGCGTCATGAGAAAGTTTTCTCAAGTCTTCTAGCATAAATTCTGTATCCAGCCGATCTAACTGGGCCTGGCTCTTGAGGGAAAACAGACAAAAGAGAAGAGAAAACAGAATGAAATTTGAATACCTTTGCATCGTTATGGGAGTTGTAGAAAGCATATTGCTATCTGGTTGCTGATTCGATCCTTTCTTAAACATAATCAATACCTTAACAAGATTTGCGCTCATTTGCCTACAAATTTCTGTTCATTACCTCTCTGCTAACCATCGCTTTGGTTGGCCATGCACAAACCGATATCAAAAATATTCTTGAGAACCTTAAGCTCAATCAAGCCCTTTATCCTCCTGAAGATATTTTACAGACAAAGTCAGTTGTACTTTTTTCTGTGCCGATGGATGATGACGCGACCGAATGGCAGAATATGCTCGATGAAATGCAACAGTTTTTTGCAGAAGTGGGGGTAGATGCTGTGGCTTATTTACCGCTCAATAATTACGATGTGGGTATGCACACCCCCCAGGCTTTTCCCGAGTTTATCAAAACCAGAGGTATAGAAAATCTCATTATCTTTTCAGCCCCACACCTTAAAGGGCCTTATTTTATAGCCATATTACCCTTTAACAAACAAAACACCCTCTACAACCCCGGTACTTCTGCTTTTGCCCGATTAGCTTCCGACCCCAAAACGGTATGGCAAGAACTGGGCTCCTATTTTAAGACCGACCAGTTTAGGAGAACCAACCTGCTGGTGAATGAAAATCCGGAAATGTTTTACCCCACCGTTGCGCCAGGTTTGATAGCCCGGTCTATTCCGTCACAGGTGGCAGAGTTCAAAATTGCTCTAAAGCCTTACGATGCTCAAAGAGGCCAAAAGGAACCTGTTTACAGATTACACCATAGCCATATTTTTGCAGCCGACTCTTTGCAACAAGTCTTGATGAGGCAAAACCAGGTCCTGGAAGCTCTGGCGGCCGACACTACTAACACCATGGCACTGGTAGATCGTGCAGCCACTTCAGCCGAATTGAGGAGAGCCGGGTTTATCTATGAGTTGCAAATGGTTCAAGGAACGGAAGAAGAGGTAAGCAAGTGGATTCCTTTTCCAAACCGGACAAAGACCGGAAAGCAAAGGGTGTATAAATTCTATTTGAATGACCTTCGAACCAACACCATTTATGTTGGAAAAGAGTGGGATGCCTCGGGCGACTGGTTTTTGGCGCTTGCCCGTTTTGTGGAACAAATTAGACTTGCCGCTACTCAGAAAGGCAATTGAGAACGGTTATTTTCCACACATCCCAAAATTGAGCCTACTATTTGTACGGATACCTATCTTTAACAAAAACCAATGATAAAATGAGGACAGTAAAAGTATTTTTTGTGTGCTTATTGCTATGCACATACTCCGCATTTGGGTTTCAAAACACCCAAATCGATTACAATGCACTTTATAAAATAAAGGATGAAGGCCTGAACAACAGCCAGGTAATGGACATTGCCTGGAACCTCACCGATAGGATTGGACCTAGGCTTACGGGTTCAGAGGGTTTAAAAAGAGCTTACGATTGGACGGCCGCTCAAATGAAGGAGTGGGGTCTTTCTAATGTGAAAGTAGAGCCATGGGGTGAGTTTGGAGAAGGCTGGGACGTAAGAAAGTCTTATCTGGCCATGACAGTACCATACTATCAGGCGTTAATCGGTATTCCAAAAGCCTGGACACCGGGCACCAACGGACCTATTTCGGCCGAAGCGATATATGTAGACGTAAGTTCCGAAGCCGATCTTGCTCAATACAAAGGCAAACTCAAAGGAAAGGTAGTTTTAATGCCCACCAACATTGAAGCAAAAACCACTTTTGAGGCAGATGCCACCCGTTGGACGGAAGAGCAGCTGCAAGACATGACCACCGAAAGAGTGAGTAATGCGGATGGTTCTTTTAGCCAAAGAAGAATATCAGACTTCAGAAGAGCAGCCAACTTGAGAAATGCCGCCTATCAAATGTTTAAAGACGAAGGAGTGGCCATGGTGCTCAATACACACAGAGGAGGAGGACAAGGTACTTTCTTTACTTCTAATGGTGCTCGCAGAGAGGAGAACCCCCTTCCTGAAATGGAAATAGCTCCGGAACATTACAACCGAATGGTAAGACTTTTGGTGAAAGGTGAGCCGGTTAGAATAGAAGCCGACACAAAAACCGAATTTCACACCAAAGACCTGCAGGGCTACAATGTAATTGCAGAAATTCCGGGTTCAGACCCTAAGCTTAAAGACGAAGTTGTAATGCTTGGTGCCCACCTCGATTCTTGGTTTGCGGGCACAGGAGCCACAGACAACGCGGCTGGTTCGGCCACCATGATGGAGGCCATAAGAATACTTAAAGAGTCGGGCGTGCCGTTAAAGAGAACTGTGCGAATTGCTCTTTGGAGCGGTGAAGAGCAGGGTCTTTACGGTTCAAGAAACTATGTTCAGAAAGAATTTATGAACAATGGTATGCCTAACAAAAAGCACGAGCAGTTTTCGGCCTACTACAATATGGACAATGGAACAGGAGCCATCAGAGGTATTTACCTTCAGGGCAACGAAGCCATTCGTACCATTTTCACCGAGTGGTTCAAGGTGTTTGAAGACATGGGTGCCAGTACTGTAACCATTAGAAATACCGGAGGAACCGATCACCAGGCTTTCGATGGTATTGGTTTGCCGGGCTTCCAGTTTATTCAAGATCCTATAGACTACGGTACAAGAACCCACCACACCAATATGGATTTGTACGAAAGACTACAGGCAGCCGACTTGAGAAAAAATGCGGTGATCATTGCTACAATGGTAATGCAAACCGCCAATATGGATCAGAAAATGCCTAGAAAGCCTAAGGTATTTGATAACCTTAACAGAAGCAGATAGCTTGTAAACTACTGCAAGTAAAACTCATTATAGACTGCCGACTCTGCCAAGGGTCGGCAGTTGTTTTATATGCCATTGCCCACAGGTTTAGGCCTTTAAAAAAAGCCACCTACTAAGTCAGACTATCGGGCTGAGGGCTAGTATAAATCCTGATTTACGAAAGGAATGAGGGCGAAGACTACGGCCGGTTCGTAGTATTCGGCTCGGTTGATCAGGTCTTTAGTGAGAATACCTACCGCACCATTTTTCTGCTTAGAGTTGGAACGCTTAAAAACCATATCGTCTGCCACTCCGAGCTCTATGCCCTTATGAATGAGCTGCTGAATTTGTGGAGGAAGATCGAAACTGGCTGTTCGTGCTTTTCCCCTTCGGGTGGAAGAAACAATGTATACCCAGGCAAAAGCCTCCATGCTCTGGTGTACCTCATCAATACCACCTTCTATACCCACCCAGTAGTGAGCCTCAGGAACAAGCCTACTGGCATTTTCGGCCCGGTTTTGGGCTCCCTGCAAGGTTTCTTTGTCGGTCATGGGCTGGTCGGCCACTCCTGATGGAACCGAAATACCCTCCACTAGTATACGACTCTCGGGAAATACCTTTTTAAAGGCAGCAGCCGTACAGTTAATCTTTACCGGGTTTTTAGAAGCAACAACTACTTTAATTTCCTTCATTCAACTTTGCCAGTTTCTCCGTCATGCCAAGGCGCTCATAGTATACCTTGAGTGCCCTCATTACTTTCTCATCTTTCGGGTTAACCTCCCGGGCCTTCTCCATATATGGCAGTGCTCTTCGGGTCCAATCATGGCCAATCTGCTCGGTTTCTTTGCCGCGTATTTCGTATTCTTCCTTGCTCATAAGGTTTACGCGCACATAAACCCTATTGGCCTGTTCGTTAATCATTACCGAATAATTGTAGTTGGCTGTAAAGTCGTTTGGAAAGCTTGTCAGATAACGCTCGTAACTTCTGGAAGCCATTTCAAAGTAGCGCTCCGATCGCTCAGGCTCGCCATTCAGGTAGGCTTCTTTAAATATCCGATCGTACAGGTCGGCCTGTCTAAGCACCAGCATGGCGTTGTTGGGGTTACGCTGTATGGAGGTTTTAAGCACCGACTCGGCTGCTTCAAATCGCTTGAGACGAATGAGAATGCTGATTTCCTGAAAGATATAGGGCAAGTGATTGGGATACTCAAAAAGGGCTTCTTCCACAATGTCCAGTTGCTGTGTATCGGGCACACCCAAAGCCTGCTGGCATACAATGAGGCCGTTGTAAGCATTTTTAGAAAGGCGCATAAAATCTCTAAGTGCCAGGTAATTATCTATAGCCTTTTGGTATTGACCTGCATTTTGAGCACTTAGGGCCGCATATAAATAGCCGGTAGAATCTGCCGGCTTTAGTATTTGAGCTTTCTCGAACAACTCGGAGGCCCTACTGAACTTGCTGCTTTGGAAATCGGTGATGCCGTTATTAATAAAGTCAGCCCACAGTAGTTCAATCTGATTGTTCGCCAAAATGTGAAGATTGTTGGAAGGGTCCGTGAGTTCTTTAGTTTTCTTGTAGGCTTCGGCTATGGTGGTAACCAGCTGTTTTTGATCGGCTTTAATCTCCTGAATGGCCGGGTCGCTCGATTTCAAGATTTCATGATACACCCTTGCCTTAGTGTACCATGCCCTTGGGTTTTGTTTAGCCTCCGCAGCTTGAAAGGCCTCATCTATCGCGGCTTTGGCCTCCACATAGTTCTTGTCGTTGAGGAAGGTGTTCGCCACAGAAATCAGGTCCTGCGCACGAGCGTGCTCGGTTAAGAGGGAAACCAATATGATGACGACATATTTCAATGATCCAGCCTTGCCGCTAGTGGCAAATTTAAAAGATTTGAGAGATTCTATTAAAAAGTTGAGGCTTGAATGAGAATTAAATATACACCTCTTTTCAAGACACTTAAATATAAAAAAATGTATTTGACACGCTTTTAATCGAAACAGGTGTCTATCAGGGTGTAATTCAATACGTTGCGGATAAAACTGGGATATTCCTGGCACAATCCCAAAAAACAAAGCGGCTCTTTAGAGATTAGGTCTGTTGTGGTAAATAGTGGCTTCGGTTAGCCACTATTCGGCAGACTTCTCTATTGAGCCGCTTTGCAAAGTCTAAATAGCTTTTACTTGCTCCAGTTAGGCAAAGCCCCTGCCAGCCATGGGCTGTTTCTGCTGCCAAGCTTTCGGTGCATTGCCTCCATTCGGCTTTGAAGAGCTCGCACCGAGGTCAAAATCGGAGTAAACTCATCGGCCGCAATTTCATAGTTTTTAATGGATGTGCCCGTAACATCTGAGAGCGAGCCATAGATGTCGTAGGCGGCACTTTGGGCGCGCTGGCGCATGTCATAGTCACCATCCATATCGAGCCTCCCCAGGTTGGGGTCTCCATTCATTGCTATGTTTATGGCTTCCAGTTCTTTTTCTAATTCATCAATTTCTTTGAGCAATTGTAGCGATTCCTGAATAGGCATGGCTTTAGCCGATGCTCTGAAGACATCCAGCTCACCGCCCATTTCAGAAAGGACCGACCTAGTGGCGTTCATGGCTGCTACCAGACGGGCTGCTTTCTTCTTAAACTCTGCCATGGCCGACCAATTTGCGGCAGGCAAGGTGCGGTTATTGAGCTCCGACACGCGGAAAGGTACGTTACTAACCAGCTCCGAAAGCTCGCCTTTCAGCACCTGACTCATGCTTACCGTGTAAGTACCCGGCACTACAAACACGCCCGTAGAGCTGAGGCTCGATGAAGGGTTGGCCTGACGGGCATTTACGCTATAAAAGTTCATGTATGTAAGATCCCAAACTATTTGGTTTAGTCCTTTGCGCAACGGACTTCTCAGCTCACTCACTACTTCTCCGGCCTGGTCTTTAATAGTGAATATCATGTAAGAGGGGGCTTCATTTTGCTCGGCTTTGTATTCCTCCAAACTAGGATACGGAATGGCCTCTCCTTTTTTAAAGGCTTCAGACTCCCGCCTGTTTCTTTCGGCCCTCAGAGTGGTAGTGCCTTCTTTGAGATAATAGTTAATAATAGCTCCCGTTTGAGGGTTGGGAGCAGAATAGTGCATCTCGCCCTGAAAACCGTGCTCTCTCGATCCCAAAGAGCCTAGTGGAGTCCATTCGTTGAACATTTTGGCTTCGGAAATAGAAAATATATGAGCTTGTTTTTCGGCAATCTCCTCAGAGAATTCTCTTAAAATGCTGTAGTCGTCAAGCACATAAAACCCTCGGCCAAAGGTGCCCAGTACCAGATCGTTTTCTCTTTCCTGAATAGCCATGTCTCTCACGTTAATTGTAGGTAGCCCGGCCTTTAGGGCTTTCCAGCTTTGACCTCCATTCAGGCTTACATGTACGCCATATTCAGTGCCCGCAAAAAGAATGTTGGCATTTACATGGTCTTGTTCCAGAGCATACACCGCTCCTTCGGGCAGGTTACTGCTTATACTTCGCCAGGTTCTGCCTTTGTCATTACTTACATAGACATATGGAGTAAAGTCTCCACTTTTGTGATTATTAAATGCCGCATACACAGTGTTTACATCGTGTTTTGAGGCAATAAGGTCATATACATAAGTGTTTTCAGGTACTCCGGGAAAGCGGTTTATCTTAAACCAGTTCTTGCCTCCATCTTCCGTTACGCTAATCTGCCCATCGTCAGAACCCACATAAATTAGCCCTTGCTGAAGTCTGGACTCATCGAGCGATACTGCGGCACCGTATCTGGAAGTAGATCCATTTTTGGCTACTGCATCCATAGGCCATATTTTACCCATTACAGGCAACAGGTTCCGGTCTATATCCTGATCTAACTCTCCGCTAATCACCTCCCAGGAGTTCCCGCGATCGGTACTTTTGAAAAGTTTGTTTCCGGCAAAGTATATGGTTTTATGGTCGTGTGGACTCACCATAAGGGGAGAGTCCCAGTTGAAGTTATATTCTTTTTCTCCTTTTTCCGGACGGGGAACAATGGTTACACTTTCTCCACTTTTTCTATCGAAACGAATGAGGCCTCCATTTTGCGATTGAGCATACACAATATTGGGTTCAACAGGGTCGGGTACCGACTCAAAACCATCGCCTCCTTGAGTCACAATCCAATCGGAACTAATAATTCCGTGTCGGCTCACCGTTTGCGAGGGGCCATGTAGGCTGTAGTTGTCTTGGGTTCCGCCCATTATGTTGTAAAAGGGTTCTGCATTGTCTACCGAAACTTTATAGAACTGCGTTACCGGCAGGTTGGTAAAAAACTTCCAGTTTTCTCCCTGATCAAAGCTTTCATACACACCGCCATCGCAGCCCTGAAGAATGTGCTTGTTGTTTTTAGGGTTAATCCACATGGCGTGGTTATCCCAGTGCTTACTCTTTTCTCCCAGTTGGGTGAAAGTTTTTCCTCCATCAACCGTCACCATGGTGAATGTGTTGAGAGAGTACACACGGTCTACATCTACCGGATCGGCTACAATCTCCTGATAGTAGTTTCCGCTGGTAGAATGGTTGCTCATTTTTTGCCAGGAGGCGCCACGATTCGTGCTTCTGTAGAAGCCGCCTTGCCCGTTCTGTGCTTCTACAATGGCATAAAGTACTTCAGGGTTGGCGGGAGAAATGGCCATACCTATACGTCCCTTGTCCACTCCCGGAAGTCCGCGGTTTATCTTGTCCCAAGTTTTGCCGGCATCGGTAGATTTGTATATGCCCGACTCAGGGCCTCCACCCAGGTAGGTCCATTGTCTTCTCCTGCGCTGATGCGCGGTGGCATAAATTACATCGGGGTTTCTGGGGTCAAGGTGTACCTCGTTTACCCCCGTATGCTCCGATATTTCGAGTACCTTTTCCCAGGTTTCGCCACCATCGGTTGTTTTGTAAAGACCTCTGTCGCCTCCTGCACTCCACAAGGGGCCATAAGCAGCCACATATACTACATCCGAGTTTCTGGGGTCTATAGCAATCATGCCAATATGCTCAGACTTTTTTAGGCCCATGTGTTTAAATGAGGCTCCTCCATCAATGGATTTATAAATGCCGTCACCATAAGAAACCGAGCGCTGGTTGTTGTTTTCTCCGGTTCCTACCCAAATCACATTGTGGTTGTTGGGGTCCATGGCCAGGGCTCCTATAGAGTAGCTGCCATAATTATCAAAAATGGGATCGAATGTAGTACCGGCATTCGTGGTTTTCCATACCCCCCCGGCAGCAGCGGCTACGTAAAACTCGGCAGGGTTATCAGGGTTCACCGCCAGGTCAGCTATTCGACCCGATGTAAGGGCCGGACCCACGCTTCTGAAACGAAGGGTGTTTAATGAAAAGCCATCGGAAGGGTCTTTTTGAACCGCTGCACTTTCCGTTTTTTGATTTCTTCTTTGGGCTTGTGCCTCATACCATGAGAAGGAGCAGGTAAGGACTACCAGTACAAGCCAGTAGGGCAAATATTTTTTCATGAATAGAATGAGTTTGATTCTGACAAAAGAACAAGTTAGTCCTTCGCTTCAAATTATTTTTTCCTCTGATCAAAAAACCTGATTTCACCAGTTATTGGAAGCGCATTTTTAGCACCCATCCGATAATATTTAGTTAATTGCTATTATATTTAGCAATACTAAAAATAATACTATGATAAAAGGAAGAGGAGCACAGATTCAGGTGAAGAATAGGTTTTTGCTGCACGAGTACGTACAGGAGCATCTGGAAGGAATAGATGAATACGATGAGGGGGCTCCTCCTACCCAATATGTTCCCATATTCCCCAAAACCATAGTCAACAAAGTGGTAAGTCCCGATGTGGGCATGGAGTTTTCGCTAAATCCCTATCAGGGTTGCGAGCACGGCTGCATTTATTGTTATGCGAGAAACTCCCATGAGTACTGGGGCTATAATGCCGGGCTTGACTTCGAACGCGTAGTCCTTTATAAGCAGAATGCCCCTTCCCTGCTCGAAAGCTATTTTCAGAAACCCAGCTATGAGCCGGCCACCATTGTACTTTCAGGCAACACAGACTGCTATCAGCCAATAGAGCGCAAGCTCGGCATTACCCGAAAACTTCTGGAGGTCTTTTTAAAATATAAACATCCGGTGGGCATTATTACCAAAAATGTGTTAGCAACCAGAGATGCCGACCTTCTCAGTGATCTGGCTAAGGACGATTTGGCTACTGTTATCTTTTCTGTAACAACGCTGGATGAAAAAGTAAGGCGAAAACTTGAACCCCGAACAGCTACTACACAGCAGAAACTCAGGGCAATAGAGACGCTGAGCCGTTTGGGTGTAAACGGCAACATTATGATTGGCCCAATTATTCCCGGGCTGAACGACCATGAAATCCCCAATATTATGGAGGCCGCCTCAAAGGCCGGAGCAAGGAGTGCAGGCTTTACCATGGTCAGGCTAAACGGTCAAATTGGTCAGGTTTTCGAGCATTGGGTGAAAAAGGCTTTTCCCGATAGAGCCACTAAAATACTTAACCAAATAAAGGGAGCCCATGGCGGGCAACTCAACGACAGCCGTTTTGGAAAGCGAATGCAGGGAGAGGGTATAATGGTTGAATCGATTCATAAGCTGTTTGCTATAAGCAAGACCAAATACTTTGGAAATTCACATCACAGGCCCCCTCTAAGGACAGATTTATTCGTGAAAACCAAAAGGGGGCAAATGGGCTTGTTTTAGGAGTGGTTTTTAGCAAGAAAATGAGCCATAAATGGATTGTTTATAGCTTATGAATGGATAGTTTCGTGAGCCATATGTTTATAGTCAGTAGCATAGCATTTTCCTACTCCTTCTAATTTCTTATCTTCATACGCACCAACTAAATTAAGCGTACTACAATGAACACAAACACAAATCGGGTTTTTGACCATGTATTCATTATCATGTTCGAGAACCAATACCGGAGCTATGTTATGGAAAACGAATATTTCCGGGGTCTCGCCAGGCAAGGTATAGACATGGCTAACTACTTTGGGGTAATGCATCCCTCGCAAACCAACTACATTGCTTCGATTGCTGCCGAGCTATGTAATATGACAGACGATGATCCACCTCCGAGCCCACTTGAGCAGCGCACCATCGTAGACCTGATAGAAGAATCGCCCTATAGACTCGACTGGAAGGCATATATGGATAGCTACATACCTCAAAACCAACCGTGGTCTGAAGGCATGCAGCCCAAAGACGAGTATCCGTATATGATTAAACATAACCCATTCTCTTCTTTCAAAAACATTATTGAGAATGAGTCCAGGTGGAAGAAAATCCAGAACGAAGCAGCCCTTTACTCCGATTTGCTCAATGGTACTCTTCCGGCCTACAGCTGGTTTACTCCCAATATGTGGAACGATGGGCACTATCTGGACGGAACAAATCCGATCGATATTCCGGCCGATAAAGACAAGCAGCCCAAGGAGCGCGCCCCTACTTTAGTCGATCAGGCAGCCGTTTGGCTGGAAGGTTTTTTTAATTCGCTCAACTTTCCAGGGCCCAACTCACACTTTCCCCCCAACACGCTTGTCGTAGTGACTTTCGATGAGGCCGATTTTGAAGCGGCATACGATCTGCCCAAAGACAAAAAGTATTTCTATGATGGTCCCAACCAGATTTATACCGTCCTTCTTGGAGATATGGTACAGGCAGGAGGAGTAGCTTTGGAAGGCTACAACCACTACAGTTTAATCAAAACCATTGAGCACAATTTTGGCTTGGGATCTTTGGGTAAGAATGATAAAGAGGCCAACTGGTTTAAGTTTTTGTGGGGCGAAACGTTTATTTGGGAAGCTCCGGAACCCACACCTTTTACCCTAACGGGCGCCATGGCCTTGGCCAACTACAAAGATGCACTCTATCTGGTTTATGCTGCTCCAGACGGAAACTTGCACTATGCGACATTCGATGGAGATAATTGGAGCGATACACAGTCGGTAGGCGTTGCTGCTTCTGGCTCTATAGCACTTGCCGTTGTGAACCATAGTCTCACTCTTGCCTATGTGGAAGGCAGCACCCTAAAAACACTGACTTATACAGAACAGACCGGATGGAGTAAGAACCCTCAGACCTTGCAGCAAAATGCCGATAAACTCAGCCTTGTGTCTTACAACGAGGCTACACAACTTATGCTGGCCTATACGGACAGCACCGGGGCTGTTTATTCCATGACTACCGATGCACAAGACCATTGGCAGACGGCTGTTTCCGTTGGCTTTTCCAGCAATGGCGATATTGAGCTGGGAGTTTTGGGTGCTTCCATTTATCTGATGATGGAAGATACAAACAGTCATCAAATTCAGGTGTGTTCGTACAATACGGCCGATTTCAATGTAGTCACCCTTGAGACTTCAGCCTATAATGGTCCGCAGAGCAACACCTCTAAAGACAAGTGGTCGCCCAATGTCTATCCGGTCGCCCATTTTTCTGCTGCAGCCTATGCAGGAACACCAAAGGAGAAAGAGCCTGTTTCTCAACCCTATTTGGGCTCAGGCGAGCTGGCTTGTGCTACGCTCGATGGAGTGATGCACCTGGTGCATCGCGGAGTTGGCAACGATTTGTTGCTTACCGAATCGTTTTCGATTCATGGATTAATGACTCCGGAACACCCCATTTCGTACGACCCTGCGCAATCGGCCACAACTAATTCCGGTTATGGAACACTGGCTCAGGCCGGCTGGTCGGAGCAGTCAGCTATATTGGGAGCCTATGCTTCGGGGGCTACAGGTATGGCCGAAGTAAATGGAGAATTGATTTTGCTCTTTGTTAAAGAAAACGGAGCGTTGGAAATGGTAAGAGGAGGTTATTAGCCTCCTCTTATATACTGGCAGAGGGAAGGGGGGTGAAAATTGTATCGGATATTGAGTACAGCGTATTGAGATAATGAGCTATAAACGGATTATTTATAGCTCATAAAATATACTATATTTGAGCTATAAAAATAGAATTTATAGCTCATGCCCTGGAACTGGAAGAAAAAAGGCTGGCCTCATTTTAAATATGACCTGACTAGATTCGCTTCTTTCGAAAAGAAGTATTTACACAATTCAGGGCTCTTAGATGGCAGCTTAAAGCACCTAGATAGCCAGGAAGATGAATCTCTGAAACTTGAACTACTCATTGATGAGGCACTTTATACTTCAGAAATAGAAGGAGAAATACTTAACAGGGATTCGCTTAAATCATCGATCAGGAAGCACTTAGGGCTTAAAACAGACATGAAGCGTGTGCCTCCGGCTGAAGAAGGCATAGCGGATATGATGGTGAGTCTTTATAAAACCTATGAGAAGCCTCTTACGCACGAAATGATGTTTGAATGGCACAAAATGCTGACTCTAGGCCGTAGAGACTTGATTGACATTGGTGCTTACAGAACCCATGAAGATTCTATGCAGGTAGTTTCAGGCTCTATCAATAAGCCAAAGGTTCATTTTGAAGCTCCTCCTTCAGAAAGAGTACCGAAAGAAATGGAAGAGTTTGTTGGTTGGTTCAATCGCATGTCTACATCTGAGGAGGCCGGTCTGTACCCTCTAGTCTTTTCAGGAATAGCTCACCTTTACTTTGAGAGTATACACCCTTTTGAGGATGGTAATGGCAGGATTGGCAGGGCACTTTCCATCAAGGCCATTTCACAGCAAATGGGAAAACCGGCTTTGCTGGCCTTCTCAAAAGTGATTCAGCAAAATAAGAAGGACTATTACGAGGCCTTGAACAAAAACAGTTTCGACCTGAACATTAACCCATGGCTGGAATACTATGCCCAGACGGTACTTAAGGCCCAGGAATACACGCAAAAGTTGATTGACTTTCTGATAGAGAAAACCAAGTTATACCAAAAGTTCGACAAGCATTTGAATGAGCGCCAGGCCAAAGTCATAGACCGTGTTTTTAGGGAAGGGCTGGAAGGCTTTAAAGGAGGCCTAAGTGCCGCCAACTATATAAGAATAGCTCAAACCACTGCCTCCACCGCTACCCGGGATTTACAGTCTCTGGTAGAAATGGGGGCTTTAAAAAGGACTGGAGAAAGAAAGGCTACGAGGTATTATTTAAGCCTTGAAATTAATAAATAACACATTTAAAGGGTTGCTCTAAGACTAGATATGGAAAGACCAATTCTCCAATTTTTGAAGCGGACATATATAACCCACCATCACATAAAAGCCCCTCACCAAGCACCTATTGGATTTAATAGGAGCACTTATTTGTGCCCTTAGCTATTTACTGTTCGAAATGGGGTATCCCAAATTCCTTTGAGCGGGGTTGGTTGGAGCAGGTTTTATTTCTTTCGCTAGGTGGGCTGATTATAAGCAAAAGCCAATCGCAGGAAGAATAATTGGATCATTAACCATAACTCCAGAATTTATAGCTCTTAAAAATCAAAAATTCAAATTAGATCAACTCTATGAATTGACCATACATTTCGAATCCTTCTACAAAAAGAAAGAATACAGTGCATGGAGCTTTTATAATTTGAGAAGTGGAACAGAAAATTATCTTTCCTTTCAAGAGAAAGGCAATCTCCACAAATATCATTTCATGCAATGGGGGCCAGCCTCACAACAGAAACTTCTTAAAGTATTAGAAAAGATTTATGAGAATGGAGTTCCAATCAAGGAGTACATGGATGGTAGAACATACTTAGGAGAAAATCTTTCTTATGAGGAAATCCAAGCGTTCAAATCTAAATACTCATTGAAAATGAATAATTGAAGAGGAGATTCCCGCTTGCGCGGGAATGACATAAATGTTACAGTTTCCTCAACAATCCCTCCAGCGCACAGCTCTCTTTCAACTTGCTTTTCAGCTCATCGATAGAAACCCTGATTTGAGACAGGTCATCTCTATCTCGGATAGTTACCGTGTTATCTTCCAGTGTATCGTAATCTACAGTAACGCAGAAAGGAGTACCGATGGCGTCCTGCCTTCTGTAGCGCTTACCGATAGCATCTTTCTCATCGTACTGACAGTTAAAGTCGAACTGCAGGTCTGAAAGGATTTCTCTGGCCTTTTCAGGAAGCCCATCTTTCTTCACCAATGGAAGTACTGCCACTTTATAAGGAGCCAAAGCCGCAGGAATTTTCAATACAGTTCTTTCACTGCCATCTTCTAAAGTTTCTTCAGTGTACGAGGCCGAAAGTATGGCCAGGAACATACGATCCAAACCAATCGATGTCTCGATTACATAAGGCACATAAGATTTATTTTCCTCAGGGTCGAAGAACTGAAGCTTCTTACCAGAGTGCTCTTCGTGTGCTTTTAAGTCGAAATCGGTTCTTGAGTGAATTCCTTCCAACTCTTTAAAGCCCATTGGGAAGTTGAACTGCACATCGGTGGCCGCATTGGCGTAGTGCGCCAGGTTAATATGGTCGTGGAATCTGTAGTTTTCTTCTCCCAGACCCAATGCTTTGTGCCATGCAATTCGCTTGGCTTTCCAGTTTTCGTACCAGGTCATTTCCTCACCCGGCTTCACAAAGAATTGCATTTCCATCTGTTCAAATTCTCTCATTCTGAAAATGAACTGACGGGCTATAATTTCATTTCTAAAGGCTTTACCAATTTGTGCAATACCGAAAGGGATCTTCATTCTGCCGGTTTTTTGCACATTTAAGTAGTTTACAAAGATACCCTGGGCCGTTTCTGGTCTCAGGTAAATTTTATTGGCACCTTCTGCTACAGAACCCAGTTCGGTAGAGAACATCAGGTTGAACTGACGCACATCCGTCCAGTTCTTAGAACCGGAAACAGGGCAGGCAATTTCAAGCTCTTCGATTAAAGCTTTTATATCGGCCAGATCGCCTTTTTCCATACTGGCACCTAGACGCTGCTCAATCTCATCGATCTTGGTCTGGCTTCTCAGTACATTTGGGTTGGTGGCCAGAAACTGTGCTTCATCAAAGGCATCGCCAAATCGCTTTTTAGCTTTTTCAACCTCCTTGGCAATTTTAGCCTCGTACTTAGCCACTACTTCTTCAATCAGCACATCGGCACGATACCGCTTCTTGGAATCTTTGTTGTCAATCAATGGATCGTTGAAGGCATCTACGTGACCAGACGCTTTCCAGGTAGTTGGGTGCATGAAAATGGCGGCATCAATACCGACAATGTTTTCATTCATTTGCACCATGGCTTTCCACCAATACTCCTTTATGTTGTTCTTTAGCTCAACACCATTCTGGCCATAGTCATAGGCCGCAGCCAAACCATCGTATATCTCGCTGGAGGGGAATATAAAGCCATATTCCTTTGCGTGACTTGTTATTTTCTTGAGCAGATTATCGTCATTCTGTGCCATGCCGCAAAGATATGGAAATCACTTTCAACTAAACCAATGGGAATTCAAAAATGAAAAACATGAATAAACCCATATTTGACCATTATTTGGCCCGTTTCTGGTGGCGACTTTTTCGAATTGGATATATTTACAGGACATGAAGAGACGGATTGTATACATTGTGGGTGCCGTGCTGTTTGTGGTTTTGGCCTATGTGGGCATAAACCAATACATGCTTTACTACACCAAACAGTTTAGCCCCGAGGCTAGTGCAGAGTATATAACCTCCGATATTTCTGTGAAGGTGTTTTACAATCGTCCTTCGAGAAAAGGCAGAACCATTTTTGGCGATTTAGTACCTTATGGTCGTTGGTGGCGCACAGGGGCCAATGAACCAACTCATATAGAGCTGAGCCGAGACATTGAGTTTGATAATGGTGCCCAACTGCCGGCAGGCAAGTATTCACTGGTAACCATTCCGAAACCCAACGAATGGGAAGTGATATTCAATAGCAAAATTCCTGATTGGGGAACCGAGTATTTCCCCGAGTTTGACGTACTACGTGTACCTGGGCAGGTAGAGCGGCTTCCCCAACCCGTAGAGGTTTTTACCATAGACTTTACAGAAGAAAATGGTCAGCCTCGCCTCACCATGGCCTGGGACGACACCAAGGTTACGGTGCCCTTTAGGGTACAGTAATTAAACCTTCTGCAGTTTTGCCCATCCAAAAGGCAAACAACAACATTATGACAAAATCTATTCAATTTATGGTGTTTGCCATTATGGTCGTGGTAAGCCAGCAAATGTTTGCTCAAACCAGTGAAAAAACGCTCTTGAAAACGGAGCAATTGGCGGCAAGGCTAGGGCTCAATGCGGAGCAAAAGGCTGAACTGGATAAGGAATTGAAAGCTGCCCAAGAGGCTCGCAAGCAGCGTATGGAACAATTCAGAACAATGCGTGAAGAATTGAGGCGCGATGCTTTTGTGGAAAGACAGGAGCAACGTGAACGAATGAAGGCTCTGCTTACACCGGAACAGTTGGCAAAACTGGAAGAGTTGAAAGGCAGACGAGGCGAAGCAATACAGCGCATGCAGAGAGAGGACAAGGGACGCCATTTCGATGGCCCACGACAGCCTATGAGGTTTAAGCGGCACATGCTCAAACGAAGAATGGAATTGAGAAAGAGCGTGCGAAAGGATGGTGGCCGCTAGCGGCTGCTTGTGAGAAGGGTGTTTTTGAAAAGGTCAGCGCGGGCCTAAAAAACCTCAGAAATTTCATCAGTTGTTAGAAAAGAGAGGCTGCCTCAAAAGCCAACTAGTTCGTCATCCTCTGTTTGATCGGGAGACTTAATCTGGATTTATACCTCATTTTAAGAGATCTCCCATTTGTGTGGGGGAATGATACTAAGCTTTTGAGACAGCCTCTTTGCTATTTCCAATCGTTTTCATTTTTGGGTCCCATGGTACCTTTTACACTATTCAGTAGTTCCTTACTGTTGTATTTAATACCTCCTTTAACCACCCACTGAACGTTTCGTGTGTGGGTTATGTCATTTAAGGGGTTGCCCGTTACCACAAATAAATCGGCTAGTTTACCCACGGTTATACTACCCAGCTTATCGCTCATCCGTAGGGCTTCTGCTCCATTGATTGTGGCAATACGCAGTACATCGGCATTGGGAATGCCAATGGCGTTTAAGGCTTCCATTTCACGATGGGCGCTAAATCCGGGAATAAACTCCCCCACAGAGGGGTGGTCAGTTCCGAGGGTTATTTTGCCGCCTTTATCGTAATACCGTTTCACAGTCTTTTTCTTTACATCAAATATCTTTTGGAACATGGCCAGCTCTTGCCGGGTGTCTTTGGTAATTTCAAAAGCATAGGGAGTGAGATACTGTCTTTCGTTGTGCCAATAATCATAGAAAGCTTTGCGGTGCCCATAGTATCCATAGGCCGTCAGCGTGGCATCGAAATATACGTTGTTGGCAATGAACCAGTCAATCTGTGCATCGATTTGTGAGGCCGTTTGCGGGTTGTTTAAATCCAGATTCTGAAGGGTGGCATAGGCCGATACGGAATCAGGTATGGCATCGCCTCCTAAAAAATGCTCTATCCTGTCAATGCCCATGCGTATGGCTTCTTTTGGGTTAACGGTGTTTCGATAGCCGGAACCCAGATGTCCTGTAACGGTAAGGCCGTGCAAGTGGGCTCGTTCTATAAGCGCCTGTAATAGTACCGGGCTTATGCCCTTGGCCTTAAAGCCTGCAACTCCCTGTTCAGCCCAATGGTCTACGGTGGCATAGACATCTTCTACCGTAGTGCGTCTGTCCCAAGCGGGAAAGGCCGTTCCAAAGTAGGGGCCTGAGCTATGAATTCGAGGGCCTATTTTTTCTCCCCTGTCAATAGCTCTTCGGGCTTCTAACATTACTTCCGGCTGAATTTCTCCTCCCGGAAAGGTAGAGGTGACCCCATTGGCCAGAAAGATAACGGGGTTGGCCACTACTTCATCTCTCCGCACGCCATCGAAAGTTACCCGGTAGTGGGCGTGTAGGTCGAATATGCCCGGCAAAATGTATTGGTTATCACTTAGCTCAAGAGTCTCGTACTCACGGGTGTTCTCAAGTGGTTCTCCAATGGCAACTAATTTTCCACTTCTTATGACCATGCCTTTGTTGGCCTTCATTTGCCCTGAAGGCGTGTGAAAGTAGTAACCTCCAGTAATGTAGAGGTTTTGGGCTACTAGCGAAGACTGCGTTAAAAAGAGTAATAAGCTGAGAAAGCCAATAAATCTTTTCATAACTCTGATTTGGTTAGTCCTTTAAGGTAGTATTTACCTGCAAACCATTGGTCAAAGTTTTATGAACGGGGCATTTGTCGGCTATTTCTGTTATGCGTTTGCGCTGCTCATCGGTCAGGTTGCCGGAGAGCTCCAGATAGCGGTCAATAAACTCTATTTTACTTTTTTCACTCAAATCACGAGCATCATTTGCATGGCGTTTTTCACGAGTGAGGTGTACTTTTACCTCTTCCAGAGGCCATTTTTTGTGGTTGGCATAGAGCCTGATGGTCATGGCGGTGCAGGCCCCAAGCGCGGCAACGAGCAGGTCATAGGGTGTAGCCCCGAGGTTTGTTCCCCCTACTTCTTCGGGCTCATCGGTCAACAGGAAGTGTCCGCTGGCCATTATTTCTGTTTGCAGCCCCCGGTCGGCTTCGTTTCTTACCACTACCTGTTCATTGGTATTTAGGTCTGTTTGCTTTTCAAAATCTACATAGCGCGATGCCCATGCGGCTATTACTTGCCCCACATAGGCCGCATCTCCCTTGTTGGTGAGCAAATGATCGGCCCCATCGAGCGAAACGTAGCTTTTAGGGTGCATGGCAGAAACATAAATTTTTTCGGCATTTTTAATATCAACCACATCGTCTTGAGGAGAGTGCATAATGAGCAGAGGCCTTCTGAGTTCTTTAATCACTCCCGATTTTTCGTATTCGGCCAAATCATTTACAAACTGTTTTTTTATGGTAAAGGGCCTTCCGCCTAATGAAACCTCTGCTTTGCCGGTCGATTCAATTTGCTCAATAGAGTTTTGAAACAGGTGGGTGACGTGCGTTGGGTCGGCTGGGGCACCAATGGTGGCTATCGCTTTTATATATTTGAGCTGTGCGGCAGCCATGAGCACAGCCGCTCCACCCAGGGAGTGACCAATAATGATTTGTGCTTGCTGGTAGTGTTCTTCCAGATAATTGGCTGCAGCTATCAGATCGCTGACATTGCTGGAAAAGTTAGTGTCTTCAAAGTCTCCTTCACTCTCGCCTAAGCCTGTAAAATCAAATCGCAAAACGGCAATTCCCCTGGCGGTTAAAGCACGGCTGATGTGGGTTACAGCCATCAGGTTCTTTGAGCAGGTAAAGCAATGTGCAAACAGGGCATAGGCATATACGCGCTTATCTACCGGCATTTCCAGCCTGGCGGCCAACTGTTCTCCTTCTTTGTTGGGAAATTTGAGTTTGATGGTTTTCATGTTTGCGATTGATTTGCTTCTTCAATTTAATAGAATAGCATAAGGAAAAGTTTCTTGCTCTAATCCGAACCATGTGGGAGTAAGGGTATTGTCCATCTTCATTGTTTTCAATGCAACTACCTTATTAGAAGCACTCTGGGAAGGTCAAAACTCAGTTATAGGAGGAGATTACTGATTAAGCCTAATTATATAGAGTGTGATATATCTGGAGCTGTCTGAACTGGCAGCTTCTTTCTTTTCTACCCAGCATTAAAACAAATATCTTTACGGCCTGTTTCTCCAAAAGAGATAAATGCTATGGCAAAGAACATTACGGGAGTCTTGTTAGTAAACCTGGGTACACCAGACAGCCCTTCTACCCCCCATGTGAGAAAGTATTTGCGCGAGTTTCTAATGGATGGTCGCGTTATTGATATTCCGTACCTGCTGCGAGCCATGCTTGTGAACGGTATCATTGCCCCTTTTAGGGCTCCCAAAAGTGCAAAGGAGTATGCCAAGCTTTGGGAAGACAGGGGCAGCCCGCTTAAGTTTTATGGCCTGGACGTGCGTGATATGCTTCAGGAAAAACTGGGGGCTGGCTATAAGGTGGCTCTGGGCATGCGTTATCAGAGCCCCGGCATTGAGAGTGCTTTAGAGGAACTGAGGGCTGCAAATGTGAGCCGCATTGTTGTGGTGCCCCTGTTTCCTCAATATGCTTCGGCCACTACGGGATCTGTTTCTCAAAAGGTGAATTCCATTGTAAACCAATGGCAAATTATTCCGTCTATTGCGCATATTAATCAATTCATGGATCACCCTAAGTTCATTGAGGCTTTTGCAGCCAATGGAAGATCTATGATGGCTAGGAATGACTACGACCATGTGGTGTTTAGTTATCATGGGGTGCCGGAACGCCATATCAAAAAGGGTTCTGTCGGCAACCAGTGCCAGTTAGGCACTTGCTGCAATGCCTTCCACGACCGGAATAGGTATTGCTATAGAGCACAGTGTTTTTATACCTCTCGCCTACTGGCCAAAGCGCTTGGGCTCAAGGAAGATGAGTATACAACCACCTTCCAGTCTAGGTTGGGCAAAGACCCGTGGATTCAGCCTTACACTGATGAGTTTTTGAAAACGTTGCCCTCTATGGGTAAAAAGAGGGTGCTGGCTTTTTCTCCGGCATTTATTGCCGATTGTCTGGAAACAACCCTGGAGGTTGGAGAGGAGTTCAAAGAAGAGTTTTTGGAGGCCGGAGGCCAGGTATGGGATCTTGTGCCGAGCTTAAACGATTCGCCTCTGTGGGTGGAGTGCCTTGAAGATCTGGTAAAAAAGGCTTAGTCTATCCGATAGATCTGCTCTATTCGCAGTGTTTCTATACTGTTATTAAGAAAGGCACAGGAGGCTTGCCGATTATAAAGTTCTGCTTTCACGATTACTTCCAGTCCGTCTTCGCGATAATTGCTGGGAAGGTATGTGGGTTTATAAAGGCGTCCGTTTACATCCAAAATCCACTCGCATTCGGCCATAGCCGGTATGTCTCTCACATCTACGATAGTTCCCTGCAGCTCAACAATGTCAATTTCGCTGTTAGAGCAGGCGCAAATGAAACAGCCCAGCAGGGCTAGAACAACGGCTAGTTTGGTTTTCATGACACGGCTTCCGGAACAAGAATTTCTACCAGCTTATTAACGGTATAGTCTACCTCTTCTATTGTGTTGTACTTGCTAAATGAAAAGCGAATGCCTTGCCTGTTTGGGTCGGCCTTAATGCCATTGAGTACATGTGAGCCCTTGTTGGCTCCGCTGGAACAGGCGCTTCCACCAGAAGCCGAAATACCGTTGATATCGAGACTAAAGAGTAGCATGCCGTTGTTTTCATGCGGAGGAAAGCTCACATTGAGAACGGTATACAAGCTACCTTCCGGGCTAATGTCTCCATTGAATTCTACCCCCGGTATGTTTTCGCGTAGCTTCTCAATCATTCGGGTTTTCAATGATTGAACATGTTTTTGATGGGATTCCATCTCAGCATAAGCAATTTCCAGTGCTTTGGCCAGGCCCACAATACCATATACGTTTTCCGTACCGCCTCTGTGGTTTCTTTCCTGTCCGCCACCTTCAATAAACCTACCGATAGTTCTGCTCTTGCACACGCGCAAGAAACCAACGCCTTTTGGGCCATGGAATTTGTGTGCAGCTCCTACTATAAACTGGCAATTCAGTTGTTTTAGGTCGTGCACATAATGCCCCATGGTTTGCACGGTGTCTGAATGGAAGGTGGCTCCATATTCTTTGGCCAGGTCTCCAATCTGCTCAATATCATTGATGGTGCCAATTTCATTGTTGGCGTGCATTATGCTAACTAAAGAATTGGGATTGCTTTTTAACAACTGCTCAAGATGATCCATGTTTACATGGCCTTGACCATCGAGCTCCACATAGCTGGCTTTTACTTTTCCCTGCGCTACTAATCGCTCTACCGTATGGCCAACGGCATGGTGTTCTATCGATGTGGTAATGATATGTTTAATATCGTATGCTTCGACCGTGCAACGAATAGCTGTGTTGTCTGCTTCGGTGCCTCCTGAGGTAAAGAAGATCTCGGCCGGAACCGTATTGAGTAATTCGGCCACTTTTCTGCGGGCGTATTCTATTTTTGTTCGAACCTCTCGCCCATGAGCGTGGGTAGAAGAAGGGTTGCCGTACATGTCGAGCATGAGGGGCTTCATTTCTTCAAAAACGTCCGGGTCTAATGGAGTTGTAGCGGCATTGTCGAAGTATACTTTCATGGCTCAAAAAATTAGTTGGCTACAATTTCGCGTATGTCTGACATAATTTTTTGTGCCAGATGCTCTGCAGTTGCAGCCGATTCTGATTCTGCATATATCCTTATAATGGGCTCAGTGTTCGACTTTCTCAAATGAACCCATTCTTTATCGAACTCTATTTTTACTCCATCAATGGTGTTGATGGGTTGCTTTTTATACTGCTCACGAATTCTCACCAACACTTTGTCTACATCGATTTCAGGAGAGAGGTCGATTTTATTTTTAGAAATGTGGTAATTGGGGTATTTGGCTCTCAATATGGAAATTCGTTTTCCAAACTTGGCCAGGTGGGTAAGAAATAGGGCTATACCCACTAGGGCATCGCGCCCGTAGTGTAGTTCCGGATAGATAATGCCTCCGTTGCCTTCACCTCCAATTACAGCATTAATTTCTTTCATTTTTTGCACCACATTTACCTCTCCCACGGCCGATGGCTCATATTGACCTCCGTGTTTTTCGGTAACATCGCGTAGTGCTCGTGTCGAAGATAAGTTAGACACGGTGTTTCCTTTAGTTTGGCTCAATACATAATCGGCCACGGCAACCAGAGTGTATTCTTCTCCGAATACGGTACCTGTTTCATCGACAAAGGCCAGGCGATCTACATCAGGATCTACCACTATGCCCAAATCGTACTTACCGCTTTCCAGCACTGAGCTTATTTGACCCAGGTGCTCAGGTAAGGGCTCCGGGTTGTGTGGAAAATGCCCATTGGGTTCGCAGTAAAGTGCTTCAACATGTTCTACCCCAAGTGCTTTAAGCAGAGGCAATACAGAAATACCTCCTGTAGAGTTTACGGCATCTACCACTATTTTAAAGTTGGCCTTTCGTATGGCTTCCACGTCTACCAGGGGTAGAGCTAAAACCATTTCTATGTGTTTTTGTATGTAGCTGTCGTTGGTGGTTACCTTACCCAGTTTTTTTACTTCGGCAAATCGGAAATTATCCTTTTCTGCGAGCTCCAGTACTTCTTTTCCGTCTTCGCCACTGATAAACTCTCCCTTGTCGTTGAGTAGTTTGAGGGCATTCCATTGCACCGGGTTGTGGCTGGCCGTGAGTATAATTCCACCGCCTGCTTCTTCAATAGGCACAGCTATTTCAACGGTTGGAGTAGTGGACAGCCCGAGGTCTACCACATCAATACCCAGGCCAACGAGTGTAGCCGATACCAGATCGGAAATCATTTGGCCGGAAGGGCGTGCATCTCTACCAATAACGATTTTTCTTTTTCCGGTTTTTTCTACTACCCAAGATCCAAAAGCGGCAGCAAATTTTACAGCGTCAACCGGAGTGAGGCCCTCACCTACTTTACCTCCGATGGTTCCTCGTATTCCAGAAATAGATTTTATGAGTGTCAAAGTCCTATCGTTTTAAGCAGCGTCAAAATTAGTAAAAAGCACCTAACAATAGGGCCTTTTGCCAAGAGATGTACAGTGGGGTATTTATTTGAATTTGGCCAGTACTTTGTCTACTTCATTGTCAGGATTGCCACAGGCTTCTCCGGCTTTTACATCTTTACCACAAAAGCCGCATTTTACTCCTTCTTTGTTCAGGAAGGGACTTTGCGATGCACAGGTGCCTTTAAACTCTCCGTTTTTGAGCAGAAGCAATCTAACGGACATTCCAACAAAAAACAGAGCGACTAATACCAGCGTGAGAATTAATGTTGTCATTATCGACTAATTTGATGCAAATTTAACATTACTGGCTGCATAACACTACCTTTGCGACATAAGTTTCGACTCCATTTTCCGGACCAATGATTGAACCTCCTAAAGATTTACGCAGAAAAGAAAAGCTGGCGGCTTTTGACCGGCTGCTTACTATAATGGACGAACTTAGGCTTAATTGTCCGTGGGATAAAAAACAGACCCTCGAATCCATCAGGCACCTTACTATAGAAGAAACCTATGAGCTCTCTGATGCAATCCTGAACCAGAATCTGGATGAGGTAAAGAAAGAAATAGGTGATCTGATGTTGCACATGGTTTTTTACTCTCGAATTGCGGATGAACAAGGGGCTTTCGATGTGGCAGACGCATTGAATGCGATTTGCGATAAGCTGGTGAACAGACATCCGCATATTTATGGTGATGTGGAGGCCAATGATGAGGAGGCAGTAAAAGCGAACTGGGAGAAAATAAAACTTAAAGAAAAGGGTAATCAATCGGTATTGGGCGGGGTTCCTCAATCGTTGCCGGCATTGGTTAAGGCCGTGAGAATTCAGGATAAGGCTCGTGGCGTAGGGTTCGATTGGGAAAAAAAGGAGCAGGTTTGGGAAAAGGTAGAGGAAGAAATGCAGGAGTTCAAAGAAGAATTCAATGCTGAGGAGGGCGAGATTGATAAGGAGCGGGCAACATTGGAGTTTGGCGACTTGCTTTTTTCTCTGGTTAATTACGCCAGGTTTATAGACATAGACCCCGAGGAGGCTCTGGAAAGAACCAATATTAAATTCATCAAGCGATTCCGGTTTTTGGAGGAGGAGTCTAAAAAAGATGGTAAAGATATCGGTGAGATGACTTTGGCCGAAATGGATGAGTATTGGGAAAAAGCCAAACAGTTGAAATGAGCTTTAAGCAACTACTAGCTAAATTTTTGATTTGGCGTATTCGCCACTTGAGCACAAGAAACTTTGTGATCATTGTTGGCGGATTGGTGGGTATAGTTGGTGGCGTGGCGGCCGTTTCGTTAAAAAGCGCAGTTCACTTTATTCAAGAGCTGATAAAGCATACCAATATAGATTATTCCTACCTGTTCTTTCCTGTATTGGGTATTGTTATTACCGCCCTTCTGGCCAAGTATTTACTCAAAGAGCAGTTGGGTCATGGTATCACCACTATTCTATTCTACATCTCCAAAAAATCGAGCATTATTCACCGGAACAAGATGTTTAGCCGAATGATTACTTCGGGTATTACAGTGGGCTGTGGTGGTTCGGTGGGTTTGGAGGCGCCTATTGTGGTTACGGGCTCGGCCATTGGCTCTAACATTGCCCGCCTGATGCACCTCAACTACAAACAGCGTACGCTAATGATTGGCTGTGGAGCTGCAGCTGCCATTTCCGGCATATTTAACTCTCCTGTGGCCGGGGTGATATTCAGCATAGAGGTTATTCTTACAGACATCACCATCGGTACCTTTATTCCCCTGCTTATTGCTTCGGTACTTGGCTCTATGGTTTCTATGTTGCTTTTAGGCGATGATGTGCTTTTTTCATTTGAGCTTACAGACCCTTTTCTGGCTTCAGACTTTGTTTTCTTTCTATTGTTAGGGGCTATTTGCGGTTTGGTGTCTGTGTACTTTACCCGTACCACATTGTGGACCGAAAAGGCAATTTCGAGGGTTAAGCAGGTGTTTCCGCGGGCATTGCTCGGAGGTCTGGCACTCACGGTTATTATTTTTGTGCTGGCACCTCTTTATGGCGAAGGCTATGATTCTATAAAGCTCATATTGCAGGGGCGTGCTCAGGAGATTGTGGCTTCGAGCGCTCTTTTTTCTCAATTTTCTGATCCCTGGTTCATTGTCATATTCGGCTTGGCCATTCTGTTGCTTAAACCTGTGGCCACCGGGTTAACCATTGGTGCGGGAGGAAATGGTGGAATCTTTGCGCCTTCTTTATTTATTGGCGGTATTACAGGTTTTATCTTTTCTCAGGTAAACAACTTGCTCAATACAGGGCACAGTATATCCATCTCAAATTTTACACTGGTAGGCATGTGTGGAGTAATGAGCGGGGTACTGCATGCTCCTCTTACAGCTATATTTCTTATAGCCGAAATTACCAGTGGCTATACCTTGTTTTTGCCACTAATGTTGGTTTCGGCTGTGGCCTATAGTACCAATAGCTATTTCGAAAAATACTCATTCTATACCTCCAAGCTGGTCAAGTCGGGCGACTTTATACCGTATGATAAAGACAAGCAGGTGTTAAGCCTGATTAGCATTGAAAAAATGATCGAGAAGGATTTGCTCACTATTCATCCGGAGCAAACTCTGGAAGAGCTGGTTGGTTTAATTAAAAAGTCCAGAAGAAATATTTTTCCTGTGGTCAACGAAAAGAGTGAGCTCAAGGGCATTATTACGCTCGATGATGTGCGCGAAATTATGTTCGATCCGCAATCTCAAAAAAGTGTAATTGCACAGTCCCTTATGCACAGGCCGCCCGAAACCGTACAGTCCGATGAGAAAATGGAAGAGGTAATGGCAAAGTTTGAGAAGACAGGAGCCTGGAACCTTCCTGTGATAGACCACGGCCAGTATGTGGGAATAGTCTCCAAGTCCAGAATCTTTAATGCGTATCGTACCAAGCTGCGCAGACAACACAAGGAGTAGGTTCAGTGATGCGTACTAACCTGTTCGTTTACAGGGTGTTTTTAAGGGCTCTTCGCTGCATAATTCAAAAAATTCATGAAAGTTATCAACAAGAATTAGAATGAACGGAAGCTATGTAAGTTTCTGAAAAACAGCCGCTTATATGGGGCCTGTGGAAAACTGTGGATAACTGAGTCAAAATGTGGAAAAAAATAGGCTATTTTTTTTGATTCTTTTTTTTGTCTAAAACCCATTCGCTCAAAGCCTCCCTGAACAATGTTTTTTTGTTTAACGAATCAGCTCATTCATTCAACAGGAATTTTCATGTTCATTTCTATAAACAAGGCTCTATTGAGAATGGAGAGAGCAGAACCAAAAGTTGTCTATGTTAAGACAACATTAACTTAAAATGTTACAATGGTAAAGCATTGGAGAAAATTTTTGAGTGACGTTTTTCCCGGCCTGTCTTTCATGGAGGGGTCTATTAAAAAAGTACAATTCCAAAAATTGGAGTTTGTGCGTAGGTACATCCATATTTTCTAAGTTTCCAACCCTGGAGCCCTTTCGCTCGTGTAAAACTTGTTGTTGAGATCGAATGGGCTTATGACCTTTCTGTCTATGAAATCGAGAAGTAGTGCATATCCCCTAACCCTGGCCTGGGCTCTATTGCTTTGGTCTGCATTGGCCTGTTCTCCTCAGGGCGAGCAGCGGCTTGAGGTGGTAAAGTTCGATGCTCTTGATGAACTGATTAATAGAGATTCGGAGCAACTGGAGGTGATTAACTTTTGGGCAACTTGGTGCAAGCCCTGTATTAAGGAATTACCTTACTTTGAAGAACTACACTCAGAAAATGAATCGGTACATGTCACACTGGTATCATTAGATTTTGCCGATGAATTCGAAAAGAAAGTGGTGCCATTTGTTGACTCAAGAGGGCTTAGTGCCGATGTGCTCCTGCTTGACGAAATTGACTACAATGCCTGGATAGACAGAGTAGACCCATCGTGGAGTGGAGCCATTCCTGCTACTTTATTGATTAATCACCGTACCAATAAAAGACGGTTTGTTGAAAAAGAACTTACTAAAGAAGAACTTGAGTCAATAATCTCAGAATTAACAAATTAAACCATATCAACATGCAGTTTCTAAAAACAGTTGTTTTGGCCCTTACGCTGGTGTTTGCTACCACAGGCGAACGTATGGAAGGGCTACAGGTTGGTGACAAGGCTGTCGACTTTAACCTGAAGAATGTAGACGGGAAGATGATTTCTCTCAAAACCAACAAGAATGCCAAAGGCTATATTCTTGTCTTTACCTGTAATACCTGCCCGTATTCAGTGATGTACGAAGACCGTATTATTGCTTTACACAAAAAATATGCTGAGCAGGGATATCCGGTTTTGGCTATTCAACCCAATGACCCACAAAAATCTCCGGGCGATTCTTTTGAGAACATGCAAGTGAGAGCCAAACAAAAGGGATTTCCTTTTCCCTATGTGATGGACGAAACCCAGGAGGTAACCAAAACTTATGGAGCTACAAATACCCCTCATGTATATGTGCTTAACAAAACCACCGGTGGCGACTTTAAGATAGAATACATAGGAGCCATTGATAACAATAGCCGCAATGCCGAGGCGGCCAGCAAACGTTATGTAGAGGAAGCTCTGGATAACCTGATTGGTGGTGGAGATGTGCCTATTACAACCACCAAAGCTATTGGCTGCACCATTAAGTGGGGCGAGTAGTACTACAACTCATTGCATAAGGGGGCATTTCAAAAACGTATTCCGAAACAAGTTTTTGAGGTGCCCTTTTCTATTGGCTGAACTCAGAAGAATTGATGAGCTCCAGAATATCGTCCAGGTATTCCCGGGTGTTCGATAGCCTTGGCACTTTGTGCTGACCCCCCAGCTTACCCCTTCTTTTCATCCATTCATAAAAGGTGCCTGGTTGGGCCTGGTGTACAATGGGTAGGCTAAGAGCAATACTTTTATGTCGTTTGGCATCGTAGTCGGAGTTTATACGCCTTAGGGTGGCATCGAGCACGCGGGTAAAAGTTTCTAAATCGGAAGGTGATTTTTCGAATTCAACAATCCATTCATGGGCCGCATTTTCATTTTCGCCAAAGTACTTTGGCGCTGCCGTAAAGTTGTTTATTTGTGCTCCTGTTTGCTCACAAGCTACCTCTATGGCCTTTTCGGCATTTTCAACCACTACCTCTTCTCCAAAGGCATTAATAAAGTGTTTGGTTCTACCCGATATTTTAATCTTATAAGGGCTGGTGGAGGTAAACACAACGGTATCTCCAATCTTATATCGCCAGAGCCCCGCGTTGGTCGATATGAGCAAGGCATAGTGTTCTCCTACCTTTACATCGCCCAGGCCAATCACTTTTGGTTCCTCCTTATGAATCTCTGCATAAGGAATAAACTCGTAGTAAATACCATAATCCAGCATAAGCAGCATATCGTCTGAGCCCGGCTCATACTGTATTCCGAAAAAGCCCTCTGAGGCGTTGTAGGTTTCCATATACCTCATTTTTTCTGAGGGGATGAGGTGCTGAAAAATGCTTCGGTAAGGGCCAAAAGCTACCGCTCCATGAAAGAAAACTTCCAGGTTTGGCCAAACCTCAGTTATGTCTTTGGCACCTTTTAGTTCAAGAATCTTTTGCAACAGCACTATGGTCCAGGTAGGAACACCAGAAATGCTGGTCACATTTTCATCCATGGTTACTTCGGCCATCTTCTGAATTTTGGCCTCCCATTCGTCCATCAGAGCAATGTCGAGAGTGGGGGTTCGTACGAAGCGTGTCCAGTAAGGCAGGTTAGACATAATTACAGCCGATACGTCTCCATAAAACGACTCGCTGTTGCTGTCGTGTTGATTTACTTGCTGGCTGCCTCCAATGGTTAAGCCTTTTCCGTCAAAGAGCCGTGTATCCGGAAAGTGATTGCAATAAATGGACAGCATGTCTTTGCCTCCTTTAAAGTGACACTCCTCCAGGGCTTCATAAGAAACGGGAATGAACTTGCTTCGGGCGTTGGTAGTGCCAGAAGATTTGGCAAACCATTTGACATCGGAAGGCCACAACAGGTTTTGTTCTCCTGCCATGTTGCGTTCGATGTAAGGGCTTATTTCCTCATAAGAGAAAAGAGGAATTAGCTTTCTGAATTGCTCAGGGGTGTGTACATCGGCAAAGCCGTGTGTACGTCCAAATTCGGTGTTGCGTGCGGTGGTTATTAGTCGTTTAAACAACTCTTCCTGCACTTCCAGAGGGTATTTGATGAAAAGCTCAATTTGATGCATTCGCTTTTTCATCACCCAGGTTAGGATGGAGTTGATGATGGCCATTAGATTTTCCTTTTCAGTTCAAAGTGTTGTCCAAGATACACTTTTCTTACCTGTTCATCGGCTGCCAGCTCTTCGGCTGTACCGGCCTTCAGTAGTTTACCCTCAAACATTAAATAGGCTCTGTCTGTAATGGAAAGAGTTTCCTGCACATTATGATCTGTTATGAGGATACCAATATTTCTGTTCTTTAGCTGGGCAACAATACTCTGTATCTCCTCAACGGCAATAGGGTCTACCCCAGCAAAGGGTTCATCGAGCAGCACAAACTTTGGGTCTACCGAGAGGGCTCGCGCAATCTCTGTTCTTCTTCTTTCTCCCCCGGAAAGAACGCGCCCCAGGTTTTTGCGAACATGGGTTAGGCTAAACTCTTCCAGCAGAAACTCCATTTTATCTTTTTGTTCTGCTTTGCTGAGCTTTGTCATTTCGAGCACAGCCATTATGTTTTGCTCTACGGTGAGCTTGCGGAAAACAGAAGGTTCCTGGGCCAGATAACCAATACCCAGTTGTGCTCTCTTAAACATGGGTAGCGGAGTAATGTCTTCTTTGTCCAGATAAATGGCTCCCTCATTGGGTTTTATAAGCCCGACAATCATGTAAAAAGTGGTGGTTTTTCCGGCACCATTGGGGCCAAGTAAACCAACAATTTCTCCTTGATTTACTTCTACAGAGATATTGTTTACTACTTTTCTTTTCTTGTAGGTCTTAATGAGGTTGTCAGCACTTAGCTTCATTTTCCTGTTGGGTTAATCGTCAAACTTAATGTCTTTGACAAAGAGTTGGAGGCTTTTTAGTCCTCTGAATTCATTTTCTTCTACAGTAAAGGCCATGTGAAACTTGAGCCCGCAATTCACCAGGTCATAATAATCACCAAGGCCAAAACCAATGGCATCGAAAGCAACATTGGTGCCCGGTTGTTTTACCGTGAATTTTAAATGCTGTTCTTTTAAAAGTTTAACATTTGTGGCCTGTACATGCTCTACCACAAACACGGGCTGCATGTTTTGAGGGCCAAATGGCGCCATTTGTGAAATTATATTGAAGAACTTCCGGTCTATTTCGTTCAGCTTTATAATTGAATCTATGTGAATTGAAGGAATGAGTTGCTCCGGGGTAATGTGCTTGGCTACTACTGCTTCGAACTTTTTGCGAAATGCCTCTACATTTTCGATCGACATGGTTACACCGGCCGCATACATATGCCCTCCGTATTGGTCGAGCAAGTCGGAACACTCGCTGATGGCCGCATAAATATCGAAGCCGTCTACCGAACGAGCGGAACCGGTGACCTTTTCATTGGATTCGGTGAGAATCACTGTTGGTCTGTAAAACTTTTCGATGCAGCGGGAAGCTACTATTCCAATTACCCCTTTGTGCCAGTCTTCTTTAAAAAGCACAGTAGCTTTGGCATTGGCAAACTCCTCGTTGGTACTGATCATTTGAATAGCCTCTTCGGTAATGGTGCTGTCAAAGTCCCTTCTGGCATCGTTCTTATTATTAACCATTTCGGCCAGCAAGTTGGCTTCTTCTTCGTTGTTAGCCAGTAATAGTGCTACGGCCGATCCGGCATGATCCATTCTGCCGGCCGCATTGATGCGGGGCCCTATGCCAAATACTATTCCGGAGATTGTAAGATCTTTGTTGGTTTTGCAAAGGTCTATTAGCGACTTGAGTCCGGGTCTGGGCGATTGGTTAAGCTTTTTAAGCCCAAAGTGAGCCAGTATTCGGTTTTCGCCAGTAATTGGTACTATATCTGAGGCTATAGAAACGGCCAGCAAGTCTAAGTAAGCCCAAAGCTCTTTCATATCGATACCACTTTGCATACTAAACCCTTGCAACAGCTTAAAGCCAACTCCGCAGCCTGATAGTTCTTTGTAGGGGTAAGGACAGTCGTTTCTTTTTGGATCTAAAACAGCATAGGCAGGGGGTAGCTCATCGCCAGGAGTATGGTGGTCGCATACTATTACATCGATGCCCAATTCTTTGGCAAGTTGAATTTTTTCGTAGGCTTTAATGCCACAATCCAGTGTTACAATCAGCGAATAGTTATTTTGGGCCGCATAGCGAATACCTGCTTCTGAAACCCCGTAGCCTTCTTTGTAGCGGTCGGGAATATAGTATTCCAGTTTATTGTAAAATCTGGAGAGAAAGCCGTAAAAGGTGGCTACGGCAGTAGTCCCATCCACATCATAATCACCATATATGAGAATGCCCTCCTCATTACCAATGGCCTCGGTGAGCCGGTTTACAGCCCGATCCATGTCTTTCATGAGAAATGGGTCGTGAAGCTGCTCCAGGCTGGGTCTAAAGTAATCCCTGGCTTCTTCAAAGGTGTTTATCCCTTTGAGTTGAATTAGTTTGGCCAGGGTTTCGCTCACGCCCAGCTCCTGCTGAAGGGTATGCACGGCTTCACCATCAAAATCTTCCTGAATAATCCACCGTTTCTGCATTCGTTAAAATTAAGGGATAATAGGCTATCAGTACAAAAAAAGCAGTGCCATCTGATGACACTGCTTTTCAGATTGGCTATTTCGTTATTAGTTAGAACCGGCCGGTTCTTTAATTACATCTTTTAATGGAACTCGCTGCCCGTCTCTGTAAGGAACAATCCAGGCATCTTCTACTCCCATCTCTCTCAGATATCTTTTAAGCACATTGGCATCTTCATAGTTTCGGAAGTTTCCGATCACATACTTTCGAAGGTCGTCTGCTCCCTCCTCGGCAAATTCTTTGGAGGTCCCGGCATATTTCTGAAGATCTATTTTTCGGAAAGCACCTACCTGTACTTTGAATACCACACCTTTGGAGAAGTCTTCTCCATTAATAATGTCTGGATTATAGGCGGGTTGTTGTGGTTTTGCTTTGAGGTTTTCAATTTCGTTTTGAGCCGCCTGGTAAGCCGCCTGCATACGGGTAACCTGCTTTTGCAAATCACTGATTTTCTCGTCTTTTGAAGAAACCTGAGCCTCCAATGAGCTGATTTCGCTTTCCATGCTAGCTATTTTAGCCTTGTTGCTGGTGTTCTCTTCATAGAGAATACGGAAGTCTTCAGGAGACATTTTCTTCTTCTTTTTCTTCCACTCTTTAAGTTCTTTCTTGGTTAGTGGACGGGTGTCTGAGGTTTGGGCTACAGTGAGCCCTGCTACCATTACACCCAACAGAAGAGTTAATATTGCCTTTTGCGCTTTCATGAGAGTCGGTTTTTCAAGTTCAATATATGACAAATTAGCGGAATCTTATCAGCTTTTCAAACTGCCGATCATGTCTTCCGGTCTCACCCACTCGTCAAACTCTTCGGCTGTCAGGTAGCCAAGATTCACGGCCTCTTCTTTTAGTGTGGTTCCGTTTTCATGAGCTGTTTTGGCAATTTTGGCCGCCTTCTCATAGCCTATTTTTGTGTTCAGAGCGGTTACCAGCATTAGGCTGTTATTCAGGTGCTGCTGAATGTTTTTGTAGTTGGGCTCTATACCTATGGCACAATTGGCTTCGAAAGACACACAGGCATCGCCTAGTAAACGAGCCGATTGCAGTACGTTGTATGCCATTACCGGCTTAAACACGTTTAGTTCGTAGTGTCCCTGGGTGCCACCAACAGTTACAGCCACATCGTTGCCCATTACCTGCGCGCAAACCATGGTCATGGCCTCGCACTGTGTGGGATTTACTTTGCCGGGCATAATTGAGGAACCGGGTTCGTTTGAAGGAATAATGATTTCGCCAATGCCTGACCGCGGGCCGGAAGCCAGCATTCGGATGTCGTTGGCAATCTTATTAAGCGATACAGCGAGTTGTTTGAGTGCACCATGCGTTTCTACCAGGGCATCGTGAGCGGCCAGTGCCTCGAACTTATTTTCTGCCGAAACAAAGGGAAGTCCAGTAAACTGGGCTATTTTTTTGGCTACCAGATCAGCGTAACCCTCCGGGGTGTTTATTCCGGTGCCTACGGCTGTGCCCCCCAATGCAAGTTCAGAAAGGTGATCGAGCGTATTGCGCAAGGCTTTAAGTCCATGATTAAGCTGCGATACATAGCCTGAAAACTCTTGCCCAAGGGTAAGAGGAGTGGCATCCATTAGGTGAGTACGGCCAATTTTCACCACTTTCATAAAGGCATCTGATTTGGCCTTTAGCGTATCTCTGAGTTTTTCGACTCCGGGAATAGTGGTTTCTACAATCATTTTATAGCAGGCAATGTGCATGCCTGTAGGGAAGGTGTCGTTAGACGATTGCGATTTGTTCACATCGTCATTCGGGTGAACCAACGGTTTGCCTTCGCCCAATTTATTACCGGCCAATACATGCGAACGGTTAGAAACCACTTCATTCACGTTCATGTTCGATTGCGTACCAGATCCTGTCTGCCAAACTACCAGCGGAAACTGATCATCGTGCTTGCCCTCAAGAATCTCATCACAAACCTTAGAAATCAGATCTCTTTTCTCTTCAGAAAGAACGCCTAGCTCACAGTTGGCATGGGCTGCGGCTTTCTTCAAGTAGGCAAAGCCATAGACCACCTCTAAGGGCATGCTGGCTTCCGGGCCAATTTTAAAGTTATTTCTTGAGCGCTCGGTTTGAGCTCCCCAGTATTTATCGGCAGGTACCTGAACCTCGCCCATGGTGTCTTTTTCTATTCTGTATTCCATAGTGTTTGCTTTTTTCAGAGGAGGCCAAAATTAGCTATAGAAAGCATGGAATTGAAATGATTTTACCAGGAACTTGAGGTAGACAGGTGGGCTGCCTTTTAGTGGACGAGGAGTTGCATTTTACCGATGGGGCGTCTCATAAATATTTTTTTGTCGAGTTGTTCTGAAGTTTACCGATGCCAGGCGTCTGTTTACCGAATTCCATCATCTTCAAGCTTCAGGTTCAGCGTACATTTGAACAGTCAAAAACAACAAACAACTCTTTGGATTAAGGTTGGTCGCCTTAAGAGCCCAAAGGCAAACTCAAAATAAAAACAACAACACTAATCAAATGGAAACGAAAATGGATAGACGCGTATTAATTGGTACTTTGTTTCTGGTTATAGGAGCAGTACTCACGCTGGACAACCTGGATATATTCGATATCGATTTGCCCGGGTACCTGTACCGGTGGCACACTTTTCTGGTTGTCATAGGTATTTTTATGGCTACCGTAAGAGAAAAGGTAGGCTTTGGTGTAACGCTCATTATAGTAGGAGGTGTCTTTCTGCTGGGCGATATGGCCGACTACTACTGGTGGGACTTTGAAATCGGAGATATTTTCAGATTGTGGCCGCTCGTTTTTGTAGCTATAGGAGCCTCGCTCATCTTTAAAAAGGCACAGCACCGCGATTACGAAAAAAAAAATATTAGCGGAGACCTCGACTTCGTTGATGAACTGGCCGTCTTTGGAGGAGCCGAACGAATGGTTACCTCAAAAGAATTTAAAGGCGGAAAACTCACCTCTATTTTTGGAGGAACAGATTTAAATCTCATTAACGCAGACCTAAGCCACGGCACGAATGTTTTGGATGTATTTATATTATTTGGCGGTTGCGATATTCGTGTACCTGCTGACATGAATGTGAAGGTTAAGGTTACGGCCATTTTTGGTGGATTTTCTGATGAACGAAAAATGATTGCCGAGAATGAAGCCAACGAAGGAAAAGAGCTCATCGTTCAGGGGCTGGTTCTCTTTGGAGGTGGTAGCGTAAAGTGATTTAGGAGCCTCTTTGATTGAAGAGGCTCTTTTATTTATCCTTCTCTGAGCTAATCTGCCAACAGGCGGGCTCGTTTAAGGGGCTTTTTTGGAAGGTGCTAAAGCAAGTTCGGCACACCGGGCGGAATCGTTTGAAAGAGCTTTTTGATTAAAACAGGTTTCTAAATTTTACTAAATTCCGCCTTCGGGCGGTTTTTTTATGCAGCATCCCTTTTTAAAAAACAGAAACTTCATTCCCTATTTGGGCACCTGGTTGCTTGTGGCCTTTGTTTTTGGTTTTGCCCTGTATAATTTCTACGGGCTCGACTGGCAAACCGCATTGTTAGACTCATTGGTATTCAATGCTCTTTTTATGGGGCTTGGGCTGGCTTACTGGTTCAATGTGCGCTATAGCACTTTCGATAAATCTCAACTGGTAAACCAATTGGTGAGTCACTTAGCAGCAGCAGCTATTTCCATAGTAGTTGGTGTGGTAGTGTTTAAGTTCATTATACTTTCTCTTATTCATGATGAGTTCTATGAAGAGTTCCTTACCTCTTCTGTGCCGTTGAGAGGGGCACTGGGAGTGTTATACTATGCCATTGTGGTGCTTATTTACTATCTCATACTTTACTATGACGATCTTAACACGCGATCTAAACAACAGGCACAGCTAGAGACTATGCTCAAAAGCTCGGAGCTGGAAATGCTCAAGTCGCAGATAAATCCCCACTTCATATTTAACAGCCTCAATTCCATTTCCTCACTCACTCTTATTGCCCCCGATAGAGCCCGGGAAATGGTGATAAAACTTTCGGACTTTCTTCGCTACTCTCTGGGTAAAGAGAATGACCAGATGAACACCGTTGAAGATGAAATCAACAATATCATGCTGTATCTGGACATTGAGCGAGTACGGTTTGGCGAGCGACTAAGGGTAGAAAAGGAACTGTCTGATGAGGTAAAACACAACAAACTGCCTAACCTCATCCTTCAGCCACTCTTTGAAAATGCCATAAAGCACGGCATATATGAGAGCCTTGGAGAAATTACCATTCAACTGAAGGCCTGGAGAGAGGGCAGCCTGCTCAAAATTCAGGTGAGCAATGAGTATGACCCCGAAGCCGTGTCAAGAAAAGGAAAAGGAATAGGTTTGAAGAACGTGAGAGAACGGTTGGCACTTATTTACGGAGTGAGCCAGTTGGTGGAGGTTAGCAAAACAGATGGTATTTTCACGGTACGTTTAGACATTCCTCAAACAACAGCGGATTCATGAAGGCAATAATTATAGATGACGAAAGCCTGGCCAGAGAGCTTATTAAGGCCTATCTCAAAAAGTTTGATCAGATAGAAGTGATAGCAGAGTGTGCCGATGGGTTTGAGGGACTTAAGGCCATTCAGCAGCATGGCCCCGACCTTATTTTTCTGGACGTTCAAATGCCCAAGATTACGGGCTTTGAAATGCTGGAGCTTATAGATAATCCGCCTGTGGTTATTTTTAGTACCGCGTTTGACCAGTATGCCATAAAGGCTTTTGAGCTGAGTGCAGTAGATTATTTGCTTAAACCCTATTCCGAATCGCGCTTTGAAGAAGCTGTTAAAAAAGCCATTGCCAGAGTAGGTCAGCAGTCGGAGCAAAAACAAAAGCTCGATAAACTGCAAGAAAGCCGGGCTGAGCAGGATACGCTCGATCGGATGGTGGTGAAAACAGGCAACAAAATTCAAATTCTTTCTCTCAAACAAATTCATCATTTCGAAGCACAAGACGATTACGTGGCCATTCATTCCGATCAGGGTAAATTTCTCAAACTAATGCGCATGAAAGCCCTGGAAAACGGATTACCTACCGATGACTTTGTGCGTATACACCGCTCCCACATAGTCAATGTAAAGCACATAGAGAAACTGGAGCTATACGAGAAAGACTCCTATATACTCTACCTCAAAAATGGCCAGCAACTACCAGTGAGTAGAAGTGGGCACAGTCGCTTAAAAGAGGTACTGAGGTATTGAACACATATAGAAAAGCTAAAACTCTGTATGAGTTACTGACAACGCGTATAATTAATTTACCTTCCCAACAGCCCCACTTTTACAACTCATCCTCCTAATACTACGGTTCAGTAAGAGATTTTTCCCTGACCCCAAGGCTTAAACCACCTTTGGTTTATCAAAAGCCCAACGGTTATGAAAAAACTCACAACACTGCTCTTCTTTCTATTGGTAGGAACAGCCTACGCACAAACTACCATAGAAGGGAGGGTTTTAGACAAAATGCAACAGACAATACCCGGAGCTAATGTTTACATTAAGAATAGTTTCGATGGTGCCGTAAGTAAAAGCGATGGTCAGTTTTCTTTTAGCAGCACTCTCGAAGGTAAACACGTTCTGGTGGCCAGTTTTGTAGGCTACAAAACCCTTGAACTGGATGTAGAATTGAATGGTAACCCGGTGCAAGTAGAGCTTGTGCTGGAAGAAGTTATTAATAAGCTTGATGGCGTAACCATTACGGCCGGAGCTTATGAGGCCAGCGATGTTAAAAAGGTAACAGTACTAAAACCTCTCGATATAGTGACTACCGCCAGTGCTGCTGGCGACATTATGGGAGCTATAAATACCTTACCGGGAACAGCCACTGTAGGCGAGTCGGGACGACTCTTTGTAAGAGGAGGCGAAGGCTACGAAACCAAGGTGTTTATTGATGGTTTGGAGGTTAGAAATGCCTTTGGAGCCACCGTGCCCAATGTGCCTACACGAGGAAGGTTTAGCCCGTTTTTGTTCAAAGGAACAACTTTTAGCACGGGCGGTTATTCGGCCGAATTCGGACAAGCCCTCTCCTCCGTATTGGCCCTTAACTCCAACGATTTACCCGATGAATCTCAGGCCGATATATCACTGATGTCGGTAGGAGCCGATGCTGCCTACACCAAGCGTTGGGAGAACACCAGCCTTTCTGCCAAAGTGCAGGTGACAGACCTAAGGCCTTATCAGGATTTGGTAAAACAGAACTTTGATTGGGAAGAAGCTCCAAACGCCACCGTTACGGAGTTGGTATTTAGGCATAAGGTAAGCCAAACAGGCCTGCTTAAAGTGTATTTCAATACCGATCAGTCAGACTTCATTATTCGCCAGACCAATTTAGACAGCCCAGACCGAAAAGATACACTAGACCTTGAAAACAAGTACCTATACCTAAACGCGAGCTACCGCGATGTACTCAGCAGCAGGTGGTCACTGAAGAGTGGAGTGTCGCTCACGAGCAACAAAGACTTTCTGGCTTTTAACAGCCATCAGCTGGCAGGCGAGGAGCTGGGTATGCATTCCAAAATGACTCTTCAGTGGGAGGCTGCCGAAAAGCTTTCCATCAACATGGGCTCCGATTGGTTTAGCCGTGAATACCTGAGAAGGGTAAAACCCGTGGGTGAGGGTGCTTCTAAAACAAGCTTCAAAGAAAACCTGCTAGCCAATTTTGTAGAGGCCGATTACTTTGCTTCCAACCGGTTTGTGGTAAGAGTTGGACTTAGAAATGAGTATACCAGCCTTACCCATCAGAACTTTCTGAGCCCACGGGTGGCCATGTCGTATAAGCTCAATCAGGAGGGTCAATTCTCTTTGGCTTATGGCCGGTTTGTACAAGCTCCCCAAAACGACTACAGTGCTATTCAACCGGCTTTAAGACCCGAACAGGCTACACACTATATTCTCAACTATCAACACATTCGTAACAACAGAATTTTCAGAATAGAAACCTACCTGAAGAACTATGACAACCTGGTGAAATTTGGCACCGAACGCGATACTAACCCAAACAACTACAACAATATGGGCGAAGGTTCTGCAAAAGGGTTTGATGTGTTTTGGAGAGACAATGAAACCCTAAAGAATACAGACTACTGGGTGTCTTATTCTTATGTGGATGCCGAACGCAACTATCAGAACTTTCAGCAAAAGGCAACCCCATCATTCATTTCGTCTCATAACCTATCGGTGGTTATTAAGCACATGATAGACCCCCTTCGCACTCAGGTGGGGGCCACATTCAACTATGCTTCGCCAAGGGCCTATACCAACCCTAACAAGCCCGGCTTTCAGAATAGTCAAACACCCAGCTTTCAAGACATTAGTGTGAATGCTGCAGTACTTATTAAGCAAAACATTATTCTCTACTGCTCTTCCTCTAACCTGCTGGGGCGCGAAAACATATTTGGTTATGAATATGCCAGCCAACCTAACGGACAAGGCGTATACGAAGGCCGCCCAATAGGGCAGGGCGCCAGACGGTTTCTCTTTGTAGGCCTATTTATTACACTCACTAAAGATCAGAAAAACAATCAGTTAGATAACCTTTAAGTCAAAAATTATGAAAACAGTATTCACCATTCTATTAAGCATTATGCTTGCTTTGCCTACTACCCCCACACAAGACAATGGCTATGAACTCACGGTGCAGGTAGAGGGCATCAGAAACCGCAACGGATATATTGCCATAGGACTCTTCGACCGCCATGGCGATTTTCCCGAAGGCGATGGACTTCAGTCCAAATATGTAGAAGTAAAAGGGTCTAGTGTAGAAGTTGTATTTAAGGGACTCAAAGAAGGAGAGTATGCTATTGCTGTAATGCACGATGAAAACGGCAATGAGGAAATGGACTATGCGCAAAACGGAATGCCCAAAGAGGGCTATGGCTTTTCGCTCAATGCCGAAGGAGAAATGGGACCGCCCAGTTTTGGTGAAGCATCTTTTAAGCTCACGCAAAATACGGTTCAGTCCATAGACCTGATTTACCTACTTCGGTAAACCTGAGGTTACTCTACTCTACTGTTGGTCAGTAAAAATCAACAGTTCAGTAGCCTTCTTTTTACCAGCCTTTTATACCTCATTAGTTTAGACTCATAATAAAAACAACATGAAAAAGATTATACTCATTATCGGGCTTGTTGTAGCCACAGTGGCTCTCAAAGCTCAAAACCAACAAGCATACCAGCAGGCTATGGGCAAGGGTCTGGGTCAACTGGCAACCGCTCAAACCCTGGAAGAACTGCAGGCAGTTGCCGCTCATTTTGAGCGCATAGCTGCGGCCATGCCAGACCAGTGGCACCCGCATTACTATGCCGCCCTGGCCAACATCAATGCTTCGTTTAGGGTTGAAGGAGTGGCTGAAAAAGACAAGTATACCCAAAAGGCCCAGGCCTTTATAGATGCGGCCGATAAGGCTTCTCCGGATAACTCGGAAGTAGTGGCCCTGCAAGGCTATAAATACATGATAGAGCTTTCGGCCGACCCTGCCAATCGAGGACAGTCATTATCACAAAAAGCCATGCGATATTTTGGTAAAGCTTTGCAGATAGACCCCAAAAACCCAAGGGCCAATATCTTTCTGGCCCAAATGGAAATGGGCATGGCTCAATTTTTTGGTTCTTCTACAGAAAAGGCCTGTGGCCAGGCCAGCCAGGCACTTAAACTCTTTGAGAGCTCTGGTTCAGCACAGTCGTTTGATCCTGCATGGGGGAAAGAAGTGGCCGAAGAAATAGTGAGCCAGTGTGGCAAATAGATTTTTGAACCCATGGAAAAGGCCTTAATAATATCACATGTGGTGGCCGGTAGTGCCACCCTTCTTTCGGGCTTGCTGGCTGCCTTTTTGGGAAAGAAAGGTGGCTGGTGGCACCGCTTGTCAGGCCGGGTATTTTACTGGTCTATGTTCTGGGTGTTCATTAGTGCCATACTGCTCATTTCTTTTGTGCGGTTCAGCGCCTTTCTAATGGTGATAGCCGTATTTAGTTGGTATATGACTTTTTCCGGAGTTCGCGTGCTGACGTTGAGAAAGACGCTTCAGCCTCTTTTTATAGATTGGCTGGCCGCATGCCTTACCATGGCCTTTGGTCTGTTTAGTATGGGGTTGGGCCTTTACTACCAGTGGCAGTATGAATGGGCTTCGGTATTGGGCTATTTGTGCCTGTTTTTTGGCTTCTTTACCATGCAAACCGGTTGGCTCAACTTTAACGGATTCAGAACTGTGCATAAGGCAGAAAAAATGTGGTGGTGGTTTGCCCATATGAACTCCATGTGTGGGGCGCTTATAGCCAGCATTACAGCTTTTTTGGTTCAGAATGGAAGAGCCTTCGACCTGCCGTCATCTATGAGCTGGGTGCCCTGGGTGTTTCCTGCTATGGTGGGGTTGCCCTTAGTGTCTTACTGGGCCAATAAGTATCGAAAGAAATTTAGAGTCGGCAAATATGCCGTTGGCAACAATTGATTTTTAGTTAGATTTATCGGATGGGCTACCTACAAAACCTGAACTGGAAGACCGAACTTAGAAACACCTTTCTTATTTTCTTCTTCGGCTCATTTACCTCATTTCTGTGGTGTTTCAGTTGTATATGGGAAATAGAAAAAGAAATTTTCTCTATGACCTTTACCGGGCTCATGTGGGTGTTCTTGTGGCAGGGAAACGGCCACCTTTCCGATTACCTGAGTTCTAAAATCTCCTGGCTCGAAAACCCACTCAAACGGTTTATCTGGGGCATTCTGGGAGTACTGGTTTACTCTCCTGCTGCGGTATACTTTCTGTACCTTATGGCATTGTGGACCTTGAACATTAAGGTTGACAACGTAGGGACAATAGCCCTTATTTCTATCGGAATTACGTTTGTCATTAGCTTTTTTCTCAATGCTGCGGAGTTTTTACGCAACTGGAAACAAACCGCGCTCGATGCCGAAAGGCTAAAGAAAGAGCAAATGGCTACCCGGTACGAGTCACTTAAAAACCAGGTAAACCCACACTTTCTGTTCAATTCACTCAACGCACTTACCAATCTGGTTTATGAAGATCAGGACTTGGCAGCCGACTTTATCCGGCAGTTGTCCAAAGTATATCGCTATGTGCTGGAAACACGATCTAAGGAGGTAGTGAGCCTTGAAACAGAAATGAAATTTGTAGAATCTTATCTCTTTCTGCAGCATATACGCTTCGATGACAAGCTAAGGGTTGAAGCCAGCGTGAGCGGTTTTGAAAACCGGATGCTACCGCCTCTTGCTTTGCAAATGCTGCTCGAAAATGCCATTAAGCACAATACCATAGCCAAAGATGAACCGCTCACCATCTCCATTAGAGTAGAAGAAGACATGCTGGTGGTGGAGAACAATCTGCAGATTAAGAATATTCCTACTGAAGAAAGCTCAGGAATGGGCTTGGCCAATATTAAGGCTCGCTACGAGTTTTTGAGCGACAAGCCCGTGGTGGTAGAGAAAACAGAAAGTTATTTTAGGGTTAAACTTCCACTTTTAAGCATTTCAGAATGAAGGTTTTAATTGTAGAAGATGAGTCTATGGCCGCCAAGCGGCTGTCAGCCCTGTTGAAGAAGATGGAGCCGACAGTTGAAATACTTGATCAACTAGACTCCGTTAAAACAGCCGTAAAATGGCTTAAAGTCAATGAAGCGGATCTGTTGTTCTTCGATATTCAGCTGGCCGATGGCTTAAGTTTCGAGATACTGAATCAGGTAAGCGTTAAAGCACCCATCATATTTACCACAGCTTTCGATGAGTACGCCATCAGGGCGTTTAAGGTCAACAGCATAGACTATCTGCTCAAGCCCATAGACCCCAAAGAACTGGAAATGGCATTGGCCAAGTTTCATAAAAACTTTGAAGACAAAAGCCCAGTTGTTCCCAATATGCATATGCTCCAGGAAGCTATGAAAATGCTCTCCAGGCAATATAAAGAGCGCTTTGTGGTGAAAGTAGGGGAGCACATTCATACCCTTGCTGTAAAAGACACAGCCTATTTTTTCAGTCAGGAAAAAGCCACCTATTTGGTAACGGAAGGCGGCAAACGATACATCATTGACTTTACTCTGGAAGAAGTGGAGGGTCTGGTAGATCCGGATGAGTTTTTTCGGATCAGCCGTAAATACCTTGTCTCAATGCGAGCCATAAAAGACATTATTACCTACTCTAACAGCCGCTTGCGCATTATGTTGAGGCAGGCAGACGACATGGATGCCATTGTGAGCCGCGAAAGGGTGCAGGATTTTAAAAAGTGGCTTGATCGGTAGACGATAAGCTCTATTTTCGTGTATGCGTATAGGCTTGGTTCTCTCTTTACTCTTATTCTCATCCATTCTTATAGCCCGCCAACAGCCCTCTGGCACGTGGGTGATGGCCTACAGCAAAGCCCGCCAACCGGTACTTTCGGCCACTATGGAACAAGGCGAACTTGTTTTTGACAAAGGCACTCCTTTCGACTCTTCTGAGGTGTATACTCCCGGCCTGATGGTACTGCAGTTTGGAGATGCCCGAACAGCTAAAAGCTACTCCTGGGACGGCAACGAAAACTGGCGATGGCGGATAATTCAGGATAGTCTGCTGATGTTTGGACAGAGGGATACCCTGTATGGTCGGTTAAGTACAGATGAAATAGTGCTTAGCTCTACTATAGACGCTGTGCCTACAGAATACACTTTTCTCAAAGTAGAAAGTGGTTTGAGCCTAACTACTCTGCCGGCAAAAGCTCAACTAGAGCTCTCGATCGATGAACATGTGTTTGATGGACAGCGGTGGTTGTTTCAAAAAGACACAGTTTACGCGGTGAACACGGCCACTCCGGGACAAGAGCTTTTTTTAACAACTCTGGAGCCGCTGCAAGTGGTTGAGTATGCAATAGATAAAGCCCATGGCAAAGTAGAGTTAGGCATCATTTATCTGTTTCAGGAAAAGCGCAAGCGCTATGTGGGCTTGTTTTATCCGGTGGTAGACGATTTTACACGCCCAAAAGCCAGGCGGCTGAATTTTCGGTTGAAATAGAAAAAGCCTTTAAGCTTTAGGTTCCTCAAACAATTCTCTTGCGTATTCAACTGGTCTATTGAAAAAGCCCATATATTTGCGCGCTTTTTATGTCGGTTGTTCGCAAGGTGAGGGCAGTAGAACGGGTTTTTGCTGCACTCGATATCGAGATCAGGTCCTTTCAGAAGACTACCCAAATCAACTGCCTGGCAGGCTGCGGCAAATGTTGCTTTAAGCCTGATATTGAGGCTACCCCTCTGGAGTTTCTTCCTTTGGCTTTCGACTTATTTTTGACCAGACGTATTGATGAAGCCTATGCCCAGTTGGCCAATGCGCAGCCGTATTGTCTTCTGTTTGCACCTAAGCCGCTCAGCCTGGACAAAGGCAGTTGCAGCCAGTATGTACACAGGGGGCTAATTTGCAGGCTTTTTGGCTATTCGGCCATGAAAGGAAAAAACGGAGAGCCTAAGTACGTTACGTGTAAGATTATTAAGGAGTCCCAGCCGGAAAAGGTGGCTCATGCGCAGGCCTTGAGCATTCAGGGCAACGAAGTGCCAATGATGAGCGACTATTATTTTAGAATCCGTTCCATAGACCCAGACTTAGGCACACACCGCTACCCAATCAATGAGGCCATTCGAAAAGCTATTGAGTACGTAATGGCCTACTATGCCTACCGTAGAAGACCCTCTTTGAAAAGAAAGCTCATTGCTTAATTTTTCTATTACCGGGTGAGCTCCGGTTGTATAGAGGCATGGCACTATACAGGAGAGGAAACTATCCTATGTTTCCATTCAATTTCTCCCAATAGTTTTCAGAGGCTTTCCTGGAGTTATTTCAATGAATTGGGAGAGTTACCGAATAAAAAAACGAGGGTGTCTTAAAAACCTTTAAAACTCGTCATTCTGAATTTATTTCAGAATCTATGAGTTGGATTATCAGCGATATAAAGACCCTGAAACCTGCCTTTGCCGCGGGCAGGCAAGTTCAGGGTGACGCTAACTTGGTTTTTAAGACACCCCCGCTCAATATCGGTTTAGGTGTTTTTAGTTGCCTCCGTTGGCTCTTTGCATAGGGTTAGAACCAGTAGACTGTCCTCTGGCTCCACCACCACCCCAGCGGAACAGCTCAAATCGAGAAGGCTTGCTTACTCTCGGGAAGTAGTTATTGTCTTCATCCGTATCGGCCGTTTCTCTGTAAGGATCCAGTCTAATTTGCACCACCTCTTTATCTTTCATAAAGGCTTTGGTAATGTGCTCTTCGTTCTTTCTCCATATATAGGCCGGAATTCGCTCCACTTCCTTGGTACCATCCACATAAGTCCACTCAATGATTAGCGGCATTACCAGTCCGCCTTTGTTGGTAAACTCAATTTCGTAGAAGTTTTTATTATCGCCCAACAGTGCTCTCTCTTCTGCCGAAAGGGAGGCTGTAAACCTCTGATAAGCTCTTTTCGCCTCTTCGGTTACTTCAAACTCATCGTAAGTATGGTAGAAGTCCTGAAGTTTGGGGTCTTCCTCCACTAAGAACTTCATTCCTTCCTCGCGGTTTCGACTATCGGCTATATCGGTATTTTCCAAAGCGTCTTCGGCAGCAGCAATGGGATACTCGATTTCCGGGTTTTTGGTGTCTAGCTTATACCATCTCACGTTTTCAATGGCAATGTCTACATGGTCTATGGTGAAGTACCAACCTCTTATGAACCAATCGATATCTACCGCAGAAGCGTCTTCCAGTGTTCTGAACAAGTCGTCAGGAGTTGGGTGCTTGAAGGCCCAACGCTGTGCATATTGCTTAAAGGCGAAGTCGAACAGTTCGCGACCCATAATGGTTTCGCGCAGAATATTGAGACCAGTGGCTGCCTTGGCGTAGGCATTGTTGCCAAAACCTATTATGTTTTCTGAGTTGGTCATAATGGGTTCCAACTGGTCTTTGGGCAGAGCCATGTAAGGCGCAATTTTATAGGCAGGCCCTCTTCGGTGAGGGTAGTTGTTGTCAAACTCCTGCTCTGTCAAATACTGAACAAAAGTGTTAAGCCCCTCATCCATCCAGGTCCACTGGCGTTCGTCAGAATTCACAATCATAGGGAAGAAGTTATGTCCTACCTCGTGAATAATTACACCAATAGCACCCCATTTGGTAGACTCTGAGTAGGTACCGTCAGGCAAAGTTCTACCATAGTTAAAGCAAATCATTGGATACTCCATTCCGTTCGAAGCCTCTACAGAAATTGCCACAGGATAAGGATAAGGAATGGTATATTTAGAATAAGTTTTGAGCGTGTGAGCTACTACTTTGGTAGAGTAACGCTCATAAATACCATAGGCTTCTTTGGCGTAGTAAGACATAGCCATTGGGTGCTTTTCGCTGCCTTCAATGTCTACAGCCATGGCATCCCAAACAAACTTTCTGGAAGATGTCCAGGCAAAGTCTCTCACATTTTCTGCCTTGTAGTGCCAGGTTTTAGTGCCTGAAGCTTTTTCCTTTTCATTGGCTTTGGCTTCTTCGAGAGTTACAATTTTCACCGGTTCATCGAAGGTTTTTTGAGCCTGAGCCCATCGCTTCTGTTGCTCTGCGTTGAGCACTTCTTTAGGGTTTTGCAACCAGCCGGTTGAGCCAACAATGTGGTCAGACGGTACTGTCATTTTCACATCGTAGTTTCCAAAGGTGAGGGCAAACTCACCACGGCCGGTAAACTGTTTGTTGTTCCAGCCCTGAAAGTCGGAGTAAACCGCCATGCGTGGAAACCACCCCGTAATGGTATAAATATAGTTGCCGTCTTCCGGAAAATACTCATGACCACCACGTGCTCCCGATTCGTTTCTAGGGGTTGTGTTGTACCACCAGCGAATGTTGAACGATATTTTCTCGCCCGGTTTAAGTACCTGAGGCAAGTCTATTCGCATCATAGTTTGGTTGATGGTGTAAGGCAACTGGCTGCCTTTGGCATCAGTAACCTCTGTAATATGAAATCCCCAGTCGTTGTCGTGCCCATCAAGAGCGTCAATTTGGTCATAGGTCATTCTGGGTCTGATGCTGCTTTCGTCAAACTTGTATGAATCGTTGTCCGGATGTCTTACGTTTTCGTCCAATGCCAACCACAGGTAGGTCAGCGGATCTGGCGAATTGTTAAAGTAAGTAATGGTTTCGTAGCCATCCAGTCGTTGATTTTCATCATTCAGGGTCGCTTCAATTTTGTAGTCGGCCCGTTGTTGCCAGTACTTGGGCCCCGGAGCTCCGGAAGCACTTCTGTACATGCTGGGGTCGCGCAGCATTCGTTCTAGCTGCTCAAATCTTTTTCCGTGGTTACTGTTTACAATCTGGGCAAAAGCACTACCTCCCAGTATACAGAAAGCCACCAAAGAATAGATGATTCTCTTCATGTTAGTTTAGTTTACCAAAATTTAGTTTCGATCATTAAAATGATGGCTATCCCGGCCACTGCCGATGATACAATCATGTTCCAGTCGCGTCTAGCCACGTTAAACAACCCCACAAAAACAAATGAGGTGATTATAAAGAACACCACTATTAAAATTTGCCCCAATTCGAGGCCTACATTAAATGCCAAAAGCGGTGTAAATATGTTTTCTTCCCTGCCCAAAAGGCTTTTGAGATAATTGCTGAACCCTAAGCCATGAATGAGGCCAAAAAATAGCGCATAGAAATAGTTGCTATTGAATTTAGAAGGGGCAGAACCATGTTTTTTAAACAGGTTGGAAACGGCAGTAATAAAAATGGTTACCGGAATAAGAAACTCAATAATGTCGGTTCTGAAGTTAACAATGTTGAGCGTACTCAGGGCTAGAGTAATGGAGTGGCCAATGGTAAAGGCCGTTACCAGAATAAGTACTTTTTTCCAATCCTGAACAACGTAAATAGCACACAATGCAATGACAAAAAGAATATGGTCATATGCGTTCTGGTCTATGATGTGTCTATAGCCTACCTCGAGATAAGTGCCAAACTGGCTCATATTTTCATATCAATGTGTCCAACAACTTCCTAGGAATGCAATAATAAAGCTTAATTTTGAATGGGCATAAAAAAGTATTGTTCATGCAATTGAAGCTTACACATTTGGTGTTTTTGTTGATATTCAGTGGGTTTCATCCTTTTCATGTGAGTGTGGTAGATGTCGAGTACAATGCGCAGGCAAAATCTATACAGGTAAGCCAGCGTATATTCTCAGACGATCTGGAAGACGCACTGGCTGATTTTCACGGACTTGAGTCGGTTGATACCGTAGATCCGCAAGATGCGGCACGGCTAGATAGCCTTATTGGCAGCTACCTAAAACAAAAGGTTTTCTTTGTGGTGAATGGAAAAGAAAAGAGCATTTATTATGTGGGCTCGGAACTGGAGGGCGATGCCCGCTGGTGCTATTACGAGATAAAAGGTGTTGAAGCTCTGAAAGAAGTGGAGCTGTCTAACCTTGCACTAATGGATGTGTTTGACGATCAGCAGAACATTGTTCATTTTAAAGTGAGGGGCAAAGTTTACAGCTATCGTCTCGATAAAAACAGAAACATCAAAACCTTTAAATTTAATCAGTGAAGAGAGTATTCTGCTTTTTCGTATTGGCGGTCTTAGTGGCTGCGTGTTCCTTCGAAAAGAAAGCCTCGGAAAACACCCCGCTTGAGCCGAAGGCTATTCGCAAGTTTGTCAACTACGAGATTTCATCCTTTACAGAGATGATGGGCCCTTGCAAAAGTGACAGTGCTCAAAGGCAATGTCTTATTTTTCAGGTAGAGTTTCCGGTAATTACCGGTCTTGTGCCTCAGTCTGTGGCGGAGAAGCTCAATTACCATATAGAGAAAGACATTCTCTCTTCGTCATTTATTAGCAACAAACCGGGCAGCTTTAAAGAACTCAAAGAAGAGCTCAATGCAGACTATACAAGCATGATCAGCGATTTTCCTGATTATAATAATGCCTGGGTTTTTGAGGTCAACAGCGATATCCTTTACCAAGACAGTCTGTTCATTAGTGTAGCCACCACGGTATATTCCTACACGGGAGGAGCTCACCCCAACTCTGGCCAGGTGTATAGAAGCTACGATTTGCGCACCGGAGACCCCATTACCCTCGATCAGCTACTGGTAGAAAACTACGAGGCCAAACTCTATCCGGCAGCCGAAATTGAGTTTCGCATGACCCGCGAAATACCTCCTGAAATGAGCCTTCAGGAAGGGGGATTTTGGTTCGATGAGGGGCAGTTTAGCCTCAATGAAAACTTTGCGATCATTAACAAGAGCCTCGTTTTTTATTTCAATCCCTACGAAATAGCCCCATATTCTGTAGGACCTACCGAGCTGGAGTTAAAACTGACAGACTTTGTAGACCTTATAGCAGACGGCAGTGTAATTGATGGGTATAAGAATTAGCTTTTTCCTGCTATATATGGCCTGCGCTTCTCTTCAGGCACAGGAGCTTGAGGTACGCTTTGCCATAAACAATGCCGGTATTCCAGTAGAGGGCACTTTTCGCAGCTCATCCATTCAGTATATGTTTGATAGACAGCAGCCTGAAAGCGCCTTTTTTAGAGCAGAGGTAGATGTTGCATCTATAGATACCGGCATAAAGGCCCGCGACAGGCACTTGCTCAAGCCCAAGTATTTTGATGCCGGGAACTACCCGAAAATGACTTTTAAGTCTACCAAAGTGTACAAGCAAGGCGCTAATTATGTACTGGAGGGCGAGCTTAATATAAAAAACACCATACGGCCAATAACCACCCCTTTGTTAATAAGCCATGGAGATGGAGGACAGAAAGAATTTTCGGTTTCGTTTGTGCTGAACAGGCGCGACTTTGGGGTGGGGCGCAACCATCTGATTTTAGGCGATGAAGTTAGAGTTTCCATAAAACTCAGAAACTAAACTCCTCATAGGGCAGCCATCGACTTCCATTGTGTTTTAGCAGCCAAAAACTTTTTACATCAAACTCATCCTTAAAGACTCGCGATGCATAGAAGGGCCAGGCTTCTGTAAAGTGAGCTTTTTTGAGATCGCGAAAAGCCACCGTAATGTGTGGATGAAAACCCCCGGCATGAACTGCATGAAACAGGTGCAGTTTTCTTTTTGTGGCTTGCAGTAAGCTCTCGTTCATTTTCATTAAAGGAGGGCAAGGCTCCGGCTCGATAAAAATGGTGCGAGGCTCAAAAGCCCCAAAACCATTGAGCGTAATAGTAAAAGGCTCAAACGGACCGGCCGAGCGGAGGGCTTCAAACAACCTGGCCTCTTTGGCTTCGCGCCACTGAAAAGGCATGTGCAATGTAATATGTGGAGGAGAGCGAAATGCAGCCTTGCAACCGTAAGCATCGGCAAACTCTTGCTTAATGCTATCTATTTTATCGCATAACTCTAGGGGAGGTATTATGGCCAGAAAATATCGGTACTCGCCTGCTTTCAATTCCGGGAATGACTTAATGGTTTTTTGCTGAAGCTCACTCTTCAACAACGAAGTTATAAAACCCGAACGTTTTATTACATTTCAGAACGTATTGTACATAAGAAGTTGCCTGATACCAGATGTAAGGCCATTGTTGGCATGTAATTTGACTACAGGCGTTTGGTAAATTTCCCTATATGTTGAAGGCTTTTTGTATTGCAGGCACTCTTGTATTTTTTCTTTTTCTCGTAGCCTGCCAGTCAGACGATGCCCCTGTGGCTGAGCTCAAATTTACCAAAGACCAACTACAAACGTTACATGGAGAAAGTGGCCGCACCTGGAAGGTATCGGTGGTTTATGAAAACTACAGCCAAACCGAGTTTAGCCGCTTTAATAATTGCTACAAAGACGACCTCTACACGTTTAGCAGCGATACCACTGCGGTGGAAGTGAGCCTTGGAAGTGTACGATGCTTTTGGCCTGACGCTACTGCGGAATCGGCCACTGTAAACTATACGTATGACGAGCAAAGCGGGCGGGTATTTCTTGAGCATGGAAGGGCAGAGCAAAACGGAGGCTTTTTCTATTCACACTTTTTTGTAATGGAGCTGGTGGAACTTTCAGAAAACAGGGTGTTTTTCGCTTCTGGTGAGAATGGTCGTTACTCCAAAGCCATAGTTTTTGAACCCTCTTCTCCTTAAACATTTGGAGCGTTCGGTATAATCAATCCGACCAGTTGCCCATTTCAGTTTTGTGAGCATTACTTTTTAGAGTAAATTCCAAGCCTTTAACAAATCTGAAATGAAGAAATCTGCAATTTTCACGCTACTATTTTTACTCTCCGCATCACTTTTTGGGCAGGGTATAAAGAGCCCTAGTGAGTTTTTAGGCTACGAGCTAGGTACACGTTTTACCCCCAACTATAAGGTCGTAGACTACTATGAGCACGTGGCTTCTCAATTGTCTAACGTAAAGCTCCAAAAGTATGGAGAAACTAACGAGTTGAGGCCACTCATTGTGGCATACCTATCGGCTCAGGAAAACATTGACAACTGGGAACAGATAAGAACAGACAACCTGAAGCGAGCCAAGTTGATGGATGGTGAGCCTTCCGGTAAAAAAGTGGGTATTGTTTGGTTGAGCTACAATGTGCACGGCAATGAGGCCAACTCTACCGAAACCGCAATGAAAACCCTCTATGAACTGGCTCGACCAGACAACGCCAAGTCTAAAGAGTGGTTGAAAAACACGGTGGTTATCATGGATCCGTGCATTAACCCAGATGGCCGCGACCGCTACTCTAACTGGATCAACCAGGTAGCAGGCACCACCCCTAACCCTCGTCCCGAGGCGGCTGAACATAGCGAGCCATGGCCCGGAGGAAGACCCAACCACTACCTCTTTGATTTGAACCGCGATTGGGCCTGGCAAAAGCAAATAGAGTCTCAGCAGCGCATGAAGCTCTATAACACCATTTTACCCCACATACATGTAGATTTCCATGAGCAGGGAAGTAACAGCCCCTACTATTTTGCTCCGGCTGCCGAGCCTGTTCACGAACAAGTAACCCCCTGGCAGCGTCAGTTTCAGGAGATCATTGGTAAAAACCACGCCAAATATTTCGATGCCAGCGGCTGGTTGTTCTTTACCAAAGAAAACTTTGATATACTCTATCCAAGCTATGGCGACTCTTACCCAATGTATAATGGTGCCATAGGGATGACTTACGAGCAAGCCAGCAGCGACCTGGCCATTCTTACCGATGAGGGAGATACCCTTAAGCTTTCCGATGCCATTGCCCACCATTTTACAACCGGAATGTCTACCGTAGAAATTGCTGCTCAGTACAACGAACGTATGGTAGATGAGTTTGCGGCCTACTTTGAGAAAGCCACAACCGACCCTAAGGCCAAGTATAAAACCTACATTATAAAGGGAAACAATCACCCCGATAAGCTCAAAGCTCTGGAGGCTTTCCTAAACAGGCATCAGATTCGGTATGGGGTTTCCAGTACTAAAAAGCCGGTTTCGGCCTTTGCTTACAGAACAGGAAAGAACCAAAACGTTTCGGTTCAGGATGGAGACATCGTGATTTCTACCTACCAGCCCAAGGCCGTGTTGGTGCAGGCCTTTTTTGAGCCAGATACTTACGCCAGTATTACAGATACTTATGACATTACCGCATGGGCTGTTCCTTATATGATGGACCTGGAGGCTTTTGCCACCACCGAAAGGCTGTCTGTTTCTGAAGGCAAACCAATGTATGCGGCTCCGGAAATGCAGCTGGGAACTACTCCTGCTGCCTATTTGGCTAAGTGGGAAACACTGGAAGACGCTAGGTTTTTGGCCGAAATTATGAAAGCCGGAATTAAGCTACGTTTGGCAACAAGTCCCTTTAGTGTGAACGGGAAAGAATATGCGGCAGGAACGCTCATTATTACCAGAAAAGGAAACACGCACATGGGTAGCCGTTTCGATGAAGCGGTAAAAGCAGCTGCGCAGAAGTTTGGCCGATCGCTTTACTCAACACCCACCACTTTTGTAGATACGGGAAAAGACTTTGGCTCTAACAACGTGCCTTTCATTAAGGCTCCTACTATTTTGGCACTTAGAGGCGAGGGGGTTTCTTCGCTCGGTTTTGGAGAGTTCTGGTATTTCATGGAACAAGAGTTGAACTACCCAATTACCATGGTGAATACGGATGATTTTGGCCGTGTAAATCTGGATGACTACGATGTAATAGTAATGCCGTCTGGTTCTTATGGTCGAATGTTAAGTGAGAGCCGAATGGAAGAGCTTACTGCCTGGATTCGTGGAGGCGGCAGGGTTATAGCCATTGAAAGAGCTATGAATACTTTTATGGGTAAAGGAGGCTTTAACCTGAGCCGTTATGCTTCTGATGCTGAGCAAAAAGAAGCTTCCAGACAATCGGATGAGGAGAAAGAGGCTATTGCTCTTACCCCTTATGCCGAGAGAGGTTCAAGGTTTGAAAGCTTCAGGCTTCCGGGGGCTATCTTTAAGCTAAAGGTAGACAATACCCACCCATTGGGCTACGGATACCCTGATTACTACTTTACACTGAAAAATAACGGTAGCCGATATGCCTATCTGCCAAATGGCTGGAATGTGGGCATCATTGATTCGGAGGCAGCGTATGTGAGCGGAGTAGCTGGCGAAGAAGCCAAGAAGACCCTGGCCAAGTCCATGGTATTTGGTGTGGAGAATGTGGGCCGTGGTGCTGTGGTATATATGGCCGATAATCCACTCTTCAGAGCTTTCTGGGAAAATGGTAAGCTGTTCATGGTGAATGCCATGTTCTTTGTTGGCCAGTAAGGTATAATTCGTAAAACTTTGGCGGCTGCCTCAGCATTTTAGACAGATGTGGGGCAGCCGTTTTGTTTGTAATATGGCCGGTGATTCTAAGCCCGAGTGAGGCAGTCCGGGCAGCTTAAGGTTTTGGAATAAGACTACTGTAATTCTTCTTTCTGTCTTTTCAGGTCGCTGAGTGCAGCCTCTATTCGGTTTGCAAAGCGCAAAACTTCCTCTTTGCTTAACCGTTGTTCGGCAACAAGGTCATAAAGCCTGTTGCGTTCTTCCAGCAAATCGGGTATTCCCAGATAGCCGATGCTCGGTTTTACTTTGTGAAGCATTTTTCGGCAGGTTTCATAATCGGGCTGGTCCAGAGCTTCTTTGAGCTTCTGTAAGTCTTTGGGCAAGTTTTCCATTATGGTTTCAATCAGGTCTATAAGGAAAGCCAAGTTGCCCTGAGCCGAATTCTTTAAGTGTGTTAAGTCTACCGATTCGTTCATTGTGTTGTGTTTAGGTTTGGCCATGTCTCTTATTTTAAGAGCCAGGGTTTTGGGGTTGGCTGGTTTCACCAAATAGGCCCATTGCGATATGCTTGAAAGTTCCGGGTGCTTATTTTGAGCATCGCCCGATAAAAATATGATGGGGACTTGGCGGTTGGGCCCTGCCGTTGTCCGCAATTCTTCAATGAGGCCTGCCGAGTGATCATCGCCAAGATGGAGGTCGCACACAAGCAAGTCGTAGCTTTCAGACCAAAGTAGGGCTTTCAGATCAGGCAGCGTTTCTACAAAGCGGGCCGATAGCCCCCAATTATCGGCATATTGCTTGAGCATCATGGTGCTCATGGCGTCATCTTCTGCAAAAAGTACCCTTAGGTTTTGCAGAGAGGCAGCCGAGGGTTCTTCCAGATAGTCGCGGGTGGTATACTGAGTAACCTCTCCCGGCTTACAGTCAATAGAGAACCACATGGAGGTGCCTTTGCCCAATTCGCTCTTAATTTTCAGGTGCCCCCCCATTGTTTCAATAATTCCCTGGGCAATACCCATACCCAGCCCGGTGCCACCATATTCATAAAAGCTTTGTCCTTCTACCTGAGTAAAGGGTTCCAGAATTTTAGCAATACTTTCCTCGCTCATACCCACACCTGTATCGTGCACAGAAAATTTGAGGCGAAGCGACTTGGCCTTTTGGCTCACTGGTTCTACGGCAAGGGTAACGCTCCCCGAATGGGTAAACTTTATGGCATTGCCAATGAGATTATACAGTACCTGGGAGAGTCTGATGGGGTCGGAAACAATAATTTGCGGCACTCCTGGGGCAATGGTGGTTTCAAGAACTATTCCTTTTTCCTGAGTACTCAGTGTAAAGCCTCTTACAATAGAGTCGAGAATGTCTTTTAGTTCAAAAGCGAGTTCTTCGAGTTGTAGCTTGCCTTCTTCAATTTTAGAAAGATCGAGCACATCATTGATTACATGGTTGAGGTGTTGCGATGTGGCCTTTAATGCATGAAGCAGGCTGGGCACATCCTGACTCTTGGTAGTTTCCAGTAGCTTTACCAAACCTGTAATGCTGTGTAGTGGGGTGCGCATTTCGTGGCTAACCTCAGCGAAGAATCGCTGCTTAAATTTTTGAATCCGCAGCAATTCATCGTTTCGGTAGGCTAGTAGCTTCTTTTCTGCTTCCAGGTACTTCTGTTGTATGGCCAACACTTCTTCATTGATGGCCGCGTTGTTGCGCGATTGCTGAACGGTGAGAATTTGTTCTCGTTCGTGGCTTCGGTCTACTATGAACCACAACCATTGCTTGGCCGATTTTCTCTGAAAGGTAATGGAGAAAAGGGCTTCTTTCTGTTCGTGCCACTCTACCAGATCGAATACCAATGGTTCGGATTGGAGACTTTTTAAAACGTCTTGCAGGCTCAATAGAAAGTCGAACTGTTCGAACAGAGGAACGGATTTGTTTATGGTGAGTAGGGTATTGCAGCTTTCGCTTACCAGCCCCTGCTCATCGAAGAGCACTACCTGGCACTTTGGCCCAAGTTGCTCTAGCTTAATGGAGTCTAGCCGCTCGCTCATACCACCATACGTTCAGTAAGCCTAATAAATGCTTCTTCTACGTACTCTCCCGTTTTGGCGCTAGTAGCAATAGCCTTAAAGGGGAGGATTTGCTCTTGTACATGCTGCCACTCTTCTTCAGATACCAGATCTCGTTTGTTGGCCAGTATTTCTACGGGAACACCGGGCAATAATTCCTGAATGGCTGTAAGCTCGGTAATTAGGTCTTGATAAGACGAGGGCCGGCTTACATCTATCACGTACAACACTCCGTGAGCTCCCAGTCTGTAGCTTTGTGGTACTTTATGCTGAGCATCTTCTCCGGCAATATCCCAGATAAGCAGCGTTACCATTCGGCCATTGAGAGTGACGGTCTTCTTATCTATTTTTACACCAATAGTGGTAATGTATTCTTCTGAAAACTGACTGTGTACAAAGCGCCTGACCAGGGAGGTTTTCCCTACTCCAAAATGGCCAACAAGTATTACTTTCTTATTCATTCAGTTCTTCAAAATCCTGGAAGTGTTCTTCCAGTCCCTTCTCAATCATTTCCGGTTTTACGGGCTCTTCTGATCCTTTTCGGGCTTTTTTAAGCACTTTTTCGGAGAAGCCCAGAAGCTCATCGTCTACCTTATCTTTAAAGGCACTGCTAATGGTGCCGGTGCATACTACGGCAATAAAGAACGATTTAAAGCTTTTGATTATGATCTTATGGTTTTGATAATCTATACTTTCAAGCTCCTGAGAGTCTGACTGGAAGGCGTCTTCTACAAACGATTTAATGGCGGTGAGCATTCCGGCAACCATGTCGCGATCTAGGTTTGGCTTTTTTGAGTAGCTACCGAGCAACAGGCCTGAATTTTTTTCGATAACGTGTATTTCATCGATTTTCGGCTCAATCACTTTAGATAGAATAACGTCTTTTTGTGAGGTGCCCGAAAACCACGCCTTAATGCGCATCTTCCAGCCTTCCCAAGAGAAGGCCAATTCCATTTGGGCATCTATTTTATCAGAGAGCTTCTGAATTTCACTGGCAATGTACTTTTTAATCATTCGGCCAATGATGGGATAGAGTGCCTCTACCACCTCATCTTGCGACTCTTGTATTTGTTGTTTAATGGATTTGGTAATTTCCGGGCCATAAACCACCGGAAACTGTTGGTAAAACCGGTCGGCTTCATCTTTAAGTATGGGCTGAATTTTTTCTTCGAGCCGCTCCCGGTTATTGAGTTGGTCGGTGAGGTCTTCCAGCTTATGGGCAAGCTCTTCCCGTTCTTCCCAGTCTTGCTCCAGGAGAATTTTTCGAAGTTGCTCAAAGCCCGGTCCCCGACTCATAGAATGGTGTTATTCTGCAATCTGTTTGCCCATTTCCTGTAACAGAGTACCCAGAAGTTTACGGTTAAGTTTGCGGTCTTCCAGGTCGGCCACAGTTTCGTCCATGTCGGCTCTGAGCTGCGTTACTTTCTTGTTCATATCGCTTCTTAGATCCTGAATTTCGTTGGTAAGGGCGTCTTTGGTTTGATTAATGAGTTTGTTGAGCGCATCGCGTGTTTCGTTGAGCTCGCTTTCTATTTCGGTACGGGTTTTCTTAATGAGGTTTTTGATCTCATTGAACTCGTTGTCGTACTGTTGCATGTTCTCTCCAAAAATGAGCTGCTTTACAGCTTCTATTTTCGGATCACTTGCCGGGTTGGCAGGTGCTTTAGGGGCTTCTTCTTTCTTTGCCATAGTATTATTTCAGTAAAGTTTTTAAGGTCTTTTCATCTACCTCGCCAGAGGGGTAAAGGTTGTTGTTTTTCTGAAACTCGCGAAGTCTGTTTCGGGTAATGGTGCTAAAAATACCATCTTGTGGAATACTATCGGCTTTGCTATTAATAAGCCTTTGCAGTTCCCACACGTCTGCTCCGGTATCACCAATTTTGAGCCCTACCAACGACTGGTTGCGGCTTAGCGCAATGTCTTCAGGACTTAAGTTGTATTCCATCATCAGTCTTATTTCGTCCGTGCTGTAGCCCTGGTCTCTTAGCCGTTTCGATCTTTCCAGTTTCTTTTCCAGCCAAATGACGGTTTGCAATAAGGTATTGTAATAGTCTGTGGCTTGAGTAGACTCAAAATCTTCTCGATCCATGTACCGCACGTCTATGCCATCGTTGTTCCATAGCGAACGGGCATAGCTGCCTGCATCGAGAGCGAGCTTATAATATTGCTGTATTACGGTTGAGTCGTAAAATTCAGTGTCAATGGCATCAGATATTTCATAGTCGTAAGCCGCAGGGGGGTTGAACCTGCGGTCCTTGAGGTATTGAACCGTAATATATGAGGCCAACCCTAAAAATAAGACGAAGAAAATGAGCCGTTTCATTAGAGTGTCTTTAGATGGATTAGCAATAAAAATAAAACAATTTATGGTAGCACCAGCCGAATAGGCCTGAGGAAAGGAAAAAGGCATAAAAAAACCCCGATTCCGTGAGCAGGAACCAGGGTTATCTAATTGAATAAACTGTCTTTTTAGAAAGAATACTTTAGGCCAAGACCAAATGAACGGCCGGGGCTAAAGAAGGTAAACGGCTGATCATCGGCCTGGTACCCTCTGTAAACTTCTTCTCTCTGATCGTTCAGAATGTTGGATATACTAAAGTTGAACGACATGTTTCTTTCTTTACCAAAAGTCTTGTTCAGGTTAAAGTTCAGACTGTTGAAAGGCTCGGTATATACATCGGGGAACAAACCACCACCTACAATGTACAGGGTAGAGCCCTTTACGTTGTAGAATAGACCGGCATCTAGGCCATTGTCAAAGTTTTCGTAGCCAATGCTTGTATTGATGATGAATGGCGCTTGTCCGGCCATGTTTCTTGTGTTCTTCACATTCTCACCATTTTTCTCATACTGCAAACGAGCGTTGTATTCTCTGTCGGTCATGGTAATTTCTGAGTTCACAACGGTTACGTTGGTGCCAATGTAGAAGTTGCTAAGTGCCGGAGTAAGGAACGAAAGGTCTTTCTTAAACTCTACTTCGCCTCCTAATACGCGGCCATCTCCTACGTTTCTTGGCTGATACTCTGTACTGGTTTGTTGCTCAGGAATTCGTACCAACTCTATTGGGTCGTCAAAAGTTTTGTAGAAAGCACTTACTGAAAGTATTTCGGTTCCTGGGAAGAAGATCTCCCATCTCAGGTCAAAGTTATTTATTCGGGTTACACCCAGCTGACCGTCCCAGTCGCTGTACTGGAATAAACCTCCGTTAAAAATACGGTTGGTTAGTGGGTCAATGATCTGAGCAAACGACAACTCTTTGAATGATGGTCTGGCAATGGTTTTGGAGTATGAAAGCCTTACATTCTGATCGTCATTAACCGCATACACAAGGTTTACACTAGGGAAAAGATCGAAGTCATCAATAACCACTTCGTTTTCCAGATTGTTACCACTACCCAAGTTGGCATATTCTACATCGCGCCCGGTGTGTCTCTGAATAAACTTCTCACCTCTAAGGCCAAGAACGGCCTTTAATTTAGCGGTTGGGTTCAACTCTGTAGAAACATATACCCCGTAGTTTTTGCTATTGGAGTTGTAGGCATTAGGGTTAGGGGTGTTGTTTCCTGAGTTCAGGTATATGGTTCCGTTAGGATACAGATATTGGTCTTGCCACACTGCATTAGGGTCGATACCAAAGTCGGGTTGAGCTCCAAAGAACTGAAGATCGTAGCTCAGAATTTCGTAGTCTCTTTCTTTGTAAATGTAGCTTGAGCCAAACTTGTATTTAGCATCTCTGCCAAAGGCCTGGCTGTTTCGGGTAATATCAAATTTGGCTACCCAGTTTACTTCTTCCAGCTCTCTCCAAATTCGGCTTGGGTTACCTCCGGCACCAGCCGAGAAAGTAGTATCTGTATTGCTGTAGGTAAAGGCGGTTTTTCTTACATCGGGGTCTTGAATGTTTGAGAACGTAGGCGATACTCTCCAGTCAATATCCCATTTGCCGTCACCCAGGTGGTGTTCACCGTTCAACAAGAAGTTGGTAAGGCCTCGCTGATTGTACTCCAGGTTGTTAGAGTAAGCTTTGTAGCCCGATTGGCCAATGGCTTCACCATCGTTGTCTATATAAAACTGACCAGCAGTGTTAATACCGTTCTGAAGGTGAAGAGCGGTGAATTTAAATTTAGACATATCGGTCTTATAGGCCAGTCCGGCCAAAATTCCGCCAAGCACGTTTCGTTCTGCTTTCACACCATTTTGAATGGTGGCATAGCGCAGGTTGGTATTGTTAGGGTCTACATAGCGCTGATACTCTCCGTAAATCACATCATCGTAGAAAACGGTGTTGCTCTTGTAGCTGGCTGAAAATATGTAGCCTAGCTTATGAGAACCCCAGATATCGTATTGATTGGCAGAGGTAAACGAAAGGCTGTAGTCCATAAAGCTGGTTTGTTGAGTAGCACCCAAAGTAGGGTCAAACTGCTTTAAGAAGTTGTATATCTCTTGTCCGCTATTTCTGTTAATAGGGCTCGGAATGCGCTCCTGGCGAGCCTGATCCGGCAGAGCTCGGGTACCATCGTCAAAACCAAGGAAGTCGGTAGAGCCTGTATTGCCCATAATAAAGTCTCTGTTAAAGTGCATGTTAGGATTGTAACTTACACTTAGCGATACATCCAGAATTTTTTCGTCCGGAAGATCTTTGGTCTCAATATTTACCACACCTCCGGTGAAATCGGCCGATAGTTCTGCAATGGCCGTTTTGTACACCATCATGTTGTCGATGAGGTTGGTAGGGAAAATATCCATTTGCAAGCTGTTTCTGTCAGGATCCAGCCCGGGGATGTCTACATTGTTCAGAGTAGTTTTAGTGTATCGGTCGCCAAGGCCACGAACGTACACGTACTTGCCTCCTTCTACCGAAACTCCGGTAATTCTTTTTACTGCCTCTGAGGCGTCAGAGTCTCCAATTTTACTAAAGCTGGCAGCCGACATACCATCCAGTAGGTTAATGGCCTTCTTTTTAGTAATGGCTACTATAGCTTCTGAGTTTCTTACGGCTTCAGCAGTAACCACCACTTCGCCAAGCTCAGAGATGGCTTCTTTCATTCGAATGTTGTTGAAGATCACAGGCTTGTCGGCTGTTACTTCAACTCCACTAATTACAATGGTTTCGAAAGAAATAAATGAAAACTGAATGTCGTAAGTACCAACCGGAGCTTTGATTTCAAACTTACCATCAAAGTCGGTAATGGCTCCGTAATTGGTGCCTTTTGCCAACACCGTTACACCAATGAGCGTTTCTCCAGAACCTTCATCGTATACAGTTCCTCTAATAATACCCTGCTGGGCAAAAGCCGTACTCGAAAAGGCGGTTAGAAAAAGTAGAAGTTTTAAGTAAAACTTGTTCATATAGTTTATCAATTAGTAATGTTCTTGCTCGTGTGTGGGTTTATTCTTTTTGGTGCTATTTGGCTTGTTGGCTTAATAAAAAAGCTTGATCACCTGAAAAGTGATCAAGCCTTTTTGATTTTATATGAATTAGTTACCAGGCCATTCAGTGGCAGTAGAAGCCCAAGTCCAGGCAAATACTGACAGGTCTGCACCAACTCCTGCACTTGGTGTAGCAGCAGCAGTAACACCCGATGGAATAGTACCAGTTACAAAGTCTTGTAAAGTAGAACCAGAAGGAACGTTCAATTCAATTTTTGTGAAAGTCACACCACTGGCTGTAGTTCTGTTGATATCCTGACCTGTTTTGAGGCCCGTGATAAAGATGTTTTCAAGAGCCACAATAGAGTTGTCGTCTACGTTGATCAAATCTGTAGCTTTTCTGTCGCCTGCGCTAGCCACTACTGTACCATTTTTAATGGTATGTCCGGCCTCATAAGTACCTTCAGGACCATCTAGCTCAAAGCAGTGTGCCTCAGAGGTATTAGGAGCAATTACTACAAAGTTCTCCAACTTGCCGGCCCAAGACTGGTCAGTGTCTATACCGTCATCGTTGATGTTCCAAACCACTGCATTGTTTACGTTTACAGTACCGCCAAAGAATTCGATACCATCGTCTTGGTTGGCCACAACTTCTACATGGTTGATGGTAGTACCTCTACCAACACCACCAAGGGTTAATCCGTTGATTTCGTTACCGTTACCGATGTTAGATCCACCATGGCGAATAGAGATGTAAGTGATGGTTCCTGAGTTATCATCGTCATCATTACCACCATAAAGACCGTTAGAGTCAGAGGTTGGGATACCTTCAATTTGTACTTCGCTCACGTCAGATCCTGAAGTTTTATTCGAAGCCGAAATTTTGGCTTTTCCAAGAATGATAACACCACCCCAAAGGCCGCTTACATCGGCAGTCAGGTTAGGGCTGGCAAAGTTTCCGGCAGCCACGTCTTCCGGAGTAATTTCATCTGCAATAGAAGTGAAAATGATTGGCATTGAAGCGGTTCCGGCAGCGTTCAGTTTACCACCTCTCGCTACCAAAAGAGCGGTAGCGTTGGCACCCGTTCCGGCCTGACCTTTTACAACTACTCCAGGCTGAATGTTAAGTGTCGCGCCAGATAGTACAGTAATTCTGCCACCAAGAATGTAAGTTTTTCCTGTTTCCCAGGTTTCTGTACCCGAAATATTATCAGAAACAGTGATGGTAGTAGGCTCTTGTTCAATAGTAATAACAGCGGTGTTATTGCCTGATTTGCCATTGGCATCTACGACAGTAAGAGTTACAGAGCCTGCTCCTGCGGTGGTAGCCTGAAAGCTAATGGTAAAAGTTCCTGTCGTGGCACCAGCTTCTGGTGCTTCAGTTACTTCGGCAGTTCCACCTGTAGCAGTAACTGAGTTGCTGGCGTAGCCAGCTGCAATTGTAGCCGAGAAAGTAATGGTAGTACTTTCACCTTCAGTCACGCTAACAGCATCAGGCTGCGTTACGCTAGGGCCATCAATTTCCGGTTCATCGTCTCCACAAGAAGAGATACCCAGAACGAGCACAAAGGCTAATAGTAGGTTTAAAAGTTTAACAGAGTCTTTCATGTCTTTGATTAGGTTTAAAATTTTGACACAAAAAAACTCTATCGCTTTTACAAAGCGTTTACGCCTTTGTTAAGAATAGTTGTCATTCCGTTTATGAATAGGTTAATTGTATTAACGGAATGTTAACCTAAGAATTAATGGTTGATAGGAATCTTGGTGAGCAGTTTTTGGATGATTTGCTCCGTGGTTATTCCGTCTGCTTCGGCCTCATAGTTCAGTATAATTCTGTGGTTCAGAACATCGCTGGCTATTTCCTTAATATCTTCTGGCAACACATAGTCGCGTTGGTCAAAGAAGGCAATGGCTTTGGCTGCAAGGTTCAAGTTTATACTCGCTCTGGGCGATGCACCAAACTGCATGTAGTAGGCCTCATCATTCAGGCCGTAGTCTTTTGGCTTTCTGGTAGCAAATACCAACTCTATAATATAACGTTCGAGCGACTCGGAGATAGAGACCTGGTTAACTTCGTCTCGAATGGAGAAAATATCTTCTTTCGTAAGTAGTGTTTCCAGCTGTGGTTGAAAACGCATGTTAGACATACGTCTCATTACTTCCAGCTCCTCATCTTTAGAAGGGTAGTCAACCTTCACTTTCAGCATAAATCGGTCAATCTGTGCTTCCGGTAAGCTGTATGTTCCCTCTTGGTCCACCGGGTTCTGAGTAGCCAATACAAGGAACGGGCGATCGAGCTTATAACTGCTCTCGCCAATGGTTACCGTTTTTTCCTGCATGGCCTCAAGCAGTGCCGACTGTACCTTGGCGGGGGCACGGTTTACCTCATCGGCCAGAATTACGTTGGCAAAGATGGGGCCTTTCTTTACTTCAAACTCAGCCTTTTTTTGGTTGTATATCATGGTACCAATCAGATCGGCCGGCAACAAGTCAGGTGTAAACTGAATCCGTTGAAAGTCCAGGTGCAGAACATCGGCCAGCGTATTAACCGTAAGGGTTTTGGCTATACCGGGAACACCCTCTAGCAAAACGTGTCCGTTGGTAAAAAGCCCAACCATGAGACGGTTTACCATGTACTCCTGGCCCACCACTATTTTGCCTACTTCAGAGGCAACACGTTTTATTTTTTCCTGATGCTCTTTTTTTAAATCGTTCGATACAACCTCTTCCATGATATTAATACTTAATGCGCGCTAAAATAAAGAAATACAATGAACCACCTACACTATACTTTATATGAGCGATAAATGTTGGTGTGCAGGAGGTAAAGCAGGGCAAATATGTGGGAAATTGAAAGTTAGTGCGGCTGATTCAGAAGCATTTAACAAGAATTAACAAGGTAAAAAAGTTGAAAAAAATTTTCAGGCAAAAGATTAAAATCGTTCTGCTACTTCCAAAATTAATGCAAGGCCTCAAGTGGTAAGGCTTTTGTCGTTCACATTTTAATTTCTGTTGGGTACTCTACGATACTCGTAATCTGGCCCGGGTAGTCATACTGTGTATATTTATTAAATTGAACTATTCTAAGTTAATGGTCTGCCGGATCGATGTTGCTATGTGTTTATAAATGGCTGATATTCATCTAATATAAGCTATAAATGAATAAAACTTTATAGCTGCTATTTTGTCGATGACATCACCTAAACAGTTGCATAGTAGGATTATTTTGCTGCTCGTCATATTCATGGCGATGGCAATGCCCCGTTTACAGGCACAGTGTACCAACCAGTGCCCGGTGATTACCAACGTGAACATTAACAGTTGTGAAGGGGTGATTACTATTAGTGTAACAGGCGATGGCCCCTTTACTTACAACTGGGTGGACAGCGGTGGTGGCACTGTAGGAAATTCTTTCATTGCCAGTGGCCTTGCCCCTGATGATTATACCGTAACCGTAACGGATAATGATGGCGATGTGGTGACGGCAACATATACCGTAACCAATCCGCCCAATCTGGTGGGCTCCGTTTCGGTCAATGATGTGACCTGCCGTGGCGATTCGGATGCTCAGGTGGTTGTAACCATGTCGAATGGAAACCCGACTTATGATTGGGAGCTGTTCAATGGAGGCGGGGCGTCTATCCGAACCGGTTCGGCAGCGCCCTTTTCCAATGTCATAAACCTCAATGGTTTGGGAATTGGAAACTACACCCTTACCGTAACCGATGCCAACGGGTGTACGGGAGATATTACGTTTACCATTACAGAACCAGCCGATTTTTTAGGCTACTCGCTGGGAGCATCGACCGATGCCACCTGCTACAATTCAGCCGATGGTACACTTTCGGCTACGGGTACAGGCGGATGGGGCAATTATGTATATCAATGGCTTAGGGTGTCTGATGGTGTGGTAGTGGGTAATTCTGCCACCGTTACAGGGCTGGCTCCGGGAGACTACCGACTGGTAATTACCGATAGGAACGGAACAGGGTGTACCATTTCTACTCCCATACAAACCATCAGTTCTCCGCCCGAGATTGTGGCCAGTGCTTCACTTACCGATGCCCTTTGCAACGGGTCTTCTAATGGGGCAATTGATCTTTTGGTTTCCGGAGGAGTGGCCCCCTATAACTATAGCTGGTCTAATGGAGCAACCACCCAGGATATTTCCGGCCTGGCGGCCGGAACTTATACCGTTACTATTACGGACAATGCAGGCTGTGCAATCAGTAGTTCTTTCACCCTTGGCGAACCGGCCAGTTTGGCCATTAATGCCAGTGTTACCCAAGTTGCCTGCTTTGGAGACGCTACGGGTGTGATAGAGAGTAACGTCAGTGGAGGTACGGCACCCTATTCTTATGTCTGGTCTACAGGGGCCACCTCCGCTGATATTTCTGGTTTGACTGCCGGAACTTATGACTTAACTGTAACCGATGCCAATGGCTGCTCCGTGACTCAAAATAATATTACCGTTACAGAGCCTGCTGCTGCTTTGAGTAAGCAAAACCAAAGCCTCACAGATCCCTCTTGTGCCGGAGGCAATGATGGTTCAATAAGTATTACCATGCAGGGCGGCACTGCGCCCTACTCCTACACCTGGTCTAACGGCAGCACGTCATCCACGGTCAGTAACCTTACAGCGGGTAATCATACCGTAACTGTAACCGATGCCAATGGGTGTACTTATACCGAAACGTTTACCCTTTCAGACCCTCCTTCAATTGCCGTATCTCCCTCCCTGACCCTGCCATCGTGCAATGGTGCTGCCGATGGTTCCATCGCAGTGGTGGCATCGAATGGTACCGCTCCATATGTGTACAATTGGAATACAGGTGCTTCGGGTCAAACCATTAGCGGATTGACAGCAGGTACATATACCGTAACCGTAACTGATAATGGAGGAGCCGGGTGCACAGTAGTGGAAACCATTACTTTGGGAGAACCCGCCCCACTGGCAGACAATGCTACCGTAAATGATGTGTCTTGCAATGGAGCAGCCGATGGTAGTATCTTCCTTTCCGTAACCGGAGGAACTGGGCCATATACTTATGCCTGGAGTAACGGAGCAACCGGTAACAATATAACCGGCCTTAACCCTGGTAATTACTCGGTGACGATTACTGATGCCAACGGTTGTGCGCTTACCGAAAATTATACCATCATAGACCCGGCAGTGATGTCGGTAAGCTATACACAACAAGATATTTTGTGTAAGGGAGCCAGCACCGGAGCCATAGACATTACCCCGGCAGGCGGAACAGCCCCATATACTTATCTCTGGTCTAATGGCAGCACAACCGAAGACCTTAACAACGTAGTGGCAGGAACATATACTGTCACCATCAAAGATGCTTCTAACTGCTCTTTGGGCTTAACTGTTACACTCACCGAACCGGCCACCGTTATGACCCTGTCAGGTGCTACCACAGACGCCACCTGTGCCGGGTCTGATAATGGAAGCATTGACCTAACCATAACCGGAGGATCGGCCCCCTATACCTACAGCTGGAATACCGGAGCTACAACAGAAGACATTACCAATTTGGCTCCTGGAAATTACTCAGTGACGGTTCAGGATGCCGTTGGCTGTATTAAGTCTATAGGCTTTACCATTGCTGAGCCAAGCCCTTTGGCAGCCAGTGAAACGGTAAATCAGATTTCGTGTCATGGAGCTTCCGATGGATCGGTGGCTATGAATGTTTCCGGAGGAACAGGTCCTTACACATATGTCTGGGCCGATGATGGCAGTATAACAACAAAAGACAGAACAGGACTTGGTCCGGGGTTATATACCCTCACCATTACCGATGCCAGCGGATGTACACTGGTAGAGTCCTTTACAATATCAGAACCGGCAATGCTCAGTTCAACGGCAACACAGCTGAATGTTAGTTGTTTTGGTGAAAGTACGGGGTCAATCGATCTTTCGATAAGCGGAGGAACGACCCCGTATACTTTTTCCTGGTCCAACGGTGCACTAACTGAAGACCTCACCAATATTGGAGCAGGCAGTTATTCGGTGGTTATTACCGATGCCAATGGGTGCACTGAGTCTCGGTCTTTTACCATCACTCAACCTTCGGCCCCACTGACGGTAGGTAGTACTGTAGGCCAAATAACTTGCAACGGAGCAGCCGATGGAGCCATTAACCTGACAGTGAGTGGAGGTACTGCACCGTATAGTTTCAACTGGTCTAATGGAGCCACCACCGAAGATTTAAGCAGTCTGCCTGCTGGTAATTATACGGTATTAGTTACCGATAATTTAGGATGTACCTATACCGAGACATTTACCATTACCGACCCACCGGTACTCAGCTTATCGGGCGTGGTTACCGATATTGACTGTAATGGTGCAGCCAATGGGGCTATAGATATAACTGTGGGAGGAGGGCAAGCTCCCTACTCCTTCGCCTGGAGCAATGGGGCAACTGCAGAAGACCTTTCCAACCTAACTCCCGGCAGTTATTCGGTTACCGTCTCAGATGCTCGTGGTTGTTCGGTTACTCAAAGCTTCAGCATTCAGCAACCAATGGCACTCAGTTTGGGCTATACGCTTTCTCAGGTAAGCTGCTATGGTGGTTCTGATGGGAGCATTGATGTTTCTGTGGCCGGAGGCAGCGCACCTTATACCTATTCTTGGAACAACGGAGCAGCCACAGAAGATCTCACCGGACTTACGGCAGGCAACTATACCCTCACTGTTACTGACAACAACGGTTGTAGCTATGTGGAAACCATTGCTATAACAGAGCCCTCTGCCCCCTTAAGTACCACCACTACTGTGGCCGATATTAGCTGTTTTGGGGGTAGCGATGGCAGTATTGAGCTTAATCCGGCAGGCGGTACAGCACCATATACTTATGCCTGGAGCAATGGAGCAAACACCAAAAATATTTCAGGACTTAGCGATGGCAATTATCAGGTAACCATTACTGATGCCAATGGATGTTTTATTCAGGAAACCTACACCATTAACATGCCTCCGGCCCTCCTGGTTAGTGCCAGCCAAACCAATATTTTGTGCCATGGCGATGCTGCAGGTGCAATTGACCTTAGTGTAACAGGGGGCACGGGAACATATAGTTTTACCTGGAGCAACGGAGCGACCACAGAAGATCTCACCGGACTTACGGCAGGCAATTATCAGGTAACCATTACCGATGCCGAAGGCTGTAACCTAACCCGCTCCTTTACCATTACGCAACCGTTGGACATCACCGTGACGGAAAACGTTCAAAATGTTTCGTGTTTTGGCCTTAGCGATGGTTTCATAGATCTTTCAGTGACAGGCGGAATAGCCCCCTATACTTACCTGTGGAATACCGGGGCCACTACCCAAGACTTGTTCAACATTTCCGGAGGCAATTACAGTGTTACCATTACCGATGCCAATGGATGTTCTACCATTAGAAACTATTCGATTGCCGAGCCTTCCAGTGCCCTGGCAGTGACCGGGGCAGTAACCGATGAGTCTTGCTTTGGTGACGGGCAGGGGGCCATTGCCCTTACAATAACAGGAGGTACAGCACCCTATACCTACTCATGGAATCACGGGCCGGGAACCAAAGATGTAGCCGGGCTTTCAAGAGGCACTTATCAGGTAACCGTAACAGATAACAATGGCTGTAGCTTGACGACCGACTTTACGGTGGGCGGACCAAACGCACTCCTGTTATCGGCCAGTGTATTGCCTGTGGACTGTAACGGAGCAGCCAATGGGAGTATTGATATTTCCGTGACCGGAGGAGTTGGCCCATATACCTACAATTGGAGCAATGGCTCAACCGATCAAGACCTTAGTAATCTGGCTCCCGGTACATATTCGTTGACGCTAACCGATGCCAATGGATGCAGTACTTTCGGAAGCTGGTCTATTACGCAACCCCTGGCTCTTTCCATTGGAGAAATAGTTACCGATGTAAGTTGCTTTGGAGCCTCGGACGGAGCCATTGATTTGTCGGTTTCGGGAGGAATTGCTCCATACACCTACTCCTGGTCTCACGGAGCCACTTCTCAAGATGTTACAGGCTTGTCAGGAGGCAACTACTCCGTTACCATAACCGATGCCAACGGTTGTTCAACCGTAAAGAATTATACCATTGCCGAACCGGCCGCTGCTTTAAACATAAATGCCTCCATTACCGATGAACTTTGCTTTGGAGATGGCCAGGGAGCCATTAGCCTTAATGTTAGCGGAGGAACTGCTCCTTACAACTATAGTTGGAATCAAGGATCTACGTCAAAAGATTTAAGTGGCCTGGCTCAAGGTACTTATCAGGTAGTGGTAACTGATAGCAAAGGCTGCACCGTTTCAGGTACATATACTGTAGGCGGTCCCGCAGTTTTGGCGGTAAGCGGTACAACATCGAACGTTAGCTGCTATGGAGCGGCCGATGGAGCAATAGACATTGAGGTCAGCGGAGGCACTTTGCCATATACTTTCGCGTGGGGCCATGGCGAAACCTCCGAAGACCTCAGTAATTTAAACCCGGGAAATTACACCGTGCTAATTACGGATGCCAATGGATGTTCGGTAAATAAAACATTCAGTATTTCTCAGCCACTGGCTATGAATATTGGCTTCTCTGCAACCAATGTCACTTGCTTTGGAGCAAGCGATGGTGCCATAGCCCTGAATGTGAGCGGAGGAACCCTTCCTTACACCTACTCATGGTCTAATGGGGCCCCCACGCGCAACCTGAACAACTTGTCAGGAGGCACTTACCAGGTAATTGTAACGGATGCCATGGGATGTACACTGTCTCAGAATGTAACGGTTGGCGAGCCTGCAGCGGCCCTCAGCCTGAGTGCCGTGGTGAGCGATGAACTTTGTTTTGGCGATGGTCAGGGAGCTATAGACCTATCAGTTACGGGAGGAACAGGCCCTTATGCATACAGCTGGAATAACGGATCCTCTACTCAGGATATTGTGGGGCTGGAAAGTGGAGATTATCAGGTAACCGTAACTGACAAAAACGGCTGTATGGTCAGCGCGGTATATACGGTTGGTAGCCCCGATCAATTGGCCATTTCGGCCAGTGTTAGCCCAATTTCATGCAGAGGTGAGGGCGATGGAGCAGTCGATGTGACCGTGAGTGGTGGAGTGGCACCTTATACTTATGCCTGGAACCACGGTGCTACTACAGAAGACATTTCGGGGCTTGCCCCGGGAACCTATCAATTAACCATAACCGATGCCAACGGGTGTACCTCTTCAGCCTCATGGCAGCTTACTGAACCCCTACCGCTCACCATAAATCAGGTAACCTCCCATGTGTCTTGTTTTGGTGCCAACGATGGAGGGGTGAGCTTGAGCGTTTCGGGAGGAACTTTGCCATACAGCTACTCCTGGAACAATGGTGCTACTACCCGAGACATAAGTAATCTGGCCGGGGGCACCTATGAAGTAACAGTTACCGATGCTAGGGGCTGCGAACAACAACTACAGGTGGTGGTACAGGCTCCCTCTGCTGAACTGTCGGCCACGGCCTCCATTACCGATGCATTTTGTAATTCGCAGCCGGGAGGTAGGATTCAATTGGCGGTGTCAGGCGGTACTGCGCCCTATAGCTATGCCTGGTCCAATGGTTCGGCACAGCGCGATGTAAGCGGACTTTTTGCAGGAACGTATTCCGTAACCATAACCGATGCGCGAGGGTGCTCCATTCAGCAAAACTATGAAGTTGAAGACCCTGAGCCCCTCAATTTGTCGTTCGATGTAACCAACTCTTCTTGTTTGGGCGACAATGACGGAGCCATAAGAGTTACCCCAACGGGAGGTACTGCCCCTTATAGTTACGTATGGTCTAACGGAAGCACCAGTAAAGATCTGGTCAATGTGTCCGGAGGAACTTACAATGTAACCCTTACTGATGCCAACGGGTGTTCTATAACCCGAAGTGTGGAGGTGGGCGATTCGGAAAATCTGACGGTGACCGTTCAGAAATTCGATGTGTTATGTAAGGGTGAGGCAACCGGACAAATATTTCTGGATGCCAACGGAGGAAGTGGAAATTATAGCTTCTCCTGGTCTCACGGAGCCACCCAGCCCGATCTTACAGGTCTGAAGGCCGGGGTATATGAGGCTACGGTTTCGGACGATGGGGGCTGCTCAACCACGGTCACAGTGGTTATTTCCGAACCGGCCGAAAACCTCTCTGTGCAACTCACAGGCTATAATGATCTACTCTGTTTTGGTGATGAATCTGGGAGTATGCGAGCCCTTGTCAATGGAGGTGTAGCGCCATATACCTACCTGTGGAGCACAGGAGCAAGAACAGCACAAATCAATACACTCAAAGCTGGTGAATATACCGTGACGGTTACCGATGCTAATGGTTGTATTGTTCAGGCCCGTGCCCAAATAGGCCAGCCCGACAAGCCCATCACCATCAAAGCCCAAGGCAAGTTTAACCTAAACTGTAAGGGAGACAATGACGGACGCATAGTAATCGATGTAGAGGGAGGTACTGGCTTGTATAGTTTTATTTGGAGTACGGGAGCCACCACTTCTTCGATAGAAAATCTCAAAGTAGGCGATTATACGGTGAGGGTACGCGATGAGAATGGTTGCGTTCAGGAGCGCGTTTTTAGCATTACGGAACCGGAAGAGCTTTCGCTGGAAGATGCCATTGTAAACGAAAGCCAGTGCTATGACGACAGAAATGGCAGCATTGTACTCAACATTAAAGGAGGAGTGGAGCCTTACTCTTATCAATGGTCTACCGGAGCCACTACCAAAAACCTGTTGGGCATAAGCTCCGGAGATTACACTGTATTGGTTACGGATGCCAATGGCTGTCAGGTGCAGGGCAATTATACCCTGGCCGATCCTGCGCTCTTCCGAATTCAACCGGAGGTTAAGGAAATTAGCTGCCTGGGGGCAAACGATGCGTCCATTTCGCTCAATATTGAAGGCGGTATAGAACCACTAGCCATTCGCTGGAGCACAGGGCATTCTTCCGAAACCATAAGCGACCTTGGGCCCGGTCAGTACAATGTGTTGGTAACCGATGAGAAAGGCTGTACCATTCAACAAACCTTTAACATTATTGAGCCGCTAGCCCTCACGCTGGATGCCTACATTGAAGATGCTACCCGTTGCAACGACCCGCAGAGTGGCAGGGTAAACGTAATTGTTTCAGGTGGCACGGGGCCATACACCTATCATTGGTCCAACGGAGAGCGGAGTTCTGAAATTACCGATGTATTCCCCGGAACCTACGTGGTTACAGTAAAAGACCGTAACGGATGTGAGGCTCAGGGTACTTATACCGTATTGCAGCCGGAGCCTTTGCAAATTGGTTTTAGTACCGAACCATACATCGATTGTCAGAACCGTGTAGCAGGCCTGCTGGTAAAGGCCAAGGTTAAAGGAGGCGTAGGGAATTACCGCTACGAATGGTCTCGTGGAAATAGTACCAACGATGAAGTGCTAATGACCGAACCGGGCAGACTGACCATTGAAGTTTATGATGGCCGGGGCTGTTTCCAGCAAAATGCCATAGATATTGATGTGCCAGAGCTTGGTCTTGCCGACTTTGAATACAAAGCAGAATCTATAGATAAAACGGGCGATCTGGCCGTAAACGATCCGGTAAGCTTCTTCGATCTTTCGGAAGGCGAGGTAATTGATTGGTACTGGGATTTTGGCGATGGCTTCGATTCGGACGAAATAGATCCCATTCATACTTACGATGCGCCAGGCACCTACACCGTAAAACTCACAGTGACCGACCGGACCGGTTGCCAGACAGAAAAAACCACACTGCTGAAGATTACGGAGGGTTACAGAATAATAATTCCTAATGCCTTTACTCCCAATGGAGATGGAAACAACGACTTCTTTAGGCCAAGAATGCTGGGCATGACCAAGGCCCGCCTGATTATCTATAACACATGGGGAGAGGTGATCTTTAGTACTGATGACATTGAAACCAAGGGCTGGGATGGCACCATTAATGGTCGGCAAGCCGAAAATGGAAACTATGTATACAAAATAATAGGGGTGAGTTTTAACGGGCTTCCGGTAGAGCGCGAGGGCATTTTTGCTCTCATTAAATAGTGAGTATATGCAAAGAGCTTTTCTAATTGTATGGATAATTATACTTGGCTGGCCAAAGCCTCAACTGCAGGCACAAGACCCACAGTTTTCTCAGTTCTATGCGTCACCCCTTTATTTAAATCCGGCACTAACTGGTTCCACAGACCGGGGGCGTGTGGGTGTTAACTATCGAAATCAGTGGCCTTCGCTCACCCACACGTTCACCACTATTTCGGCCTATGCCGACTACTTTTCCAAAGCTGCGGAAAGTGGTATAGGTCTTATTGTTACTGAACATAAAGAAGGCTTTCTCGATTTTAAGTCCACCGAAATTGGAGGCTTATATTCCTACAAAATGCAAGTAGCTTCCGGTCTGGTGCTTCGTACCGGAGTTCAATTGAGCTATTTTCAAAAGAACATCAATTTTGAAGAGTTGGTATTTGGCAACCAAATCGACATTGTAAATGGGCAAGTAGTGGGGCCAAGCGGAGAGGTGTTTGAAAAAGGAGCCAATGTCAACTTCCTTAGTGCATCGGCCGGAGCGTTGCTCTATACCAATCTGGCCTGGCTGGGCTTTTCCACCCACCACATCAATGAGCCCAACCAATCGTTCATCGATCAGGAGAGCCGACTTGCCAGAAAGTACTCGCTTCATGCAGGCTACAAGATTATGTTTGCTAAAGGGAAAAGGCTTCGAACAGTGGCCTATCAGTTTCAGGAGCGATCGGCCACGCTGGCCCTAAACTACAAAAAGCAAGGAGGGTTCAATCAGCTCGACATGGGTGTTCAGCTCTACTTTCAACCCCTTGTGATTGGTGGTTGGTATAGGGGCATTCCTATTCAGAGTGTAAACAAAGTGTTTAAGAACGAATCCATTATTGCTCTTGTGGGGTTGGAGCTTAATAGTAATATGTCTTTTGGCTATAGCTATGACTTCACTGTTTCGCGCCTGGCCGGTTCAACAGGAGGTGCTCATGAATTTTCGCTTACGCTTAACTTTGGCAAAATTGTGAAACGCACCAGAAGAGACACCATTTTGCCTTGCTTCAAATACTAGACAAGATGCTTTAACGAAAGCCTCGTTGCGTAAAGGAGGGGGCTGCCAATTCATAAGCTTAATCGACAGAAGAGTTGCCTCCAGTAAGCACTTTATGCTTATCTTCCATGCGTGAAGATTCTCATTATCCAAACCGGAGGAACAATAGACAAAGACTATCCGAAAACGACTAACGGATATGCTTTTGAAATTGATCAACCGGCCGTCTTGCGCGTATTGGAGCAAGTAGCGCCCGGGTTTGAATATGAGTGCATAGAGCTAATGAAGAAAGACTCTCTGGATATCACAGAAGCCGACCGGAAATTGTTGCGCAAAACGATTATTTCGGCCGAGGCCACAAAAATTCTGATTACCCATGGCTCGGACACCATGCCCGAAACGGCCAGCTTTCTGAGCAATGTTCAGGGAAAAACCATTGTCCTTACCGGTGCTTACAGACCAGAGCGATTTGCCAATTCAGATGCCGCATTTAACATTGGCGTGGCTATTGGTTCGCTCAATACCTTAGAGCAAGGCACGTTTATTGCCATGAATGGATTAGTTTTTCCAGCCAACAGAGTGCGGAAGAACTCCGTTACCGGTAAGTTTGAGTACCAGTAGTATTGGTTGATTTGCCGAGAAATGCACGGGAGAATAGAATAGAGTGCCCGGGAGCATGTAAGTTTGTAATGATTAACTATTGAAACGATTAATTAAGTATATGAAGAAGTTGATTTTCGCGCTGCTTTTTCTGGCAGCATTTGCACTAAACGCACAAAACACACCACCTAAAAACTGGTTCAATCTAGATCCGGTAAAAGACTCTGTCAATGGTGTGAGTACAGAAAAGGCCCTGGAATATTTAAAGGGGCGAAAGAGTAAAAAAGTGTTGGTGGCCGTTATAGACTCGGGCATAGACATTGAACATGAAGACCTGCGCGATGTAGTGTGGACTAATGAAGATGAGATTCCCGGCAATGGTATTGATGATGATAATAACGGTTTTGTAGACGACATTCACGGCTGGAATTTTATTGGAGGAAAAGACGGCCGGAATGTGGGAAAAGATACCTATGAACTTACCCGAGAATATAAAAGACTGAAGGAAAAATACGAGGGCAAATCGGCCGAAGACATAGCCAAATCCCAGAAAGAAGAGTTTGAATACTGGCAAAAGATTAAGGCTGACTTCGAAAAAACCTACAACGAGTCTAACCAACAGGTGCTCATTATGAATAGTGTGAATAGCCAGTTAAAACGCTACAACAAGCTTTTTGAAGCCTATTTGCTCGATGATGAAATAACCTTTGAAGACCTGAGCAAGATTAACTCTACGGACCAGGTGATTTCCAGAGGTAAAGAAGTGCTCTCACAGATTTATGGTATGACCGACAGCTCGCTGTCTGTAGATACGCTTATTTACCTTATAGACCAGGACATTGAACGAGCCAGTGAAGACACCAAATTTGCCTACAGCCTTGACTTTGACCCCCGAGAAATTGTGGGAGACGATCCCACTAAGCTCGATGAAGTTGGCTATGGCAACAATGATGTAATTGGTAAAGGAACCGATAACTTTCATGGCACCCATGTAAGTGGCATAATCGCGGCTGTTCGGGGTAACGGCATTGGTATTGACGGTGTAGCCGACAATGTGGAGATTATGGCCATTAGGGCTGTACCCGATGGAGACGAAAGAGACAAAGATGTGGCCAACGCCATTCGCTATGCCGTAGACAATGGGGCCCAAATTGTGAACATGAGCTTTGGAAAAAGCTACTCTCCTAATTCTGAATATGTATTTGAGGCCATTGAATATGCCGCTAAGAAAGGCGTATTGCTTATTCATGCAGCCGGAAACTCGGCTGAAAATATTGATGAAGCCAATAACTACCCCAACGACAAATTTGGCCGAAAGAAAGACTGGCCCAACTGGATTGAAGTAGGAGCGTCATCATGGGGTTCTGAAAACAATTATGTGGGAGTATTTTCTAACTATGGTAAGAAAACTGTAGACGTTTTTGCTCCTGGTGTAGCCATTTACTCCCTTGCCCCCGGAAACGAATATCAGGATGCTCAGGGCACCAGCATGGCGGCTCCTGTAACCACAGGAGTAGCAGCCCTTCTGCTTTCATACTTCCCTGAGCTTAGGGCAGAACAGGTGAAAGACATACTGATGAAATCGGTTAGAGGCATCGATGTTAAGGTGAATCAGCCCGGCACTGGCGAAGAAGTGAAGTTCTCTAGCCTTTCTGTTTCAGGAGGTATCATCAATGCCTACGAAGCTGTGAAATTGGCAGAATCGATGAAGCTTAAAGGAAAAAAGTAGGGATCAGAAATGAGTTAAACGGGTATCGGCTCCAGAGATTGACTCAACCCAAGCAGAGACTCTCGCATAGAAGTATTATTGAGAGGAGATAAAACGAATAAGGCCCATGTTCAATCATGAGCCTTATTTTTTGTTATTGCCGGCCACAATCGGTGTCCACACCGATTGATAGATACTGTTCTGAAGCTTCTGAGGTGCTTCCCTGACTGGATATCGCTCTTTCCCAGATCAGTCCTCAGCGTCCCGTGCCGGAGACACTGAGGGTGCCGGAGTAATCAGCATATCAGGGAGTTTTTCCTGATATACTGATTTCCTAAAACCGTTCTACCGATCTACGGCCACAATCGGTGTCCACACCGATTAATATATACTGTTCTGAAGCTTCTGAGGTGCTTCCTTGACGGGATATCGCTCTTTCCCAGGTCAATCCTCAGCGTCCCGTGCCGGAGACACTGAGGGTGCCGGAGTAATCAGCATATCAGGGAGTTTTTCCTGATATACTGATTTCCTGATCACCGTTCTACTTACCTAAAACTCCAGGATAATTCCCCCATTCACAATAAAACCGTCCATAGGAGCCCATACCTCAAGGGCTTCGGGATTCATACTGTTAGAGAGGTTGATGTTCTCAAATCTGGATTGTCTTGTATCGGAGAAGTTCTCAAAGTTAAGGTAAAGGCTAATGCGCTCAAACTTCCTTAGGGCCATAAAACCTACAATCCAATAATCATCCGTTTGGGAATAGTCGCTTCTGAACTGTTTTCCTGTATAATAGCTTTCCAGCCCAATTCTCCATTTTTCATGCTCCTCATAAACCAGCACAGCACCAATATTATGCTTGGCAGTTAGCGGTTTTTGCAAATCGGCATTGTAACCCAATTCCGTGTCTATGAGTGCATAATTCACAAAGAGCTTAAAGTCTTGATAAGTAAGCTTCAGATTCGTTTCAAGCCCTTTGGAACTTAGGTTGCCATTAGCATTCTGGAATGTGTAAGTGCCCTCAATACTTGGCCCCGAAAGAACCACAGGATTATTCAATTGGGTATAATAGAAAAGTTGGTTTACGCTGAAAGTCCACTCGTTTCCAATGGCCGTTTTGTAGTTGATGTCGAAGTTTCCGCCATACGACTGTTCCGCATCCAGATTATTCAGGTTGAAGGACTCCAGGCCTTGAAAAGAAAGCCTTTCTGTATCCTCCGTGAAAATGCTTGGAAGCTTGTAGCCAAGTCCACCGCCCGCTCTAAAGGTGAGTTTAGGGTGCGCTTTGTACATTAGCGAAAGCCTGGGCAAAGTCTGCAGCCCGTAATTTTTGCTCTGATCCAACCTTAATCCCGTTTCCAGCGACCAAAAATCACTCAGCTGTGTGTTTTGTTGAACAAAGACACCGGCTGTGAACTGACTGTAGCTTCTGTCATTGTTATTTGCATGGCTTTCGTTGAACCGATCGGAATAGATGTTCATACCAACCAGCCAGCTACTTCTTGATTGGCCAAACGAGTATGTTGCCTCGCTAAAAGTGGCAATTTGCTCACCATCAAAGCCATACTGATACTGATGAATGCCCCTGTCGAAATGCAGTAAACTATTTTTAATGGATAGTCTCCTGTTTTCGTCCCAGGTTTTGGTATAACTCAATTGGTAAGACATTCTTCTCGATTCATTCTCTTGCAGATAGTTTTGAGCACTTGGCTCACGATTGTCTACTGCGGTGAGGTTTCCTCCCCAGCGATCTTCAAAGGTACCGTTCAGTGCTAATCTGAACTCATCGGTTTCTGAAGGCTTAAAGAAAAGCGTTGGGTTAAGGGTGATGCTTCTGGTTTCCGGCAGGTCAGAGAAGTTATCGTCATTCGCGTCATAAGCCGTTTGTCTATGTGCCGAACCAAAAAGGGTATATGACCATCGGCCATCTTCTGAGGCATGAAAGGCATTCAGTGTGGTTCCGCCAGCAGAAGTCTGATCCATCATAATTTTTGTTAGGGCTTCGGCCTCTGGTCTAATACTCACCAGGTTAACCAAACCGGCAATGGCTCCACCACCATAGAGTGTAGAATTACTGCCTTTAATTACTTCCACCTGACGCAGATCCAGTGGAGGAATTTGCATAATGCTCAGGCCTCCCGAAAACCCACTGTAAAGTGGAAATCCATCTTTCATAAGTTGGGTGTACCTTCCGTCTAGTCCCTGAATTCTGATGCTCTGGTTGGCCGAACTCGGAGAAGTAACCTGCATTTGTATGCCGGTGCTTTCGCGAAGCAGCATGGCAATATTGGCCGACCGCATAACTGCTTTTTCCTGAAGTTCTTCCATACCCAAAAACTCTATGCGAGTAGGAATGTCTTCTATGCTTCGGCTGGTACGGGTGGCAGTTACCACCATTTCTTCCATTTCCTCTTCATGGTGCTCCATTAATATGCGTATGGGTTGTTCCCCAGTATAAGGAATGGAGAAACTAAGGGTTTGTGTTTCATAGCCCACAAAGGAAAACCTGAGTTTTATGGTGCCATTGGGCAGGTTTGTCAAAGTGGCCTCACCGTTTATATCGGCAATAGCACCCTTGTTGGGGCCGGCATAAACAGTAGCTCCAATGAGCGGTTCGTTATGGTCGGCATCCAGAATTCTGAACGATAATGAGTTTTGTGCCCAAGACAGTACGCTCGCAAGCATACCGCAAAGGGCTATCAATGCTTTTCTTGTATTCATGAGATAGTTTTAATTGCTTTTTTAAAATGTAAGAATTGAGCAGAGTTACCCTGCACTCCTTTTGAGGGAGTGCAATGAATAGCGTGGCCTCCGCTTTGGTAAATGAGCAATTAAACTTGCGGGGGTTGCCAGATTTCGTTGATAACACCCTTAATGGGCATTACTCCTGGCAATATTTGAGGGGACTGGTTGCGTCTTTCTGCTTCGTCCACACTGTCGGCCAACCGAATGAGAGGTACTTTGCAGCAGGCACAGCAACAGAAGGGAGGGCACTCCTCTTCTTCTCCGTTTTCTATAGGGAAGTCGGTTGCACTGGCCACTACTCCCTCATTAAAGTCAGGAGAAACCAGCACCTCATCGGGGCAGGGAACCAGGCTTAGAACAAGTAGCAGAAAAGAAAAAATGGCAAACAGCCTTTTCATGATTCAAATCTAGGCATCATTTCGGTGCAACAGCATAACAATTGCAAAATTACTCCTGTCGCAATGTCTTTACCGGATTTTTTAAGGCCGAATTCATAACAATTGCGGCTACTAAAACAAAGGAAGTGCACAGGGCCACGGCCAGTCCGGTCAACAGAAGGCCAATGTTCAGTTGGCTTTGATAAATAAAATTTTGGCTCCATCGGTTTATGCCCCAATAGGCCAAAGGAGTTGCAATGAGGCTGGCAAGCAGTATTAGTTTGAATGTACCACTGTACATTATGGTCACTATTTGACCCGACATGGCACCTAGTACTTTCCGTATGCCAATTTCCTTTCTGCGTTGGTCGATGGTAAAACTGGTGAGACCTATTAATCCAATAATGGAGATAGCCGCACAGAGAATGGTCATAAATCCAATAAGCTGGCTTTGAGTTTTGTCGGCCTCGTATTGCTCATTCAGGCGGTCATTAAAAAAACTGTATTCGAAGGGATAATTGGGCAGTTGTTCGTTCCATACCTGTTGAGCAGCAGCCAGCGCTTCGCCTGCATTGTTCTGGTTGAATCGCACAATGAGATGCTGCCCGGGGTTGGGGTTAAAAACAAAGACCAGCGGCTCAATAGGGTTGTGCAACGAGAAGTGATTAAAGTCGCGTACCACGCCTATTACATGGCCTGGTTGTTCCTGATGAAAGAAGCCCATTTTTTTACCCAATGGTTCTTGCCAACCAATGGCCTTGGCAGCAGTTTGGTTAATGACAAACTTAGCGTTGCCCCGTGTTTCGTTTGGCGAGAAAAACTCACCTTCAGCCAAAGGAATTCCTAGAGTTTCAAGGTAGTCTGCGCCACCGTGCAGGTACTTAAATTCTATCTGTTTCATTTCTCCATCCATTTCGGCTTTAAACACAATCTGGCCAATGTTGGTACCGGGTAAAAAATCAGAGGAGGTTACCTTTTCAATTACCGGAAAAGTTTCAAGCGCATTTTTCATGGAGGTGTACTTGCTCTGGGTTACCGAGTCGGCAGTGGTAATGAGTAATATTTGGTCTTTCTCAAAACCCATGTCTTTGTTTTGTAAAAAGGCAATCTGATCTTTCATGAGTAAGGTAGAGAGTAGCACTCCTATTGAAATTACAAATTGGAATAGCACCAGTCCCTGCCTCATTAGCTGGCCTTTTTTGCCGGAAGACCAGGTGCCTTTAAGCGCGCTAACCGGTTTTATGGCGGATAGGTAAAAGGCTGGGTAGAGGCCTGCTACAAGGCCCGTGACGGCCACTACCAATAAGGTGCCTGCCAGCAGGGAAGGATTATTGAACAGGTTGAAGTTGAAGTTTACCCCCAACCACGATTGGAGCGGAGAGTGCTCTATGAGCAACCAAACAAGCAGCAGCGAGAGCAAATAGGCAAAAAATGCCTGCACCAGCGATTCTACCAGCAGGGAGGTTCTCAAACGAGTAGCATGAGTTCCCAATACTTTGCGAATACCAATTTCTTTGGCTCTTAGGCCTGCTCTGGCCGTAGAAAGGTTGATGTAATTAATGCAGGCTAAGAGTAAAATGGCTAACCCTACCATGGAAAACACCAATAGGTTGGCGGGGTTGCCTTTGGCAAAATCATCGTCTATTGTCTCTGCATCATAATGAATATCGGCCAGTGCTTGCAGCCGCAGCCTATGTTTGCCGTTGATCTGATTGCCAAAAGGCATGTAGTACTTTTCGTTAAAGGGGCCAAACTTGCTTAGAATATCTTCTTTGGTGGTGCCTTCTTGCAGCAACAGATAGGTTATGCACTCCGCATTCCAAAGGGCCTCAGAATTGAAAGTACCGTTTTGCATGGCGAATTCTCTGGAGCGTACCCCGGAAATCAGCACATCGAATGCAAAGTGAGTGTTTTTGGGGAGGTTGGCATAAACTCCTGTTATGTTCAGTTTTTGACCATCGATAGTTATGGTTCGGTTTAGACCCATATCGTTGCCAAACAGCTTGTCGTTGACGGTTTTAGAAATAACCACGCTGCCCGGGTTTTTTAAGGCTGTTTTGGCATGGCCAGCCATTAATTTCAGGTCGAACACATCAAATACAGAGGGATCGGTATAGTACATGCGTTCTTGCCGAAAAACCTGGTTATTGTGCTGAATCTCTCCTCTTCCAACAAAGCCAAATCGAGAAAAATTTTCTATTCCCGGGAGTTCTTCCATCATTTTCTCCGGTAGTTCGGGAGCCGAAAAGGCGGTGTTGAATTCAACCCCGGGCGCGGAGAGCACATGACTTACGCGGTATACTCTTTGGTGATGAGTAAAATGCTGATCGTAGGTTAGTTCATGGCTAAGAAACAGGAGCAACCAAATACTGGCCGAAAGACCAAAAGTGAGGCCCACAATGTTTAAAAAGCTAAACAGACGATTTTTCCAGAGTACACGCAGAGCAAACTTAAGCATAACAATTTTTTAACTAACACTTTCGTTCAAGGTGATAAGATAAATCTACTTTTGCAATGAAAAGCCCCATTACTCTGGCCTTTGTCTATACTGAGTCTATAGCAATTGGTTAAAGAAGGTTAAAATGGAACACTCAGATTTACTTTTTGCGTTAATAAGCATCGAAGAAGTAGGGTATGCAGAGGCGATTTGGTATGATAATTGGATAAGAAATTGAAAGTAAAAATCGAGAGCTAGTCAGTAGTTCTCTTCATACAGTTAGTAGTTTATTTGTTTAGGACCCGAAGGAGTAGTTACCCTTCGGGTTTTTTTTATGTCCTTTAACTGGCCTGACCACTCGAAGTGGTCAGACCAGTAGTACCGATTAATCAGCATCGTTCCCACATAGAAGGAGATGCTCAATCATTTTTCTCTAAATATATTTCTGGCAGTATAATCTTCACTTCTTGGTCAGAGTTTTCGGCCTTCCAGTAAAGAAGGTAGTTTGTCTTACATTCTTTGATATCGAAGCCCTTTTCTTTGAGTTCTATAAGTTTTTCCTTGAAGCATTTTGAACACATACTAATTATAAAATATGGAGATTGCCGTACTTCGCTATGCTTCGTTTGCAATGACCAAACAGACCGAGCGCCAGTCTCAATACCTAATACTATTGTCCTTAAACCCCAACTTTCCCACCGCTCCTCCAGGTCCACTTGCCCATACCGCTTCTCCATCGAGTGATACACCTACGGCATAGTATTGCCCTTCCATAAGAGTGTAGGCTTTATCTCCCTCGCGGTAGTAGTCGCAGGACTCGCGGCCAACGGCAAACACATAGTTTTTCCATAAGGCAACCCCAGAACGATAACCTTTGGGTTTCATACCGGCCATTACCGGGAACCAGCTTTTGCCACCATCGGTGGTATAGGCCGCGTTGATTTTGGTGAGAGAGTCACCCCGATAGTCTCCACCCACCATTAGGCCTTCCATTTCATTCTTAAAGTCTATAGAGAAAATGCCTTCGGTAGGCTCTCCCGACTGAATAGGGGTAACTGTTTTTTGCCAGGTTTCCCCTTTGTCGAAGGAGTAGAACAGACTGGCTTCTTGGCCCCCCAAGCCAATGTAAACCTGGCTTTCACCTACCGTTCTCAGGCAGGTACCGCTGGCGGCAAAGCCTCCTTGGCCTTCCAGCGCCTGTGGTCTTTGCTCAAAGGGCAGTTCGTTCCAGGTTTCTCCACCATCGGTAGTTTTGAGAATCAATAGTCTTCCATTAATGGCATCTCCAAAAGCAATGCCCTCCTTTTCATTCCAAAAGTCCATGGCATCGTAGAAGGTGCCTTCCACCATGCTGAAATACTTCTGCTCCCAGTTCTGACCGCCATCAGTGGTTTTATAGATAACGGCAGGTAAGCCAGCACTCAGCACAATGGCTGTGTTGGCATCGAAGGCCTCAATGTCTCTAAACTGAAGGGTGTCGGTGCCGGGAATAGATACGTTTTGCCATGTGGCTCCACCATCGGTGGTTTTGATAACGGTGCCCCCGCTGCCACTGGCCCAAGCCACCTGATCAGACACAGCGGAGAGTCCGCGAAGTCCTGCATTGACTCCAGACTCCTGGGCTTGCCAACAAGGCTCAGGCTTTTGCTGGGAGGTTTCTTTTTTATCGGCTTTTTGTGAACAGGAGAAAACGAAAAGGCTGATGAATAGCAGAGCGAAGTATTTCATAGGTCTAATAAAATATATTTTATGTCATTGCTGCGTGGGCAGAAATCTACATTTTAGGTCATGCTGAACTTGTTACAGCGTCTAATCATCACCATAGATATAGAATAAAAATGATCCTGAAACAAGTTCAGGATGACGTTCTAATCTTATTGTTTCAGGGCTTGAAGATCCGGCTTTTCAGGAGAGGTAAATACGGAGGCAGGTAATTCATCGAAGACCATAATATCTTCCATGCCTCTTTCTCCCCGGCTACTGGAAAGCATTATTTCTCCGTGTTTTTTATAGTCTTTCCAGGGATTAATAAAACCTGGCTCTTCATTGTCGGCTGTCGAATAGTAGGCCCACTGAGTCACCAGCTTACTTTCTTTGTCTACCCACACGTAGTACATGTTTTGTGGGGTACGGCCAACGCTTTCAAAGGTCAGGTTCAGCTTGTCCGCAGGTCGGCCATCTTGCGTGGCTTCTTCGCCCACATATTTCAGTGTCACTCCAGAATCTTTCAACTTATAAGGCATTACCAACCAGTAAGAATGGTTGATCCAGATGCTCTTGGCGGTTTGCATCAGGTTGGCCACAGAGTCGGCATCGGTTATTTCCCGACCATTCATAAAGGCTCGTCCGGTTTCGTCATTAATGTTGCTAATGAGCGTCATGCCATTGGGTCTGTCTATTCGAACATTGCCTGTCCATTTATCCCAGACCAGTGCATCGCGACCAAAAAACTTCCAGGCGATGTGCCTGGTATTATCCCAGGCTTTTCTTCCACCCATGGCTTCCATTACTTCATCGGCAATGGTAATGGCTCGTGCATCGGAGCCTTCCATGTTAAAGCCTTCAGCCGGAGGGTTTCCATAAGGTTTTTCATTATCGGAGGTTGAGTTGTTTCCACAGGCAAGCACAACGGCCAGGAGCAGAAACATGGCAGAAAGTCGGGCAATGATTTTCATGGGCTAAGGTTTTGTTGTCAAATTACAGCTTTCGGTGGCTTCAGACAATACCGGTGAAGTAATCGGTTCACTACAGGCAATTGATATTTGACTGTAACCATAGAACAACTGAGGGAGTCTCACAAGGCAGAAAGTATGTAATTACTTACATTAAGTGGTCAAACTCAAACAAAACCGGTCATGTTCAGAAACTACTTTAAGGTGGCTACTCGAAGCCTCATCCGCCACAAAGGCTACTCTTTCATCAATATTTTTGGTCTTACCGTGGGCCTGTGTGCTGCTTTACTCATTTTGCTTTATGCAAAAAGTGAGCTCACGTATGATCGTGTTCATTCCCAGGCAGAGAACATTTACATGGTTTACAAAGAGCGGATTACCCCCACCGGTACTCAAGAAACTTTCGATACCTGGGCACCAACCTGGGAGGCTTTAAAGGAAGACTATGCTCAGGTTGTGAACGGAGCGCGGGTTATTAACCAGGGGCTGTGGGTAGAAGTGAATGGAGAGCGCTTCAACGAACCGGCTACTTTAACAGACCGCAGTTATTTTGAGCTGTTTGATTTTAAGCTGAAGGAGGGCAATCGCCAAACAGTACTTTCCGGGCTCAATAAGGCAGTGGTGAGCCAGGCGCTGGCTGAGCGACTTTTTCCCGGAGAAAATGCTATGGGTAAAACCATTATGGTTCCTTCTCTGGATAATCAATACATTGTTACCGGAATTTTAGAGGAGGTACCCTATAATTCCTACTTACAGCCTAACCTGATTGTGCCGGTACAGAGCCACCCGGAGTTTGAAGGAATAGCAGGAAACTGGGGCAGTTCGTTTCTGGAGTCTTATGTGCTGTTGAAACCCGACACCGATGTGGCTGAACTCGAGGCGAGTTTTGAGGACTTTATTGCTAAGATATGGGATGCTCAAACTGCCGAGAATACCAACTTTAAGCTCCTTAACCTACTAGATGTGTATGACCGATTCAATGACAATCGGCAGTATGCCTACATCTTGCTGATTGTGGCCATAGGTATTTTGCTCATTGCGGCTATAAACTTTATGAACCTGGCCACGGCTCGCTCAATGGAAAGAGCACGCGAAGCCGGTATGCGCAAGGTGTTGGGGGCCGTAAAACCCCAACTGGTTATTCAATACCTCACAGAGTCGCTAACCATTACATTTATTTCACTCGTATTGGGATTGGTACTGGCCGTGGCACTTTTACCCCGGTTCAACACATATTATAATATTGGTCTGGCCACCGATTTTTGGCAGGATCCGGGGAATATGCTGGCTATTTTAGCAGTCGGGTTACTCATTGGTTTGGCTTCAGGGCTTTACCCTGCTTTCTATATCACCTCTCTCAAAAGTGTGGATACATTAAAAGGCAAGGTGCTAAAGACCAACGGTGTTGGTAAGTTTATTCGAAACGCCCTGGTGGTGCTTCAGTTTATGTTTTCTACCCTGCTCATAGTCGGCACGCTAGTTATTGGGCGGCAGGTAGATTTCATGAAAAACAAAGACATGGCTTTCGACAAGGAGAATTTGCTGGTGTTACCCATTAGAGTAGACGATTTTCCGAGCGAGGAGCAAGGTATAAACCAACTGAGCGGTTTGCGCAATGCGCTTAAAAGTCATACCTCAGTGACTTCGTTAACAGCCACCTCTTCGATTCCCGGTAATTTTCCGGGGCGTTTCACCTTTGTGGTGCCCGATGGCTTTACTGCAGAGCAGCGATTGAGGATGCGGTTTACGTTTGTAGATCATGATTTTTTCTCCAGCCTAAGGATAGAGCTCCTAAAAGGGCGGGATTTTTTACCCAACAGTGAGCAAGACCGTAGCGAAGCGGCTATCGTAAACAAGGCGGCTCTGCAAGCCTTTGGTTGGGAAGACATAGAAGGCAAATATCTCAATTTTGGTAATCGAAAAGTTCAGGTAATTGGAGTGGTAGATGACTATAATTTTGAATCACTGGCTAATGAAGTAGCCCCCATTATTCATTTTTATCGTCCTCCGGAAAATGCAGTGCATTCCTTTACGGTAGCTCGGGTGGCTGCCGGCCGTACGGCCGATGCGCTTAGCCTGGCCAAAGAGCAATGGGAACTGGCGCTACCTTCTGTACCTTTTGATTATTATTTTGTAGACCAGCGCTTTCAACAACTCTATGAGGCTGAAGAACGACTTACGGGTGCCATAAGTACTTTTTCTATGGTAGCCATAATTATAGCCACCATGGGACTGCTAGGCCTTTCTTCTCTTATTACAGCCCAGCGAACCAAAGAAATAGGCATTAGAAAAGTTTTAGGGGCCACTGTAATGTCTATTATCGGCTTATTGTCTAAGCGGTTTGCCCTGCTCATTGGCTTGGCCTTTGTGCTGACCATTCCCGTGGCAGTGGTCTTACTCAACAATTGGTTGGCCGATTTTGCTTATCGTATTCATCTAGGGCCGTTAGTGTTTTTGGTGGCATTGGTCGGCACCTTGTTTGTGGCCCTTATGGCCATTGGTTTGCAAACGGCAAAGGCTGCTTTGGCCAACCCGGTGCAGTCTATGCGCTATGAGTAAATTCTGAAGGCAAGGGATGTAAATGGGTTGGTTAAACCCGATATTTCTGTTGTAAACCGCATAAAAAGCAATTTTGGACTTCTTGTTCAGATAAAACGGCTATTGATCATTGACTCATTTTTGCATGTTGAGGCAAACTATTGGGTTCAAAAACACAAAATCATGATCAGGAGCTATTTTAAAGTGGCCTTCAGAAACTTGTTCAAATACAAGGGCTACTCTTTCATCAACATCTTTGGCCTTACGCTTGGGTTGTGTACAAGCATGCTCATTTTTCTTTATGTGCAAGACGAGCGGAGTTTTGATAAAATGCATGATGATGCACACCTAATTTATCGTCTTGAAAATTGGTCACAATACGAAGGAAACGAAAACCACTGGGCAGCCACACAAGGGTTTCTTATTCCGGAAGTGGTGAGTCGCTACCCTGAAATACGGTCGGCCACGAGGATTTACCACAACAACACACCGGAGACCTTCAGTACCGATGTTAATTTTTACAACGAGAAGGACTTGTTCTATGCCGATTCTACCTTCTTTGATGTATTCACTTTTCCCGTTCTTTTTGGAGACCTGTCTACAGCACTCGATGACCCAGGGAACATCGTACTTACCGAATCTACCGCCAGAAAATATTTTGGTCGCCCCGATCCTATTGGTGAGATCATAAAGCGGGGAGCAACTCCTTTTACCGTCTCTGCGGTGATTCAGGACATACCGCATAACTCACACTTTCGGTTCGATTTACTAATCCCTCTTTCAGAGTTTCAACGCAGGTTCCCTCAGTTTGTAAACGGCAGGGGGCCTTCTACTTTCTATTCTTATGTGAAAACGCTCAATGAAGAGGCCAGCAAAAACCTAAGAGCAAAGCTCGATGCAGACGTGCTGGAAATTATGAATATTCGCGATGCCAATGGAGAAATTAACCCCATAGAGGGTCTGAGCGTGAGTATACGCACCATGCCTCTAACGGATATTCACTTATATGGGCATGCTGAAAAGGAACTGGACAACAATAGTCAGGCTCAGTATATCTTCATCTTTTCTACAGTGGCTGTGTTCATCCTTATTATAGCCAGCTTTAACTATATGAACCTGGCTACGGCCCGTTCTACCAAACGATCGAAAGAAGTGGGTATGCGCAAGGTACTGGGGGCTCGCAAGCCGCAGGTGTTTTGGCAGTTTTTGAGCGAGTCATTCTTCTTTACCTTTATTGCTACTCTTTTGGCCCTAATGGCCGTAGTGGTACTGATTCCCTCTTTCAACGATTTTACGGGTAAGCGCATAGATGGTAACCTGTTGAATAACGGAGAGCTGCTTTTGAGCATATTGTTAGTCTATGGGGCGGTGAGTCTTTTGTCGGGCTTATACCCTTCTGTGTTTCTTTCCAACTTTCAACCGCTCAAAGCGCTCAAGTCCAATGTACTTTCGGGCAAGGGGCATAGCTTTAGTATATACTTGCGCAGAGGGCTGGTTATTCTTCAGTTTGGCATCTCCATATTGCTTATCATTGGTGCCAGCACCATATACCGACAGCTTCGATTTATTGAAAAGAAGGATGTGGGTTTTAACAAAGAGCAAGTATTGGTGTTAAAGCTGCCCGGCCGAGGCAGGGTGAATAATCTGGAAACCATAAAACAAGAGTTCATGGCCGACCCTTCGGTGGTGGTGGCTGCGCCATCATCGGTTATCCCCGGAGAGCGGGTACACATAATGACCGTAAGGGTTCCGGACTTGGTGACAACCGATGCCGGAAACGAAAGCCAGCAAGAAGATAATGGCATTCGTGGCATGCGCATAATGTCTGGTGATGAAGATCTGGCCGAGGTTTATGGGTTGCAGATTGTAGCCGGCCGAGACCTTTCTAAAGAGATGGTTACCGATGCAACCCAGGGTTTTTTACTCAACGAGGCTGCCATTCGAGAGTTTGGGTTGCAAGAAAACCCGGTGGGTAGAAGGTTTGAATATGTCTATGGTTTGCCTGAACCAAAAGCAGGGCAGATTGTGGGGGTTATAAAAGACTTCAACTATGCATCGGTGCACACCGAAGTTGAGCCACTGATGGTTCATGTAATGCCCTCCCACGCGGCCTACCTCAATGTGAGGCTGTCTACTGATGGCGTGCAGGAAACGATAAAGCGTCTGGAAGCCAAATGGACCGAACTTCAACCCGCTGCTCCCTTTGAGTACTTCTTTCTGGATAGCCTATATGACGCACAGTACAAAACCGAAATGAGCATGGGCAAAACCATCACCTTTTTTACTCTATTGGCTATTGTTATAGCCTGCATGGGTCTCTTTGGTCTTGCCTCGTTTATTACCGAGCAGCGCACCAAAGAAATTGGGGTGCGAAAGGTACTGGGAGCTTCCATTAGTTCCATTATGGTGGCACTTTCCAAAGAGTTTGTGCTGCTGGTTTTGCTGGCCAATATCATGGCCGCTTACCCTGCCTACAGTTTACTCAATAATTGGTTGAGCGGATTTGCCTATAGGGTAAATATAAGCCCCGTTACTTTTTTGAGTGCTGCTGTCGTTGCCCTTCTTATCGCCTTTATCACCATTAGTTTTAAGACCTATATGGCGGCTCGCAGCAATCCGGTAAAGGCGTTGAGACACGAGTAAGCCTTATAACTTTTCAGACCTTAGCCACAATTTAGGAGACACCTTTTAGGGCGAAGGGGGCTATTCCACGGTTCAGTTCAAAAACCCAACAGTTCATTTCAGTTGGGTTTTTTGTTGCATACAATCTTTTCATCATTGTAATGTCAATACCGTTCTAAAAGAGCGGTGTTTGCCAAAGGTCAAAAACTCATGGTTCCCGAATGGTGGGTCTGCCCTATGCTAAAGGCAGGTTGGTTGCCCACCTCAAGGGACCAAAAATTGTTAGAAGATGAAAACTCAAAAAATGAAAATCAGAAGTTTAGTAATGGGAGTGGCAGTAGCCATATTGGCCCTCTTATCTTTCACCCATCAACTAAAAGCGCAAGACGAAAAAACCTCCACTTCAATTTCAATAGAAAAAGGTGTTCATAAGGTTAGCCATACCAACTCACAGGGAAGGTTCAATGTAGAGTACGATGGTAGAATAGAATTTACAGACGATGATCGGGCCATTAAGTCCATTTCGCGAGGTGGTTACCTCCTCATTCGTAAAACCAGCTTTGGCGACAGGCGTGAGATATTAGCCGAGCCCAATGCCGATGGCACCATTAACTATGAATATAGGGTGGGTCGTAACCGACAGGAGTGGAACAAAGAGGCGCAGGATTTTCTGGCCACTATGTTGCTGGAAGTTATTCGCACAACCGGTATTGGTGCCGAAGCCAGGGTAGAGCGATTTTACAAGCGAGGCGGTCTGGACGGTGTATTGCAGGAGGTAAGCAATATTAGGAGTGACTATGTATCGCGCATATACCTCGATGCTCTGCTGACATCGCAAAACCTGAACAACAAGGAACTGGTAGGAGTGGCCGATTTTATAAGCCGAAGAATAAGTTCAGATTTCTACACGGCCGAACTCTTTAAAGACCATTCCAATAAGTTTTTAAAGAACGAAGAGGCCACCAATGCCTTTTTAGCGGCTCTTGGGCGTATGGATTCTGACCATTACATAGCCGGTATTTTAGAGCGTGTATTACGCGAAAATCTAAGTGATAGTTCTTTAGAAAAAGTGCTTTTGAGTGTAAAAAGAATGGACTCCGATCATTACAAAACCGGAGTAATCAAGAGCTTGCTCGATAGAAAAGACCTCAATGACAAAACCATAGACCGGGTGGTATTGTTGGCGGGCGACATAGATTCAGATCATTATGCCACTCAGGTTTTAAAGGAAGCCCTAAGCCGCCCCAACCTTTCAGACCAGGCCTTTAACAGTCTTATGGATGCTATGTCTAATATAGGTTCAGATCATTACGTAACGGAGACCTTTCGCTCCATGATCCGCTCCAGAGAAGTACCCGATAAAGTGATAGAGGCGGTGATTAATCGTATAGAGTATATGGACTCTGACCACTACCGAACAGTGATTCTGAACGATCTTTTTGCCAACAATAAAGTTTCGGAGAAATACTTTGAGTCATTACTCAGAACGGTGGGCAAAATTGACTCTGACCATTATGCAAGCCAAATACTGGCCCGACTCTTAAAGGATAAGACTCTGAACGATGCCATGTACACGGCTGTGTTAGAAAGAGTGGCCGATATAGACTCTGATCATTACAAGGTGGGTATTCTAAAAGATGTAATGCGCGGTTCGCTGAACAAGAAAAACCTCATGGGGCTTTTGAAAGTAGCCGATGGTATAGACTCTGACTATTACAAGTCGGAAGTGCTCAAAAATGCCTGCAACCTGGTGAGGGAGTCAGACAATGAAGTAAAAAATCAATACAGGTCGGTGGCCAGAAGCATTAGGTCCGATACCTATTATGGTAAAGTAGCACGCTGCATCGACTAGTGTTTTCTATCCGGAGGGTGTGTTTTGAAAGAGCCAAAAAGCCCATAGCGAAATTGGTCTTTTGAAATACACCCTCATTTTTTCATATCTTAAGTGAAACAGCATTTATGTTGCGCTTCTTACGCCTCATATTTTTTGTAATTATTGGCATAGCCTTCTTGTTTTATCTTCACTATGCCGAAAACAACAGGTTGCCACATCTGGTGAACGACCTGAACCTGTACGTCTTCACTCTGGTAGCTTCGGTATGCATTGGCTCGGGTATTGGAGTGATCAATAGGTGGCTCAACCATCAAATTCCCTGGAAGAGCAACGTTCTGGGACGTTTTATAACTGGGCTGGCGCTCGACTTTCTGTTTTTAGGAGCTGTGCTGCTCATATTAGGAGCCCTGGCCAATTGGTCCGGTCTTATTTACTACACCATGTTTCCGGAAGACATGTTTGTGAGGCAGATTGAACTGAAACTCATTGTGCTCTCTTTCTTTACCCTCTTTATGGTTACTCTGGTAGAGTTCAACAGCTTTAGTTACAACGAGTACACCGTAGGACAAATAAAAAAGCTCCGTTCGCAACGCAAGCAGTTAGAGCTGCAGTTCGAGGCACTCAAAAGCCAGCTCAGCCCACATTACCTGTTCAATAGTATGAACACCATCTCTTCTCTGGTGTATCGCGATCCGGACATAGCCGAAAATTTTATTCGTAACCTGGCCGAAACGTTCAATTATGTGCTCAACACCCGTGAAGTACAGCAGGTGTATGTAGAAGAAGAACTGGAAGCCCTAAAAGACTATGCCTATTTGCTTTCCATTCGGTTTGGAGATGCCGTTTCAGTTGTTTTTCAAGTAGATCAGGCCTTTTATAAAAAGCCCATTCCTCCACTCACCCTTCAGTTGTTGGTAGAAAATGCCGTAAAACACAATGTGGTAAGCAGTGATCAGCCCTTGCGCATAGAACTTAGAGCGAATGAAGAAGAGCTCATTGTGTTGAACAATAAGACAGGGGCTCCTTCTCAAACAGACAGCCACAAAGTAGGGCTGGAGAATATTAAAAACCGGTATGCCTTTTTTACCGACAGGCCCATTCGGGTAGAAGATTCAGACCATTTTGAAGTACGCTTACCCATGCTTGCCTCATGAAGAAGAACCTCATACATCAGCCGCTGTTTCGCGTATTGGTTCCGCCCATATACGGTACAATGATGTACCTGCTCATACTGTTGCTCAACAATAGTCTGGGGCAGTTGGGCGACACCGTGTTTACTATTGAAATGTTGGTGTGTGTTGCCCTGGCCTTTCTCATTTCTGAATCGCTGCGTTTGGTAATTCTCTTATTTCAGAAGAAAGCCGGAGAAGACCTGCTCAAAACAACAACCATTGGCGCTCTTGTATTGACCAACCTGCTCGTAGGAGCCGCGTTGGTATTTTTGGCGGCCTATTGCTATTTCCGTTTTTCGGAGGGCATGTCTTATTTTTCTCTTTTTAAGGCCACTCTTTTTAAAATGGTGGTGGTGTATGGTATAAGTGGTCTACTCTTTACCCTCTTCTTTTTGAGTACCCATTTTCTGTCTGAAAAAAACGAGACGGAGCTGCGAAAAGAAGATCTAAAGCGCCAAAATCTGGAACATCAGTTAGAGATATTCAACAATGAGATAAACCCCGACCTGCTTTTTCAAAGCCTGGAAACACTCATAAGCCTGGTGCACTATAATCAAGACAAGGCCGAAGATTTTGTAGATCGGCTCGCTGTGGTATATCGGTATATTTTGGAAAATCGAAAGCGCGAACTGGTGGTGGTAAAAGAGGAGTTGGCAGCCGCTAAAAACCTAATGTATCTTTTTCAGGAGCGCTACCCGGAGATGCTACAATTCAAATTGCTCAACAAAGAGCAAAATGCAGAAAAGCTAATGGTGCCAAGCGCCTTGCCTACTATGCTAGACTGTATTGTGAACAATAGCATTATTAACACGCACAGACCCTTGCATGTAACCATAGACGCTGCCGGAGAAGAAGGTTATTTGGTGATCCAATACACAGACAATCAGCGACTGAGTCAGAATAAGTTTATCAAGAAACGCTGCAAAAGAGTACACGAAGCCTTTGCCTTTTTTTCAGACAGACCAGTAATAGAAATTAAAGCCTATGGCAATGGATTTGTAAAACTACCCTTGCTAGACCTAAACGATCGTATATGAAGGTATTTATCATTGAAGACGAAATTCCTGCTGCCGAAAAAGTAGAGCGACTACTAAAGCGCTATGACGAAAGCATTGAAGTGGTAGGGCGAGCCATGAGTGTAAAACAAGCTGCTGATTGGGTGAAGAATGGCGGAGAAGCCGATTTACTTTTTATGGACATTCAACTCACCGATGGACTTAGCTTCGATATTTTTAAAGAAGTGAATCTGGACATTCCGGTGGTTTTTACCACAGCCTACAACGAATACGCCATAGATGCTTTTAAAGCCAATGGTATAGACTACCTTCTCAAGCCCCTCTCGTTTGAAGCCATCAGCGAAAGTCTGGAGAAGTTTAAGGCTCTCAAAAACAGGCTTCAGGAACAGGGACAGGCTGAAGCCAAATCGGTTATTGACCTGCAAAGTGCGCTTCAGATGCTAAGCAAACGCGACTATAAAACCCGTTTCATGGTCAAGATTGGCGAGCATATAAAGTCTATTACTACTGACTCTATTGACCTCTTTTATGCTGAAGGCCGAAACGCCTACATTGTGACCCACGAAGGCCGTAGGCTTATTATTGACTACAAACTGGAGACCCTGGAAGAAATGCTGGACCCCAAGAAGTTCTTTCGAGTAAACCGAACCTTTATTGTGGAGATAGATGCCATAAAAGATGTATTGGTGTACTCCAATAGCCGACTTAAGATTATCCTTAAGCTCGACTTTGACCGGGAGATTATTGTGAGCAGGGAGAAGGTGAATGCCTTTAAGGTCTGGTTTGATGGAGAGTGATTAATTCAATGGGCTGGCACAGGCTTGGGGAAATTTGGCGAAAGTTGCGAAAAGACAAACAACCTTTATATGTGAGCCAGAAGTAGTATACTTGCTACAAATTTTTCAAGGTTGAAACTCAGGTACTATTTAACACCAATGCTCTGTCTGGTGCTAGCTTTTTCTTATGCCCAGAGCCCCATACTATCTACTCTTGCCGAAATACCTCCAACCATCGATGGAGTACTCGATGACGATATCTGGCAAAAAAGTCCCCAGCTAACGGGTTATAAAACCTTTGTGCCCGACTTTGGCAAAGACATGCCCTATAAGACCATTGCTTATATGGCTCACGATGAAGACAACCTCTATTTTGCCTTTAAATGTTTTGACGACCCCAAAGAGATAAAAACATCTATTGCCGCCCGCGATAAAATTGCAGCCGATGATTGGGTGTGCATCAATCTCGACTCCTTCAACAGTGGACAATCGCTTTATGCCATTTATGTGAACCCAAGCGGTATTCAGATGGACACGCGCTTTGCGGCCGGCCGAGAAGATATTGGCCTGGACATAATCTTTTACAGCGCAGCCAAGATTGTGGAAGATGGTTATGTAGTGGAGGCTAAAATTCCGTTTAAGAGCATTCGCTATAAGTCGGTTGACGGCAAAGTAGACATGGGTGTTATTTTTGAAAGAAGGATTAGCCGTTTTTCAACTCAGGGCACCTACCCAGCTCTCGATCCGGCCAAAGGCTTTGCATTTCTTACTCAAATGCTCCCTATTCAATACAACGGTGTAAGAAAAGCCAAGCTTGTGGAGCTATTGCCTGCCGTAACCTATGGAGTAAATCGAAATCATGAGGATGGCGAATACCACCGGGAAGATAATTTTGAGCCCAGCCTTACGGCTAAAATCGGTATCACCTCAGAATTGGTGCTAGATGCCACCATTAACCCCGACTTTAGCCAGGTAGAATCAGACGCTCAACAGGTTGAAGTGAACCAGCGTTTTCCGGTGAACTACCCCGAAAGAAGACCCTTCTTTTTAGAAGGAAATGAAAACTTCAACTTTGCAGGAACTGGTGGCTTTCAACCTATACAAATGGCGGTTAACTCCAGGTCTATCGTAACCCCTAAGTTTGCCACTAAGCTCACCGGAAAAATTGGTGATAAGAACATTATCTCCACCATTTATGCCGTTGATCGGGACGATAGGGTGAACCCTGACATACCCGGGACTGGTGACAATACGGCTGATGTAGCCGTTATGCGCTATATGCGATCACTCACCCAAGATAGCTACATTGGCTTGCTGGGAACCACCAGAATGCAGAATGGCGGAAGCAACAATGTCTATGGTTTCGATGGTCAGTATCGGTTCAAAGAGGCTTACCTGGTTTCAGGACACTACCTGTATTCGGAGACGAATGCTGTTCTGGATGGCGGACACTTGCGCAATGCCGGCTCGGTGTACATAGGCATCAATAAAAACACACGTAGTTTCAATGGCTCGTTGAGCTTGCTAGACATTGGACAGGACTTTGAGTCCGGTGTGGGATATGTGACAAGAACAGGGATCAGCCGAATTACGGCCAGTGCATCGCCCAAAATCTTTCCCAAAGGCGAGGGGCTTATTCAGCGGATAGACCCTGTAGTGTATGCCTCGCTTACTAAAGATAAACCCAGTGGTCTCAACGAGCATGTGTTGTTTGTTCAATTAGCGGCTGTTTTGCCTCGCAATACACGCCTGGCCGTTTCGGCCGACCATTCTTCGGAAATCTATCTGGGAGAAGAGTTTAAAGACGGAAGTATAGGACTCAATGCCAGTTCTCAAATAACCAAACGCATATACTTTAGGCTTAACTACGACTGGGACAATGGTGTTTACTATCCCACAGCCGAACAAGGTTACGGAAAACGAATTGGGGCAACACTCAATGTTCAGGCTTCAGACAAATTCAGCATGGATTTCACGCATCGTTTTGTGTCGCTTTACAGCAAAGCGACCGATGCCAAATACTATGATATCCATATTGCCCGTGGCCGTTTGATTTACCAGATGAACAAATACCTCTTCTTCCGTGGAATTGCCCAATACAACAGCTTGAGTCAGGTGCTTAGCCCGAACTTTCTGGTGAGCTTCACTTACATTCCGGGTACGGTGGTGCACCTGGGCTGGGGCTCAGTCTACGAAAAAGTTCGCTGGGATGGCACCGACTATGTGCCGAATGATCAATACCTCAACACCGCTCAAGGCTTCTTCTTTAAAGCGAGTTATTTGTGGAGGTGGTAAAGTAGTTAAAAGAGTCTCATCTGAGATTCTTTCTTGGGGTAAAAGACACCTATAATTACGAATGGGTTAGTCGCTCTTCTTGTATGCCATTGTTTTGTTGTGCCTAAAAAGAAATAAAGCTCCTTTGTATTAATGAATTCTTCTTCGTATCGCTCTCTTACCTTACTAAGGGCTATGGTTTTGTCACCATTGGCACTTCTTAAGCAGTTCCAATAAAGCTGACCAATTTCCCAGTCTTCTATCATCAGACGACTCGATTTTCCAGAATCATCTGTGAATCGATAGTAGAATTTAAATGGGATTTTGGGTATTAGGATTTCTGGTTCTTTATCCTGAGAAAATAAATCACCCTGCTTTCTAAGCTCCTTCCATTCACTCTTCCATTCAGGGTCATCTTCTTCAATCTCCAATTTGATGACGGTAGTAGGTTTAAATGTTGCAAGTGATTTGTTTTTAGGAGCTTTCGAGTCATTAATCAGCTCTTTAAGATTCGTGTAGACGTTTTTAAGGCACAATGTTTTCCTCAAGGACCAATTTTGCTTGGTATCAATCCATGATGACAGGTTTAAATCTCTGAAGTCATAGTTCTTAGGCGAATAGCTCTCAGGCCTAAAATCATCAGTTCTTCTTTTCAAGTCCAGTTCCATCCAGGTATACTTTGACAGTTTCTGGTCTCCGGACGCTCTTTGTCTCAGAAGGAAAGATAACGGTACAGGGTAAATCCTGATCCATTCTCCATTTTCAAGTATTCCAGCAGTACAGACTAGCTCGTCATAGCTTCTTGATGGTAAGGGGTATGTGGTTACTGTTAATAATATTCTTTTGCGTGTCATTTATAAATTCTTGTACTGTATATCCCATTGAGGTAACTCCTTAAGAGCATTTAGAACTCTTCCTCGGTGACACATACATACTTCTTTCTCGAAGCAGGTAATAGCTACTCTTTTGTACTCCTTGGTTAGTTGGAATAAGTAGTTAATAGATTGCTTATTATTTATTAAAGTAGTGTTTTCATATTCTTCAAACAATTTATTGTAATCTGACATTGACTCAAGGTCTTGACGTTTTTCAGATTCTATGCCTAATTCTGGGATATGTATATACTTAATTCCAATACTTTGACATGCGTTCTTCAGCTGAGATTTGGAGAATCCATATTTCATACTCAATGAGTTCTTTCTTACATCGCAAAGAAGTCGAATATCGTTGATAATTAACTTATTCAAGTATGTTTCCAAACTGATACCCTCATAGCCTATGGTGAAGAATTTGGGCTCACTGAAATTTCTTTTTTGTTTTTCAACAGCCTCCATTTCTGTCTTATTCAGTATCTCCGAGGCAATTTGACTTTTAGACGCGTAGTATGGGTACTTTATATATGTATGCCTAATTAGGTCTCTTTGGGAAAAATTGGAAATCTCTCTTTTCACAAGTCTTATTGCAGATTGATCTTGTTTTTTCAGCTGAGAATAAAAGTTCAATCCCTCATCTGTCAGAACCCAATTGGATGTATTAGCTACTGTTTCTGAGCGAACTAGTTTATACTTAGTTAGTGTAGAGATGTCTTGATTGGCCTGAAAAGAAAAACAGCCGTATTTATAAGGAACAAAGTCAAAGGCTTTTTTCTCCTGATTCCGTGTAATCAAAAAAAGTATTTTCTGGAGGTTTGTATGGTTCAATTTTCCTCCAAATTCCTCTAAAGTTGCTAAGATTAGTTTTCGCCTATAAAACATGTTGCAAAGGTACAATTCAGATTTAGGCTTTCCATATTATTCTAAAATACGGAAAATAAATAAAATCAAGTTAGCTCAAGCTCAACTAATCCTCCCCCAATTCACTGTGGTCTTCTTGAGGGATTTGATATGTCTCAAAATGTTACGGTTCTGGTCTGTGCTGAGGTCTGGATCGGCTTCCAGGATGTCGCTGGCGGCATTGCGGGCTGCCTGGAGTATTTTGGTGTCTTTTGAAATGTCTGCAATCAGTAGGTCCAGCACACCACTTTGCTGGGTGCCCGTAATATCTCCCGGGCCACGGAGCCTGAGGTCTACATCGGCAATCTCAAAACCATTATTGGTTTTCACCATGGTGTCTATGCGGATGCGGGCTTCCTTGCTTAGCTTATAATCCGTCATCAGAATACAGTAAGACTGGTCAGCCCCACGCCCCACACGGCCCCTGAGCTGGTGCAACTGTGCCAAACCGAAACGCTCGGCATTTTCAATCACCATTACAGAGGCATTAGGCACATTTACGCCCACTTCGATCACCGTGGTGGCCACCATAATCTGGGTTTCATGCTTCACAAAGCGCTGCATTTCAAAGTCCTTGTCTTGCGGCTTCATTTTTCCATGCACAATACTGATGTGGTTGTCAGGGAAGGCCCGAGCAATGCTTTCATAGCCATCCATCAGGTCTTTCAGGTCTAGCTTTTCCGATTCTTCAATGAGCGGATACACCACATAGATTTGTCGGCCTTTGGCAATCTCTTTTTTCATAAAGCCAAAAACCGAAAGTCGCTTGCCATCATATTCATGAATGGTCTGGATAGGCTTTCTTCCGGCAGGCAACTCATCGATGATGGATACATCCAGGTCGCCATAAACCGTCATAGCCAGGGTGCGTGGAATGGGAGTGGCCGTCATTACCAGAATATGTGGGAACTGGGTGGCATTCTTGCTCCAGAGCTTGGCCCGTTGTGCTACCCCAAAGCGATGCTGTTCATCGATTATAGCGAGTCCCAGATTTTTAAACTGTACTTTGTCTTCTATCAGGGCATGAGTCCCTACCAGAATTTGCAAAGAACCGTCTTCCAATGCCTCATGAATTTCGCGCCTTTCGGCAGCTTTAGAGGAACCGGTGAGCTTGGCAATTTTGATCCCGAGCAAATCGGCATACTCCTTCAGCCCTTCATAATGCTGATCGGCCAGAATTTCTGTGGGTGCCATCATAGAGGCTTGAGCCCCCGAACCCACTACCAGTAGCATGCAGATAAAAGCCACAATGGTTTTGCCTGAACCCACATCGCCCTGAAGCAGTCGGTTCATTTGTCTGCCCGATTTCATGTCCTGGTAAATCTCTCGGATCACCCTCTTTTGTGCATTGGTCAAGTCGAAAGGCAGATGCTTGTTGTAGAACTCTGTGAGCAGGGAAGAGTCGTTAAAAACCTGCCCCTTAAACTTATCGATTCGGGTCACCTTCATTTTCAGCAGTTTGAGCTGGATGAAGAAGAACTCCTCGAATTTCAACCTAAACTGCGCTTTTTGAAGTAGCTCGGAGTTAGAGGGAAAATGAATGTGCCAAAGCGCAAACTTTTTTTCAATCAGCCCAAACTGGCTCAGCAAGCTTTCGGGGAGTGTTTCATAAATATGGGGTTCGGCCTGAACCATTACCTGCCGGATCATCTTGGAGATGGCCTTGGAGTCTATGTATTTGGCCTTGAGTTTTTCGGAGCTATGATAGACCGGTTGTAAGTAAGCGGCTTTTTCGTTTTGCGTGGTTAGCACTTCAATTTCGGGATGGGCAATGTTTACCTTACGGCCATAGACGGTTGGCTTGCCAAATACAACGTAGTCTACACCCAGTTTTAGTTTTTTAGCCACCCACTGAATGCCTTTAAACCAAACCAACTCAAGGCTATCCGTTTGGTCTTCGAAGCGCGCTACGAGTCTTTTTTTTCTCCCTTCTCCAACGGTTTCCATTTTGGTGATGCGCCCTTTGATCTGTACAAAGGGCATGTCGGCATGCACGCTTTCTATGGAATGGAATTGGGTACGGTCTTCATAGCGAAAAGGATAGTGCTGAATCAGGTCGGCATAAGTGAAGATGCCCAGCTCTTTGCCGATGAGTGCAGCCTTTTGTGGTCCCACTCCTTTCAGAAACTCTATGCTCGTATCGAAAAATGAAGGCATCGGATGAAATTAATAGAGTTTGTGTTTACAAAGGTGTTCAATAAGAATTTTTTGAACATATAAATGTTGTACTCAGCTGTTCAGTCTGTATTCGGAAGCCATTCCACAAACACTGGCCGAAGTATTGACAAAGGTTATGGTTTTACAGAATACTTTTTACCGGGAAAAAGAGAATAGGCGGAATAATCAATATTTCCACTCAAAGCTATTGAGCAGGTGGATCATGTCTTTTTTTATAAATTCAATGATGGGAGCCAGTGAGTCGTTTTGTGTGGCGGTGTTAAAGTAAAGTGCTCCTCTAAAGAAATGATGCGTGCTGTCTGAAGTAAAAAATTGAAACTGTGTAGGTACTTCTCCTTCCAGTTCAGTTACACTCGCAATTTGGCCATTAGGAATACGGATGAGGCTCTCTTCAATACCATAGGCCTTCACATTGTGCTTCATAGCCAGTTCAAAGGCTTCGTTGAGAAGCACTTCCGGCTTATTGTTAGGGTCTATAAGATTTTTATAGGTGATTTGTACCAGGGCATCGAACTGCGGGTAGGTAAGGTTAATCCAATAGCGCTCGGCATGTTTAGAGTCATCTTCGGACAATTGAGAATGTGCCGAGTACTGGAACCGATAGGGGAAGGTGTCAGGTAGTATTTGGTAAGCGGGTTCGGGAAGGTCTATTCGATTATAACCTTTGGGTTTGGGCAGGTACACTTCTTTGCACGAACTCACCAGGCCGAGTAATAAAATACAGATGAACAGAGGGTAATTCTTCTTCACTAAGTCTGTGGTCTAATTAATACCCTAACGCGTTTAATACGCCTTAAGTCTACGGCAACAATGGTAAATAAAAACCGGCCAAACTCAATTTTTTCTCCGGCCCGAGGCATTTTGCTGCTTATTTCAAGAAGCAGCCCTCCGAGCGATTCACTTTCGCCCTTTACGGAGTCGAACTCGGATGGTTCTACCCCAATAATTTTGCAAAAGTCATTGAGCGATGTTTTTCCTTCAAAGACGAAGGTGGAGTTATCGAGTTTATTGAAGGCAATATCTTCATCATCGAACTCATCGTTGATTTCGCCAACTATTTCTTCGATAATATCTTCCAGGGTAATAAGGCCCGAAGTTCCTCCATATTCATCCACCACAATGGCCATGTGTACCCGCTGTTCCTGAAAATCTTTGAGTAGAGCATCTACCTTTTTGTTTTCCGGCACAAAGAAGCCCGGCCGAAGTAAGGTTTGCCAGGCAAAAGTATCGTCCTTGTCTATGTGAGAGATGAGGTCCTTGATATAAAGTACCCCTTCTATTTTATCGATGGTTTCTTTATAGGCAGGAATTCTGGAATAGCCGCTTTTATTGATTTTATCCATTAGCTCATGGAAATCCAGCTCCACATCTACGGCTGTTATATCCATGCGCGATTTCATAACCTGCCTTACCGACAGTGTACTGAAGTTTACGATTCCCTTTAAAATACCTTTTTCTTCTTCGGTAGTGTCATCGCCAGTAGTTATTTCAAGAGCTTGGTTAAGCTCATCTACCGTAATGTTTCTGCCTTTCTTTTCCACATTGCGCTCAATAAGGTTGGTTACAGAAATGAGTAGCCAGCTAAAAGGACGGAGTAGCCGCTCCAGGGCGAGTAGAGGTTTGGCGGTGGTTTTGGCAAATTTTACATTGTGTTGGTTAGCGAAGTTTTTAGGCACTACCTCGCCAAAAAAGAGAATAACAAAGGTAACCACTGCCGAAAGCACCACTACTACTTTGCCTTCAGTGGTTTTAGAACCTACCAAAGACCAGGTAAAAAACGTAGATAGGGTAACTATGGCAATATTTACCATATTGTTCATGATCAATATGGTAGCCAGCAGGTGGCGTTTTCTTTCCAGTAGCCTCAGAATGGCCTGGCCCGATGGGCTCGATTCCTTCTCGAAATCGGCCAGCTGGTTGCTATCGAGTGAAAAAAAGGCCACCTCAGAGCCTGATATCATTGCCGACAGAAAAATGAGCACAACAAAAGCCACTACATTAATGGCAATGTAGGGCGAGCTTAATTCGGCAATTTGAAGAAGAAGTGCTAAACTCGGTTCAGGGTCTTCAGGTATGTCCAAAATATTAATTTTAGTCCCAACTTAGAACGGCAGATCGTCCGTGTCGTCTTCCGGTATGTTAGATACAGGGCTTTCGGCCATATTGTCTCCACCATTACCGGTGCCTGATGAGCTGCCATCGGGTCTTCCACCCAACAAAGTCATTTCTCGTCCAACAACTTCTGTAGTGTATCTTTTGTTCCCATCCTGGTCGTCCCAAGAGCGGGTGGTCAACTTACCTTCAATATACACCTGGTTGCCCTTTTTCAAAAACTTCTCAGCAATTTCAGCCAGAGGAGTCCACAACACAATGTTGTGCCATTCGGTATTGGTTACGCGTTCACCTTGTTTGTTTTTGTAGGTTTCACTGGTTGCCAGCGAAAAATTGGCAACAGCCCGGCCATTATCTAAATGCCTTACTTCAGGGTCTTTGCCCAAATTACCTACCAATATTACTTTATTTACGCCTGCCATCTATTAATTATTTTAAGAACGAATTGAATGAAAGTAACTAATACATCTCGCTTTTCAAATAGTTCTGTATTAGAATGGGCTTTGGTAAATCCTGAACTTCACTCAGGGAATAGGCCTGTAAATTCAATTCTTGTTGTATAGAGACAAAGGTATTTAAATCATTGACCCGAAGCCTAAAAAATCGTGCGAAAATCTCCCGGTGCGACAGTAAATGCCTGACAGGCGAAGAGACCGACTGAACATGAATGTGATCGATTAGGGGTATATGTTTAAGGCACTCTTCGGTTTTTTGCTGGGTTTTGCTCTCTTTCAGGTAAAACTGATAAAGTCCTTGCCATATGTCTTTGCCCAGTCGTTTGTGCATAAGTATTTGCTGTCCATGTTCAAACATGAAATAATCGAAATAGAGCTTTTTGACCTTTGTTTTTCTACTCTTTACCGGCAGCTTTTCTACTTCTCCGTGCTGCTGAGCAAAGCAAATTGTGTGGAGCGGGCAGGTATCGCATGCCGGGTTTTTGGGTGTACATTGCGTAGCGCCAAAGTCCATAATGGCCTGGTTATACTCGGCAGCATTGTTGGCCGGAATCAACTCATTGGCTAGTTGTTCAAATATTTTGAGTGTTTTGGATTCACTAATGTCATTGTACAAGCCAAACACTCGGGCCAGTACCCGGTATACGTTGCCGTCTACCACGGCCGTGGGCTTGTTGAAGGCCAGCGAGGCAATGGCTGCCGCAGTATATCGGCCAATGCCTTTTAGTCTGAGTAGTTCATCGAACGTATCGGGAAAACACCCATGGTACTGCTCCACAATGGTTTGAGCGCAGGCATGCAAGTTTCTTGCTCGGGAATAATACCCCAAGCCCTGCCATAGCCTGAGTACTTCTTGTTCCGGGGCTTTGGCCAGAAGCTCTACTGTTGGATAACGCTCAATGAAGGCGAGGTAGTAGGGCATTCCCTGGTTCACCCGGGTTTGTTGTAAAATTATTTCCGAGAGCCAAATTTTGTAAGGGTCCCGGGTCTCTCTCCATGGTAAATCGCGCTTTTGATGACCGTACCACCTAATTAATTGATTTACAAATATTTCTCTTTCCAACTTGTTTGCTTCTTTACCCCTACTCCCCTTTTCAGAATTTTTCAGGAATACTTTTTATTATTGACCCCGAACCCTTAATTTTGCAGGCCAAAATAACTGGGAATAAGTTTTTTATAAAATTTTATCAACTTAAATAAGAATACAGTGACTAAAGCAGATGTTATCAATCAGATTGCAGACAAGACCGGGATAGACAGATCTGATGTTACTACAACTGTTGAGACTCTTTTTGCTGTGGTGAAAGACTCGATGGCCGAAGGGGAGAACATTTACGTAAGGGGGTTTGGAAGTTTTGTGAACAAAAAGAGAGCAAAGAAGATTGCCAGAAATATTTCTAAAAATACAGCAATTGTAATTGACGAACATTTTGTGCCTAGCTTTAAGCCTTCTAAGGTGTTCGTAGAGCAGGTAAAAACAAGTGCCAAGGTAAAGGCGGCTAATAGCTAATTTTAGCCTTTTGGCTATATGAAAAAGAATCAGGTAAGTCTCATCATCATTGCTATAGCGGCCATAGTTGGTCTCTACAGCCTGCCTCGAGTGGTAGTTGACAATGACAATGAGGCTTCTGCTGAGTTTATTGATGAGTCTACTCCGGGAGGAGTTATCGACCATAGCTCGGCAATCCCTGAAGAAATACAACCTAAGATTGACTACTGGAAAAGTCAATTATTTGCAAATGGCAACATACAGCCTAATAATGAAGCTCTCGATTCATTAATGGCTGTTTTTCAGCAAATCAACCAGTACGACAGTGCTGCTTATTTTGCTAACACCTTTGCAGAGAGGTTCAATTCAACAGAACACTGGCGAAAGGCCGGTGATGCTTATTTCGAGGCATTTACCTATGCCATTAATGAGCAAAAAACTAGTTTATTGGGAAATAAGGCAAGAGAAGCTTACCAGATCGTATTAGAGGCTCAGCCAGACAACTTAGATGTAAAGCACAATGTTGCGCTTACCTATGTGGCCGGTCCGAGCCCAATGCAGGGTATTATGATGCTGAGAGAAATTATAGAAGAAGATCCCAGCAACGAAAAAGCCCTCATGAGCATGGGAAGAATGTCGATCAACACAGGTCAGTTTGAAAACGGCATCGAGCGTTTCCAGTCTCTGGTGCAATATTATCCCAACCATATTGAAGGAAACTTCTTTTTGGGCGTGTGTTATTTCGAAGCCGGACAAATGGTGAAGGCTCGGACACAGTTCGAAAAAATAAAAACATTAGATGCTAGTGAGCAGATTCTGACCGCTGCGAATGAGTATCTGCAGAGAATCAAGTAAAAACATTAAAACATTAAGATTATGCCTTGCGGTAAAAAAAGAAAAAGACATAAGATTGCTACTCACAAAAGAAAGAAGAGGCTAAGAAAGAACAGACATAAGAAGAAGTAAGGGATTACCTTACCTGCACTTATTTATTGTTCTGATTTTTAACACTAACCTCTACTACCTTGAGTAATGAATTAATCATTAATTCAACTCAGAATGGTAGTCGTATAGCCCTTCTAAAGGAGAAAAGTTTAGTTGAGTTCCATCATGATAATGATGAGAACAAATTTAAAGTCGGAGATATTTATCTGGGAACGGTTAAGAAAATCGTTCCCGGTCTAAATGCCGCGTTCATTGATATTGGGTACGAAAAGGACGCTTTTCTGCACTACCTTGATTTAGGTCCGCAGATTAAGTCGTTGAACAAGTACACCAAGCAGGCGCTTTCAAACAAGCATGCCTCCGGATCATTGGCCAATTTTAAAGGCGAGCCGGATATCAATAAACTTGGTAAAATGAATCAGGTGCTGACTAAAGGTCAGCAAATACTGGTTCAGATTGTCAAAGAACCAATTTCCACCAAAGGGCCTCGACTAACATGTGAGTTGTCGATAGCTGGGCGCTATATGGTTTTAGTGCCCTTTTCCAATGCCATCAATATTTCTAAAAAAATTACTGATGGTGAGGAACGCAAACGCCTATTGCGTTTGATCTCTTCTATTAAACCAGAAAACTTTGGCTGTATAATTCGCACCGTAGCCAAAGGAAAGAACGTAACCGAACTAGACAAGGACTTAAGAAATCTTGAAGAAACCTGGAAACAGGGCATCAAGAAACTGCACAGCACCAAGCCTCGCGAAAAAGTGATTGGTGAAATGAGCCGTGCTTCTTCCTTGTTGAGGGATATTTTGAATGAATCTTTTGATAGCCTGGTAACAGACGACAAGGAGATTCATGATGAAATAAAGGAGTACATCCGAAAGATTGCTCCCGACAAAGAAAAGATTGTAAAACTCTATACCGGCAAAGCCAAAATCTTTGAGGCTTTTGGAATAGAGAAGCAACTCAAGTCTTTGTTTGGTAAGTCAGTGAGCCTTCCGCGCGGAGGATACTTAATTATTGAGCATACCGAAGCCCTACACGTAATTGACGTAAACAGTGGCAATAAGTCTAATGCAGGCGAAGATCAGGAGTCTACGGCTTTGGCCGTAAACCTTGAAGCGGCTAAGGAAATTGCCCGACAGCTTAGGCTTAGGGACATGGGAGGTATCATTGTGATTGACTTCATTGACATGCGAAAGCCCGAAAATAAAAAGAAGCTTTACGCAGAAATGAAGGAGGTTATGAAGTCTGACAGGGCAAAGAATACCATTTTGCCGCTCACTAAGTTTGGGCTCATGCAAATAACCCGTCAGAGGGTTAGGCCGGAACTCAACATTACAACAAGAGAGGCTTGCCCAACCTGTAATGGAACCGGCTCGGTAAGTGCTACCATCTTGGTGTCCGACCTAATTGAAAAGAACCTGGAGTATTTGCTCACCACTCAAAACGAAAAGAGTGTAACCATTGCATTACATCCTTTCCTCCATGCATACTTCACCAAAGGGGTGTTTTCCAAACGCTGGCAATGGTATAGAAAATACCACACCTGGGTAAAACTGGAAAAGGACAGCTCTTTAGGTCTCAACCAGTATGTTTTTTACAACAAGTTGGGAGAAGAGATTGAATTGAAAGCCTAAGCTTTAGGCTAGTTTAAGGATAAAATAAAACCCCGATCTTTTCAGGTCGGGGTTTTTTATGTCTCTTTATCCGGGGGTTAAAACTTAATGCCAAACTCAATAGCAATCAGGCTGTTTTTAACCTTCAGATCGTCTAAGGAGTTGCTCTGTTCTTTTACCTGGTTGATGAAGCCAATGTTGTAATTGATTGAGGCAAAGAGGCTGGTTTGTACTCCAATAGCTCTTTCTACACCTCCTCCAAAATTTCCGTTAATGTCGAAGTGCTGAAATTCCGTGATAAGGTTTATATTCTCGGTTTTGTTATTGGTGTTTAACCGCACTTCGGGGATAACCCCAAAATTGAAAAACAGCTTGGTGTCTAACAAAACCTCATTGGTATAGAGCTTAATAAGTGCAGGTAGCTGAATGTATTCGTGATCATATTCGGCACTGGTAGGTGTGCCACCAAAATAAGCTGCATCGGTGGCCGTTACTTTAGTGTTGCGGCTGGCATAGTTTATCCCTGTATGAAAGTAGTAATTGTCTTTGAAGGGAATATCTACAAAAGCGCCTATCAGAAACTTCACCGTGGAGCCATTTCTTTCAAAAGTGGTCGAATTGCCATCGGTACTTGCTCTAACATAGGACACCGTTGGTGCCAGCTTCACCCCAATTCTGTAATCCTCAATTTGTGCCGTTACTTTTTGACTCAAAAATAAGGCGATCAGTGCAGTGAAAACGTATTTTTTCATGTGGGATAAAATAAATGAATAGTTTTGTCTTTTAAAAAGTGAGTATGTCTAAACCGTGGTTTTTTTTACTATTTGTGCTGTTGTTAGCCGCATGTTCCAACGATGATTGTAGCGAAAATGTTGACTACTCGGCAGTAGATATTGACCTTGCTTTTGAAGACCTCACCCATGCCATTTATGGTATTGAAAGCCGGGAAGAGCTGGTGAGCTTTTTTGAGGAGAACCCGGTAGTACGCGATTACTTTTTTGGCTTTGGCGATTTAATACCAAAGCAGAATTTTTTAAACGAAGTGCTACGATTCACCCAGGTGCCAAAAGTGAAGGCCATATTTAAGGCCCCTGACTTTGAACGCTTCCAGGAGCTGCTCGATCAGAATCGTGATGTCCGTGAATACCTCACTTATGAATACTTGATGGCCAATAAGCAAAAAAGCCTGGAAGATATCTATGAATTGCTTAAGGGCTCTCGGCTGGAAGATCTGACCAATACGGAGGCTATTGACCAGTATCTGGAATCTAACCCTGAGGAATACGAATACTTTAAATTTGTCTTTGGTTTTCAGACCCCTGAAGATTTACTCAACGAAAACTTTGAGCTGCTACAAAACCCTTACGTAGACACACTCTACCAAGAAACCCTGGCACTAATTAGTGCCCAGGAAGTGGCCTACGAGTTAGATCAGGCCTTTGGAAGACTTAAGGGCATATACCCTGATTTTAGTGCTCCCAAAGTACAGGCGGTATACTCAGCTTTTGGAAAAGACCTATTTTTGTCAGACTCGCTCATTGTAATTGGCTTAGATTATTACCTGGGAGAAGAAGCCTCTTACCGACCCAACATATACGACTATATTCTCAACCGCATGAGCCCCGACCATTTGGTTCCTCAGCTTATGCAGTTTATGTCGCTTCGCTACAACAAGACAAAACAGGACAGCCGAACTGTTTTAGATGAAATGATCTACTACGGCAAGGCCATGGCTTTTGCCAAACAAATGTTGCCGTGCGTTAATGACAGCCTAATTATTGGCTATTCACGTCAACAACTGGCCGATGCCACAGTGAGTGAAGCGTTAATCTGGTCGCACTTCGTAGAGGAGAGGCTCCTCTATAGTGAAGACCCTACTGCCATTACCCGATATATTGACGAGCGTCCAAGCGTATTAGAGATAGATAAGCGATGTCCTGGCCGAATTGGCCAATGGCTGGGCTGGCAAATTGTAAATGCCTATATGAAAGAAACGGGGGCAGATTTTAAAGAGCTGATGGCTGAAACAGATGCACAGAAAATACTTATGCAGTCAAAATATAGACCTCGCTCTCGCTAGCCTTCAAGTGGTTCTCGTTACTCAAAACCTTGGTGAGCTTTTCAACTTGTAGTTTTTTAGAGTACAGCTTTTCTGCTATTTGTCGGGCATTGTTCTTATACTGTTCCAACAGCTCTTTCTTCTCTATGAACGGCATTAGTTTGACAAGAAATTCTTCGGGCTTTTCCGGGTGTGCATAAAACCCACACTCATACTGCTCTACAAGGTCTTTGGTCCACCCGGCAGAGTTTACAATCGTGAGTTTGCCCGAAGCAAGACTATCAAACATTTTGTTGGGGCTGTTCGTACCCAACACGGGTATATTGGCAAAACACACATAAGTGGCGTCTGTAATGTTCAGTATTCTTCTAACCCCCTCTTTGTTTTGATGACCAATAAACTCCACATTGGAGAGCTTTCTCAAATAGGCCGTAAGCTTTATTTTACTCAACTGGGATCCCTGACCAACTACCTTAAAGCCTATGTTAAGGTCTTTTTTCTTACAAAGTGCAGCCACATCGAGCAAATACTCTAAATGGTTGGTAACACCGATGCTACCAATGTAAGTGATAATAAAAGGTTCTCGGGCATGATAAAATTCGGCCAGCTTAGGATCCTTTTCTTCCTTTCTAAAAAACTGACAGTCGGCCATATTGGGAATAAGAAACACTTCTTTTTCCGGTACAGTCTTTACAATCCAGTCGCGCATGCCGGGCGATAGAGCCACAATTTTATCTGCTCCGGTATATATTCTCTTTTCTAGCCTGTATAAGTAGCTTTTGAGTACAATGCCTCGAATAGCGCCTAATTCAATAGGCGCTGTTGGCCATAAGTCGCGTACCTCAAAAATGTATGGAATACCCCTCTTTTTTTTAAGCCACAGGCCAATAAGGCCTACTGTTAAAGGAGTGCTGGTAATATAGGCCTTGTCAATACTGTTAATGCTTTTAGCGTAGCGCTTGGCCAGCTTCACAAACTTGAGAAATGCCCAAATTCGTTTCAGAAAGCCCATTTCGTTAGCATAGCGCACAGGTAAATAGTGTACGGTTATACCGTCAACCTCTGTTCGGGTGTAAATAGCCTCATTGTGGCTGGTGAGCATTTCTACTTCATAACCATTTTCAACCAGGCCTTTCGCCAGATAATAAGAGCGAATGGCTCCCCCTTCAAGAGGAGTTTTAAAGTATTGGTGAATGTATAAAATGCGTTGAGCCACTAAATGTCAATTCGTTCTGCTTTCGATCCAATCAGCTTTTTTAACCTTTTAATTCCCAAAACGAGTATTCAACCTAAACTCTCCATGCCTGTCTGCCGACAAGCCGACTTTGAGCTGGGGCAAAAATCTCGCTTGTCGAAGGGCTTGATCAAAAGAATTAAACACTATCCTAAACTTACGAAAAATTGCTATCGCAAAATGTTTTCCTTCTTCTCGAAGTAACGGCAAAAGTGAGTGAGGTGGCACTCGTCACATTTGGGCTTCCGAGCCAGGCAGGTATACCTTCCATGTAAAATGAGCCAATGATGAGCCAGTGGTATTACCTCCTTGTCTAAGTGTTTTACCAGTTGTTTTTCAACGGCAAGAGGAGTAGAGGCGTTTTGGTTTACAAGCCCAAGTCGTTTTGAAACTCGAAACACGTGCGTATCGACCGCCATGGAAGGTTGGTTCCAGATGACCGAAGTAATTACGTTGGCTGTTTTTCTTCCAACTCCGGGTAGTTTCTGAAGATCTTCAATGGTGCTGGGTATTTGTGAATCGAATTGCTCTACCAGCATCTTGCCCAGCCCGAGCAAGTGCTTTGTTTTATTGTTGGGGTAAGAAACAGACTTAATGTAAGGAAAGAGTTCATCGAAACTGGAAGCCGCCAGGTGTTCCGGAGTAGGAAAATCGGCAAACAGCTTAGGGGTAACCATATTTATACGCTTATCGGTGCATTGGGCCGATAAAACAACAGCAACCAGTAATTCAAACGGGTTGCTGTAGTTCAATTCAGTTTCAGCCTGTGGCTGATTTTCTTTAAAGTAAGTTACAAATGCCTCGTACCTTTCTTTCCTTGTCATTCCGCTAAAATAAGCTATTCAACGGAATGAAGGTGGAATGATTTGGAATAACTGGTAATAGCATCAATAGCTTTGTCAGAAGGTGTTTTCATGGCACTGTCTAATTCAGACACAATGTCTAACATGCCCTGAAAGTTTTGAGCTAACTCATCATCGAAAAGCATAGCGCTTAGTATTTCAGCATTTTCCTCCTCAGAGGTTTCTTGATAAATGTAACGTACTAGGTCATCTTGGGTAAAGGTTTTGATCATAGGCAACATTCTTTTTGTCCATCTTTTTTCTCAGGTTTATGAGAGCATAGCGCATACGACCCAAAGCAGTATTGATGCTAACCCCTGTGGAGTCGGCAATTTCCTGAAAGCTCATTTGCATATAATGCCTCATCATTAAAACCTCACGCTGAGCATCGGGCAATTCTTTAATCAAATCGCGTAGCAAAGCATGAGTATCTTGTTTTATCTGTTTAGACTCCATAGAGTCTTCTGAAAATTCCAATGTGTTGAACACGCTACTGCCATCTTCCATGACTATGGTTGGGTAACGTTTTGCTTTTCGGAAGTTATCAATCGCCAAGTTGTGGGCTATTCGGGTTACCCAGGGGAGAAACTTTCCCTCCTCGTTGTACCGGCCACTTTTGACCGTTTTAACCACCTTAACAAATACCTCTTGCATAAGGTCTTCTGCCAAATACTGATCCTTTACGATCAGATAAATAGTGGTGTAAATCTTTTTCTTGTGACGATTGACCAGCGTAGAAAATGCCTCTTCGTTACCATTTTTATACTGCGATATTAGTTGGCTATCGCTTACAGTATATTTCCTCATGTTCTTAATGTTAGGTTAACGTAGAGGTTTATATCATATTGTGCTGGTTAGGGTTAGACATTAATTACTTAGAACTAAACTCAAATGTATTAAAAGTTAAAAACAAAGCAAATTCGTTAACTAGTTCTTTCGTTTTATTTTTACAACTGAGAAAATTCTGTGCGCCAAATTATCCTCAATGATTGTGCCAGAACACCTTTATTAAATTCGGAATAAAGAGTCGGCCATTGAGCAACATTTAAGTTGCTGGCTCTGTTATCTTTGCAATCTCATGTCTACAACAACTGCTTTAGCCCAAACCCCTATCGACCAGCTCGATCCCAAAGAGTTCATTGTCATAAAGGGAGCAAGAGTAAATAATCTCAAAAACCTAAGTGTAGCCATTCCAAGAAACAAGCTGGTAGTGGTTACCGGTCTTTCGGGGTCCGGAAAATCGTCTTTGGCCTTCGATACTCTTTTTGCGGAAGGTCAACGCATGTATGTGGAAAGTTTGAGTAGTTATGCTCGCCAGTTTTTGGGGAGAATGGAGAAGCCCGAGGTAGATTATATTAAAGGTGTTTCTCCGGCAATTGCCATAGAGCAAAAAGTAAGTAGCAGAAACCCTAGGTCTACCGTAGGAACAACCACCGAAATTTACGATTACCTTAAACTGCTTTTTGCACGTATTGGCAAGACTATTTCGCCCATTAGTGGGCAGGAGGTTCAGCGCGATAGCGTAACCAGTATAGTAGAGTTTATCCTTTCCAAAGAGGAGGGTACCAGGCTCATGATTCTTTGCCCCCTTATTACCAAAGAAGAAAGAACCTTAGAAGAAGAGCTCAATATTCTACTTCAAAAGGGATACACCAGAGTAATATATTCCGGTGAACCACGATTTATTGAAGAATTGCTCGAAAAACCGGACCAGCTTATTGAAAATGAGATTGAAATACTCATAGACAGAGGAATCGTTCAGCACGATGAAGATTCACAGTTCCGTTTCAGTGACTCAGTTCAAACCGCACTGTTCGAAGGCCAGGGAGATTGTATCATTGAAATTCCCGGAGATAAGCGATATGCCTTCTCCGATCGGTTTGAAGCTGATGGTATGTTGTTCGAAGAGCCGAGTGTCAACCTCTTTACCTTCAATAACCCTTATGGGGCCTGCAAGCGCTGCGAAGGGTTTGGAAAGATTTTGGGCATTGACCCAGACTTGGTAATTCCCGATAAAACACTTTCTGTTTTCGAAGGAGCCATTGCCCCCTGGCGAAGTGAAACCATGAAAAAGTGGCTTCAGCCATTGCTAAAGCATGGAATAGAATTTGACTTTCCGATTCACCGAAGCTACAATGAGCTTACAGAAGCCGAACAAGAGTTGCTTTGGACAGGTAATAAATACTTCAAAGGGCTCAACAAGTTCTTCGATTATCTCGAATCGAAGACCCATAAAATCCAATACCGGGTTATGCTTTCCAGGTACAGGGGAAGAACGGATTGTCCGGAATGTAAAGGAACCCGATTGCGCGGAGATGCAGCCTATGTAAAGGTTGGCGGCAAGTCTATCACTGATTTGGTGTTGCTGCCCATAGAACGTGTGGCTCTATTCTTTAATGAGCTAAGCCTTACGGCTCATGAACAGAAAGTTGCCGGAAGACTCATAAAAGAGATTGTTAACCGGGTAGACTACCTGCAAAGGGTAGGTCTTGGTTACCTCACACTGAACAGGCTAACAAATACCCTTTCAGGAGGGGAGTTTCAGCGCATAAAATTGGCTACATCGCTTGGCAGTGCTTTAGTGGGCTCAATGTATATCCTCGATGAGCCGAGCATAGGGTTACATCCGCGAGATACCGACAGGCTAATATCTGTACTTAAATCATTGAGGGATTTAGGCAATACGGTAGTGGTGGTTGAACATGAAGAAAAGGTGATGCAGGCGGCCGATCAGATAATTGATATTGGCCCCAATGCCGGATCGAACGGAGGGGAGCTGGTTTTTCAGGGCTCGCTCAATGAACTGATGGAGCATGCAAATACTCATACGGCTCGCTTTCTCAATGGTACAGACCGTATGGAAATACCTGGGCAACGTAGAAGATGGAACGACAAATTACTGATAAAAGGAGCCCGAGAGAATAACCTTAAAAACATAGATGTAGAAATACCTCTGGGTGTGCTTACTGTGGTTACGGGGGTGAGTGGTTCCGGAAAGTCTACCCTTATTAAGCGAATATTATACCCTGCACTGGGAAAAATGCTGGGTACTGTGGGCGAACAAACCGGTAAAATGGAAAGCCTGGAGGGAAGTCTAAAGAAAGTAACCCAAATAGAATTTGTAGACCAAAACCCCATTGGTAAATCGTCAAGATCAAACCCGGTTACCTATGTGAAGGCCTACGATGCCATTAGGCAGTTATTTACAGATCAGCCTCTGGCGAAACAAAGAAACTACAAGCCGGCTTTCTTTTCGTTCAATGTAGACGGGGGGCGTTGTGAAACCTGTCAGGGTGAAGGTGTTGTGAAGATTGAAATGCAGTTTATGGCCGATATTCACCTAACCTGCGAAAGTTGCAAGGGGCAACGTTTCAAGCAAGAAATCTTAGAAGTGAAGTACCACGAAAAGAGTATTGCTGAGGTGTTAGACATGACCATAGATGATGCCATGGAGTTTTTTAAGAATGAGAAATCGATCATCAATAAACTGGCTCCTTTGCAAGAGGTGGGTTTGGGTTATATAAGGTTGGGGCAGTCTTCCAATTCACTCAGTGGTGGAGAAGCTCAGCGTGTAAAGCTGGCTTATTTTCTGGGTAAAGGAAAGGGAACCAGTAAAGACCATGTTCTCTTTATTTTCGATGAACCCACCACCGGGCTACACTTCCACGATATCAGTAAACTCATGCATTCCATCAATGCCCTTATAGAGCAGGGCAATTCAGTATTAATTATTGAACACAACACAGAGGTGATTAAGTGTGCCGACTGGATTATTGATCTGGGGCCTGAAGGGGGAGAATTGGGAGGTCGTGTTTGCTTTGCCGGCACGCCTGAAGATATGCTGGCCATAAAAGACGAAAACCACACCGCCAGGTACCTGGCCGAGGTTTTGTAGTTTATTTTGGAATTTTGCAGGTGTTTTCTACCTAAGTTCAGGCAGGCCTTTTTTTGCCTGACCTCCTCATAAGAACCCCAAAAATATTGGCTGAAATAATGAGCCCGGCACCAATAAGCTTTGAGCTACTCATTTCTTCATTGAGAAAGAGATAACTGGTGAACATGGCAATGGGCGAGCCTAAATAAAATATAAGGCTCGTATTGGTGGGCGGTAACATGGTAGAGGCCCTTAGCCACAAGGTGTGCGCCACTACTGTGCAGATTACACCCAGAATGGCCAAATAGATCCAATCGATTTGGGTTAAGTTCCAGTTTGTTTTTGCAGAAAAAAGAAGAAAAACCAACATGGCAAAGGTGTACTGACCGAAGGCTCTGCTCATGGAGTCGATGTGCTGATGCCTTTGTTGTACAAAGGGAAGTATGGCAAAAAACAATGCGCTGCATAGTCCTATGAGAATGCCGGCAGTTACATCGTTTTGAAGGTCAAAGTCGGGAATAATCAAGAAAATGCCCACTACGGCAATCATTACAGCCGCAACATCGGTTAACCGTGGCTTCACCCCTTTAATTAACCAGTTAAGGTATATCATATGTACTCCAAAAGAAGAGACACTTAAAATGGCCATCGATGGGGTCGACATTTTTACACTGATGAAATAAGTGACCCAGTGAGCACCAAACAGTAAGCCTATCCATAACAAGGCCCTCCATTCTTTTAAGTTCAACTTCTTTAGGTTGGAGTGTCGGGCAAGGAAATAGAGAAACACAATGCCTATAGATAGCCTCACCACCCCAATGGTAAAGGCATTGGCGCTAACCTCTTTAATAAATACCGGAGTGATGCCAAAAATGAAAACAGCGATCAGCCCTTCAACGTAGTAGCGTGGATTCACAGGGCGAATTTAGCGCATTGAAGCCGATAAATTTCTGCCTACTTTCTTTTAGGGCACTTAAATACCTGGTGATTGAAATATTCGCCAGTGGTTAAAGCACTCTAAAGGTGGAGAAAGGGAATAAGGCTCCCGGCTTAAAAGCAGGCGGCAAGTCTCTGAAATAGAAAAGGCAGTAAGGCTTATTCTTTAATTAGCCCCTTTCTTTTGAGAATGGTTTCTATGAATTTAATCTCGTTTTGAGTTTTGAAGACGTTTAGTGGAAATAGCATTAATTGGGCTTTATTAACCACTAGCACAATCTGATTTTTATCGATCCAGGCCCGCTTTATTTGCTCCCATTTCATAGGCATTCCCTGCTTGCTATTTAGTTTGATCAGAATTTGACGGCTGTCAATTTCATAAGAGAGCTTTTCGAAAAGCATTTTGCTTTGCTCTAGCTGGGTGACACCGGCAAACTGAATTACCCAGAAAAGCACATAAAGGGTGAGGGCAATAAGGGCACCAATCCACCACCAGTTAGAAGGAACCACAAAGGTCATGGCCGAAATAGCCAAGGCAATAAGTATAACCCACCACTGATCTTTGAGTACATTTTTTAGGCCAGCGCGCATATAGGCCTTTTTATCGAGCGCGTATTTCTTTGTCTTAACTATCATTATTTGGTCCTTTTATACACAGTGTCGAAAAAGGAACACAAACATAATGATCAAAACTAAGGCTTCAATCAATAGAACTAAAAAATTACGCTTACCCTTTGCCAATGCTTATTCTGCTTTAAGACTTATGTCTAAACTCTTTATGGAGTGTGTTAAAGCTCCAACGGAAATAAAGTCTACTCCGGTTTCTGCTACCGGGCGAATGGACGATTCAGTAATTCCACCGGATGCCTCTGTCTCTGAGCGTCCGTCAATGTATTTCACGGCCTCTGTCATTTCTTCAACCGACATATTGTCCAGCATAATTCGATCTACTCCACCAACGGCTACTGCTTCTTTCACTTCTTGCAGGTTTCGTGTTTCCACCTCGATTTTCAGGTTGAGATTTTGGCTTTTCAGGTAGTTTTGAGTGGCACGAACGGCCTGGGTTATTCCTCCTGCAAAATCAATGTGGTTGTCTTTGAGCATAATCATGTCATACAAACCATACCTGTGGTTTACTCCTCCGCCAATGAGTACCGCCCATTTTTCCAGCATCCTCATGTTTGGAGTTGTTTTTCTCGTGTCGAGAAGGTTAGCTCCAGTGCCCGCTATCAGCGAATTTAATTGAGCTGTTTTGGTGGCAATGCCACTCATGCGTTGCATGCAGTTTAAAAGCAGGCGTTCTCCGGAGAGTATAGCCTGAACTTTTCCTTGCAAGCGCATAATTACATCGCCTTTGGCCACTTGCTGACCGTCTTTGGCCAACATTTCAATGTGCATGTTTGGGTCTAACTTTCGAAAAACAAGCGGAGCCAATTCCATACCGGCAATTACTCCGGCCTCTTTCACAAGCAGGTAGGCCGATTGTTCGCTGCTGGCAGGAATGCAAGAGAGTGTAGAATGATCACCATCTCCAAGATCTTCGCTTAGTGCGCGGGTTATAAAATCATCGAGCAGGGCATCGGTCACATAAGGAGGTCTCATGCAACAAAGGTAGCTAAAAGCACTTATCGTTCTTTGGTAAATTCCAAACGGTATACTTTGTAGATGTCTTTGAACTTTTTGGCTCGAATAACTACTCTGTGGCTCCCTCCTGAAGAAGTATAGGTGCCAATGGCATAAATGATGCCTCCGGAAGAGTTATTACCATCGTGAATAAACTCAAAGCCTTTTGAAGGGTATTGCTGAAAGAATTGCTTTAGCATTATTTCAGCCTGATTGACACTGTATTCTTTGCGATCACCATCCAGTTTAATTTCTACCTTCTCATGGAGGTGCTTGGTGAGTTCCTTAGAACTGCTGGCTTTTAGAGCCCCTTCTACTTTACTGATAATAGACTCTTCCTGCGCCAGAAGTGGTAGCGAAAGCGAAAGCATCAGTATTACTACAGTGTGTTTTAGATAGGTCTTCATGTCTTTTGAACTTACTCCTATGATGCCAAAATAATGCCAGATATCATAGGTTGGTTCTTTAGAACGATCAAATTAATAGAATGAGTGTGGACTTACAAACCAGGCTTTAATAATTATATTTGCCGCCATGGAGAAACGCGTTTTATTGATGATTCTGGACGGCTGGGGGCTGGCACAAGACAAAACGGTATCGGCTATAGACCGAGCTAAAACCCCGGTAATGGATAAACTCTTTGAAACCTATGCCCACAGTACTCTGGAAGCTTCTGGTCTGGCAGTAGGATTACCCGAAGGACAAATGGGCAATTCGGAAGTAGGGCATATGAACATTGGGGCCGGAAGAGTAGTATATCAAGATCTGGTGAAAATCAATAAGGCGGTAGAAGAGGGCACTCTACAAGACAATGATACGTTAAAGGAGGCCTTATCTTATGCCAGAGCCAACCATAAAAAAGTACACTTAATGGGTTTGGTGAGCGATGGAGGAGTTCATTCTCACCTTAATCACCTGAAAGGCCTCATGACCATTTGTGCGAGACATGAGCTTCAGGAGGTGTACCTGCATGCGTTTACGGATGGCCGTGATACTGATCCTAAAGGGGGAAGAGCCTATATAGCCGATATTCTTAACCATGCCAGACAAACCACCGGGCGGTTAGCCTCTGTGGTAGGTAGGTACTATGCAATGGATAGAGACAATCGTTGGGAGCGGGTTAAGCTTGCCTATGACGCTCTGGTCCATGGTGTAGGAGAGAAAACAGATGATTTTCTGCAGGCTATTGACACATCTTACCAGGCAGGAGTAACGGATGAGTTCATAAAACCCATTGTAACAATGGCTACAGGGGCCACCATACAAGAGGACGATGTGGTGATCTGCTTTAACTTTCGTACCGACCGTGGAAGGCAGATTACACAAGCACTCACACAAACGGACTTTCCTGAGTTTGGAATGAGTCGCATGAACTTGCACTATGTGACCATGACCAACTATGACGATTCCTTTAAAGGAGTTAAAGTCATTTTCGACAAAGACAACTTAAACAATACTCTGGGAGAGGTTTTAGAGCGTGCCGGAAAAACGCAAATAAGAATAGCCGAAACAGAAAAATACCCTCATGTAACTTTCTTTTTTAGCGGAGGAAGAGAAAAGGAGTTTAATGGAGAGAAAAGAATTCTGTGCCCATCACCAAAAGTAGCTACTTATGATCTGCAACCTGAAATGTCGGCAAAAGCTATTACTGAGGCTATAATTCCTGAACTTGAGGCACAAACAGCCGACTTTATTTGTCTGAACTTTGCCAATGCAGATATGGTAGGCCATACCGGAGACTTTAATGCTGCGGTGAAGGCGTGCGAAACAGTCGATGCTTGTGCAGGAGATGTTTTGAAGGCTGCATTAAACAGCGGTTATACGTCCATTGTAATTGCTGACCACGGGAATTCCGACATAATGATTAACCCTGATGGTTCGCCCAATACGGCTCATACAACCAACCTGGTACCTTGTATACTCGTAGACAACAATTTAAAGCCTGCTTTGAAGGAGGGTAAGCTTGGCGATCTGGCTCCAACCATTCTCAAGCTTATGGGCATTGACATTCCGGCAGAAATGACAGGCGACTTATTGTTATGAGAGTTTCTTTGGTGCTATTTCTTTGTTTTTGGGCCTTTTCGTGCAACCAAAAGCCACAACCTGTTGCTAAAGAAGAGGCTTACTTTAATATAGAACAGTTGTTGGCCGATGAAATACGACACTTACTAAGTGTGAAGGCCGGCTTGGAGAAAAAGGTAACGTCTGACGGTAACACAGACCATATAACCATTGTGCCGGCCGATGAAGACGAGTGGAAGGGGCAGTTGGGTCTTTTTCTGGCAGCGAATATTGCAATGCCGGGTAACAGGGGAGCCTACTTTAGCGAGACGTTGAGCCTTTTAGAAGGCCATGAGAAGGTTATTTACACAGCCAAATCGGCAAAACAGGCTGTGCAAACTATGGAGTGTTTGTATGTGGACGGAGAATTAGAGCAGGTAGATATTGTGACCGGTGAGCACAACGTTATTTTCGACAGTTCAAAGCAACTTACCCTGTATCTGGACAAGAATTCGGGCCACTTGCGTGGTTTCAAAATCAAAGGGCATGAAGAAATGCACTTAAAAGATGTACTTGATTTTGAGGTAGAGGCGGTTATAACCTATTAGTTCGAACCGCCTGCTAGCGCTAGTTATATTCTAAAAATGGCTTCCAGAAAGCTCATGTTCTCTTTACCCATTTTTATGATCATAATGGGCATGTCGTCTCCTTCTTCGACAAGTTTTTCTGCCACCGAACCAATGAGCACAGAAGCAGGTCCGGACCTTCCCTTTGAGCCAATGATAATGAGGTCTACCTTTTCCTCAAGTCCTGTTCTATATATTTTATCGGCCGGATGCGGGTCATCGTCCAGAGCAAAAGTGTGATCATAGTCTACACCTTCCAGGTTCATTTTTTTGAAGAAGCGTTCACACTCTTTTTTGGTGTTTTCAAGCATTATTTCTGCAAACTCCTCATAGCTCTTGCCCGACTTGTAGTAACCGGTGGGCACTTTATAAACATGGTTGCTCAGTAGTTTTGCTCCGGATTTTTTTTGCAGAGCAATGCCAATCTCGAAGGCCATTTTTGAGTGATCGGAGTAGTCGATAGAAACCATCACCTTGTTCATTTCTAGCGGTGGGTTTTCCGGAACAAAAATCACCGAGGCACTAATGGACTTAGCGATTTTTTTGGCGTTGAGCCCTGAGCCTCCGAGCTTCTCTTTCCTTCCTAGTAGCACCAGGTCTACCACTTTTACTTTGGCCAGTTTTAGAATCTCATCGGTTACCTTTCCGGCTACCACTATGTTTTTAATCTCACAGTTTTCAGGTTTTACAAAATGCTGCTCAATAACCTGATTCATTTCATGCTCCAGAGTTTCATCTATGGGTGCCATTAGGTCGCCATATTTTTCCTGAATCTCTTCCGGCAGTTCTAAACTGGTGGTTACATGCATAAAGTACACTACATCTATGTCGAAAGTCTTTACCGCCATAGAGGCATACTTCAGTAAATAAACATCCATTTGGCTCAAATCGAGCGCCACAATCATTCGCTGAAACTTGGTGAGGTCTTGCATGGTGCAATATTAGATTAGGCTCCAATTTATTGAATTAAAGCTGGTCATTCCACCGCCTCAGGTATTTTTTTAGTCTTTTTAAAATTACGGCATGAGAAACCTTGGGGCTTTTATAAATTTGCCCTTTAAACCGAGCCAATGTCGCAGAGGAGTTTCTTAGAAAAAATGCAGAATAAGTGGGGCCTCAACTCCATCTTTCAAACCGTAATGGTGCTCATCGTTTTTGCCTTCACCGGCTCAACAGTGCTTTTCCTCAAGCCATTTATCTTTGATTTGGTGGGCTTTGAGCACATTACCGGGTTTTGGGGAGTGCTTTTATATATAGTGCTCATCTTTCCGCTTTATCAGGTATTGATTCTTATTTATGGGTTTATTTTCGGACAGTTTGCTTTTTTCTGGAACTGGGAGAAACAGTTTGTGCAGCGTATGGGGCGGCTGTTCAAAAAGCGTGACAAGAACTGAGAACCATTTTATTCAAAATAGCCTTATCTTACTGTCAATCTTTATATTTAGATCGTGGATAGCGAAGTAAAAAAACTGCTGAAGAGCCATTCATTAAGACTCACGCAAAGTAGAGGCGATGTTATTTCTGTTTTTCTAGATAAGCAGGTGGCTATAAGCCATAGCGATATCGAAACAGAAATTGATGGCAAGTACGACAGGGTAACCATTTACCGAACCCTAAAATCTTTTATGGACAAGGGACTTATTCATAAAGTACTTGACGATAGTGGTGCTACCCGATATGCCTTGTGTCATGATGAATGCTCTGAAGATTCCCACAAGCACAATCATATCCACTTTAAATGCCAGGAGTGTGATGAAACCACCTGTTTGGAGTTGGTAGATATACCCGAGGTAAAGTTGCCTGCCGGCTTCGAGGCTCTGGAAAGCAATTACTTGGTTTCCGGGGTTTGCAATAAATGCAATCAGTAAACCAACTCTTCTTTTTTTAGCTGCTTCTTTGGTGGTTCAGAGTCAGAAGGGCCTGTTGGCCAAACAACTCCGGGAGGTAAATCTATCTGTGGCCCCTCCTCCCAATTAATTCCTCCCTCATCACCATTAGAATCAGAACGCTTTCGTCTTCTCATAAGCGTAAAGGTTAGGTAAGTAAGCAGTACATAAGTGAGCCCGCTTAGAATAAGGTCGTAGTATAAGCTACCCATAATAATTAGTAATACTTCTTTTCGAAGCTGGTGGTTCGAAATATTTTACTTTGGCTCTTTTTAGCCAATCAGCAATGGCCGGATTGTAAACTTATAGCACAAAGAAAATAAGCCAGATAACCACAAAGATGGGGATGAGTATGGGAACGGAATACCGCAGAATATAGCCAAAGAAAGAAGGCATATGAATACCCGTCTGCTCAGCAATAGATTTTACCATAAAGTTTGGCCCGTTGCCTATATAGGTCATTGCGCCAAAGAAAACGGCTCCAACAGCTATTGCTTTTAGGTTAATTACAGAGTCCGGATAAATGCCTCCGGCAGCATAGGCCTGCACATCGGTTATTACACTAATATCTCCACCCTGCGAGGCTAGAGCGGCTGCCAGAAAGTTCAAGTATGTAGGGGCGTTGTCCAGAAAGCCCGACAAAAAGCCTGTGCCCCAGTAGAGACTATTGGCTCCAATAAGGGCTGCACCAGATTCTGACTGTGCAAACTCTGAAACAAGAGCCAGAGCAGGCATCATTGTACCAAAAATGCCTATGAAAATGAATGCAACTTCTCTTATTGGCTCAAAATTAAACTCGTTTCCATCAATGGCCTTCTTATCCGCAAATTTGTAGGAGAAGAAACCAACGGAGAACATAATAAGCTCTCGGAGGAAAGAGAACTTTTGGCCGTCATAAACAATGGCAGGAACACCATCAATTACGTTTGGATCCAGAAATACGGAGGCAATTACTATGGCAAGCCAAATGAAGTTCTTACCTCCCACTATATTGGTCTTTCCACTAAACTCTACATCTTCGTCCAGCTCAAGGTCGGTGTTGCGCTTATCGAACAAATAGAATATTACCGCCAGAATGGCCAGGGCTGCGGCCCATGGTAGCAGGTTGTGTTCTACAGTCCACATGAAAGGAACCCCTTTCAGGAACCCAAGAAACAGTGGAGGGTCTCCAATGGGTGTTAGCGCTCCACCAATATTACTTACTATAAAAATGAAGAAGATGATATGGTAAGGTCTTATGCGTCCCTGATTCAACCGAATGAAAGGTCTTATAAGAAGCATGGAAGCTCCTGTGGTTCCTATAAAGTTGGAGATAACAGCTCCAATTAGTAACAAAGCAACATTGGCCATGGGAGTAGCCTGCTTGTCTACCTTAATCATTATTCCGCCTGAGGCGATATACAAAGAAGACAGGAGGGCAATAAACTGAACATATTCAGCCAGAGCATGAACCGGTGCATGGGTGTTGTGCAGCCCAAATAAATAATATAAAACCACAATGGCAGCCAGACTTACGGCCACTATAGGATAGTTTTTGTGCCAGAAGTGTTCGTAAAAGAGCGGTCCGGTGGCAATCATACCCAGCAACAATACGAAAGGAATAACCGACCAGCCCGGAGGGGCTTCTTCATGATGTTCTTCGGAACCTATAGCATGTGCATCGGCCGATTCAATCGATTGGTCTCCATGGGAAGAATCTTGCAGGAGAACCACGCTTTCTTTGGGCGTATCACTATCTGCTCTTAACGAATGCGTAGGTACAAGAAGTCCCAGACAGATACTTAGTAAGATCAGATAGATAGTGTTTCTCATGAAAGTCAGTGTGAGCCGCTAAAATAATTTAGTTAGTCTAATATTCAAACCAGCGCAATGTGGCGGGTAAGATAATTCAGGAATTGATAATCCTTGTTATGAGCAGATGAAATAATTGCAAAGTCCAGTTAGAAACCAATTAAATCTCCGCCCAATACATCATTTCTTGCTCCCGTAACTGAGGCCAGACAGTTCGGCTGGCCCTCCACACGCAGAAGTCCCAGGTAGGCAAAAACCAAAGCCTCCTTAAACTCTATCACGGTTTTTTCCGGAATCACTATCTCGCAGTTGCTACAATATTGCTGAAGTGATTCAATGAAGTGGCGGTTGTAAGCGCCACCACCGGTTATCAATACACGTTTTTTGTCAAATTGATTCAATGCTGCTCCAATTTGTTCTACGGCATGAATTACACAAGTGGCCAGCTTGTCTTCTATGCGGCCATCGGAGTGGTCCAGTTCAGGCTTCCAGAATGCCCTGTAATCTTCCAGTCCTAATGATTTTGGCCATGGCTTTTTAAGGTATTCTATCTGGTTGAGCCTCTCCAACAAGCTGCTATTTACAGTGCCGGAGGCAGCCATTCTTCCGGCATAGTCAAACTCGTGACCCAATTGGCTCGCCAATTCGTTGAGCGCCATGTTAAAGGGGCATATATCATAAGCTATTCGCTGGCCCTGGTAATCGAAAGATATGTTGGCAATTCCTCCCAGGTTAAGAGCACTGTCGAAATCTCCGAACAAATCCCTGTCGCCTATAGGTACGAGTGGAGCACCCTGCCCCCCGGCTTTTACATCGGCCTGCCTAAAGTTGTTGACAACGGGGAGGCCTGTAATGACCTGAATTTTTTGTGCCGACCCAATTTGCAGAGTAACCCCTTTATCCGGCTGATGAAAAATTGTGTGTCCATGAGAGGCCACAAAATCTACCGGTCCAACACCGTATTTAAACCGCTGTATTGCCATTGCCATAAACTCGCCCAACTGCCAGTCCAGACGTATGATCTGGTCAGATGAGTAGCTAATTGCATGTTTTAAAGCTTCTTTCAGCTCTTTGGAGTAAGGAACTGTTTGGGTTTTTTCAATGCTAAAGCTCCATGCACTTTCAGGATTTTCACGTTTAAAAGTGGCCAGAGCCATGTCCAGGCCATCCAAAGAAGTGCCAGACATTGTGCCAATAATGCGGTAGTAGTTTTTCAATAGGAATTTTGGTTGAGTCGGAAATTAAACCCCATTAACGGTTTTTTTTTGAAAGTTGGTTCCCAAGGTAATTCGAGTGGTACGATTTTATGAAAAGCGGTGGTTGAGGAGGGGGTGAAATCGATTGCGCTTCTCAATTTTTGTTAAAAATGTTGGCAAAGAGGCTCTTATGTGGTCAGTGAATGGGAAAACATTTGAATCTAATGGAAAAACCGACATCTTTGTAACCCTCAAAATTGTGCATGTTGGAATCTATTGTGATTAGGGGTGTAATATCAAAGGCCAGAAGCATATTGTTGGTCTCATTTGTTGGCTTATTTACCTGGCAATCTGCTGTGGCCCAGGTAGATCAGTCGAGCTATTCGGTCTTTGGTGTCGGAAGTCTCAACTGGTCGGGCTATGCCCACAATGCGGCCATGGGTGGTCTGGGTATTAGTAACAACTCCAAGTTTTTCTTTAACGACCTGAACCCGGCTTTGCTGGGAACCAACGCTGAAGCGGTTTTTCAGCTTGGAACGGCTTTAGACTATAGAAGTATTACCAACGGGCAGAGCTCTTACAGCACCATGACCGGTGGGTTCAAAGATTTTGGCCTTAGCATGCCTCTTATATATAATCGCTGGAACGTTGGCCTCTCCTTAAATCCATATTCAAGTGTTAGCTACGGCTTTGTACAGCAACAAAACGGTCCGGAGGGAGGAACAACCCTGGTAGATGTGTCAGGAGTTGGAGGTATCGATCAGATTAACCTTTCCTCTTCTGTGAGTTTGGGTAATTTCACTTTGGGCCTCAAGGCCACCTACTATTATGGTTCAATAAACAATGAAGATAGGTTTACCTTACAAAACGTAAACACCAACTTTGCCACCACTATAGTTAAGGAAAGAAGAAGCTTTAGCGAGTTAGCTCCTTCAGTAGGCTTACTTTACGACTTGCGCATTTCAGATAATTCGGGAATACATATCGGAGCTTACTACAATCCGGCAGTAGATATTAAACAAACCACACTCGTTACGTTCGAAAACGAGACCAACAGCGGAAATCTGACCAGTTCGGATACATTGGTTTATGACAAAAACCTGAACAGAACTATTACCATTCCTGAGCGAATGGGTTTTGGTATCTCTTATGAGAAGTTCAGAAAACTAACTATCGGGCTCGATGTGCAGCTTCAGGATTGGAATGATTATCGGAATCGTGACGGATTGGCAGAGTCTTATTATGGCAAATCTATGCGAGTGGCATTTGGTGGAGAATTCATTCCAAACTTCGATCAGCCCTCAAAATTACTGAATGTTTCCAGTTTTAGGTTTGGGTTCCATTATGAGAAAACACCGTTTCTTGTTAATAATGAGTCAGTTAACGATGTTGGTATAAATTTTGGAGTATCTTTGCCACTTACTTCTTTCTGGGGTTTGTCGCATGTTAACTTCGGTGCTACTCTTGGTCAGCGCGGAAATATATCAACGGTTGGACTCATAAGAGAGAATTATGTAACCTTGAACCTTGGTTTCTCCCTTCAGGATATTACTTGGTTCACGAAACAAAGATTTAACTAAAACTACTGATATTATGAGATTAAAAGCTCTAATAATTTTCGCTGTGATAGCGCTATCCACATCAGTAAGCGCTCAATTTAACTGGCCTGAGGATCCGGCACAAAGATCTGAAGCTCAAACGCTTTGGACGCTGTTTGATGATAACTACCGTCAGGGGAGTTATGATGCCGCCAAGCCACACCTCGAAAAACTTCTCGAAAAATTCCCTAAGCTGAGTACCTCTCTTTATATAAATGGTATTAAAGTTTGGGACGAGACTTTTGAGAATTCGAAGGATGAGGCTGTAAAAGCAAAGGCAGCTGAAAAGGTGATGAAGTTGTACGACATGCGATTTGCCAACTTCGATGGTCAGGAGAAAGAAGTAATTGACCGCAAGGCTATCGATGCATTTAAGTATTACTATAGAGATGCACAGAAAACTCAAATGCTCCTCGATGTGTTTAAAAGAGCCTATGAGCTCAAAGGAGTAGATGCTTTCTATCCGCTAGGCCGCTACTACATGCAGTTGGCAGTGTTGGCCTTTGCCAGAGACAATGTGCAGATTAGCAAAGAAGAGATTCTCTCTATCTACGATCAGTGTACTAAGCATATCGATCATGAGATTGCCCAGGCCAAAGCTTCTAATAAAAGCCCTAAACGCTACGAGCAAATAAAGGCTTTTATAGACGAGAAGTTGGCAGACATGAAGTTGATTGACTGTGATTTTATAGTGAATAAGCTTGTGCCTGAATTTAAAGCCAATCCTAACGATGCCGAGTTGGCCAACAAAATATTCGTGTTTGCCTATGATGGTGGATGTACCGATACAGAGTGGTTTGTACAGGCTGCAGAGTCTTACTTTGCCAACAGCCCTCAGTATGGAGTAGGTTATTTGTTAGGGGTTAAGTTTGGAGCAGAAAAGGAGTACGAAAAGTCTAAGGAGTACTTTAAAAAAGCGGCCGAGCTTACAGAAGACAATACAGATAAAGGTAAGGCGCTTAAACAAGTAGCAGCTACAGAACGCATTAATGGCAACTATGTAGAGGCCAGAAAATATGCTTTGGAAGCAGCAGAGGTAGATCCTACCCTCAAGCCTGAAATGATGGAGCTGATTGGCGACATGGTTATGGCCAGCACTCAGTGTGATAAAAAGGTTAGCCAGGTAGAAGACCGAGCCAGATACATTGCCGCTTATGATTACTATGCCGCGGCAGGCAATGCTACCAAAATGGCACAAGCCAAAGCACAATTCCCAACTATTTCGGACATCTTTACCGAGAATAAAAAAGAAGGAGATTCTATGACTGTTGGGTGCTGGATTCAGAAAACTGTGAAACTACAGAGAAGACCAGACCAATAGTAAAATATTAAACCTACTAAAACGGTCTTTTTCTATTGGAGAAGACCGTTTTTATTTATGATAACAAAAGCTCACATACCAGCAATCTTCTTATTACTTCTGTGTGTTTCGGCTTGTACTGCCGACCAGAAAAAACTGTCCGAAATGGAGGTCTATGATGGTCCTATGTTCGAGTCGGAAGATGTATTCATTCAGTTTTCTGACTCTACTGTGGTAAAAGTGGTAATAACCGGCAAGAAGCAATTGCAGCATCAAAACGGAGATATAGAATTTCCTGAAGGAATAAAGGTTACCTTTTATGACAAAACCGGAAATCAAACATCTGAGCTTACGGCCGACAGAGGCTACAAAGAAAACAACAGTAATATTTATAGGGCCAATGGCGATGTTTTTGTCAATAACTTGCAGCAAAAACAAACTTTAAGAACGGAGGAGCTGTTTTGGAATCCGGAGACCGAAAAGATTTTTACCGAAAAATTCGTGATTGTGGAGACTGAAACGGAGGTGATTCAGGCCGAGGGTATGACCGCCCCACAAGATTTTTCCTCATATGAGTTTGTAAACCCCAGAGATGGTAAAATTATAATCGAAGAGAAGTTTTGAAGAATTTAGGAGATACTATTCTTTTTTCGTTGAGCGTGGTGTTGTTTGTTATAGGAGTTCACCAAACCATGACTTTCGGCATGGCTGCTTCCTACTTCATTTTCATGCTATCATTGGGTTTGTTATTTTTAGTGAGGTATAGGAGAGCCAAAAGAAAAGAAAACGAAAAACAACAAACTACTCCTTCAACCAAAAAGAAAAAGCCCCGAGCATAATGGATACTTACCAACTGACCATGATTTTGGTCTGTCTTATTTTTTCAGCATTCTTCTCCGGAACAGAGATCGCTTTTGTAAGTGCCAGCAAGCTACAAATTGAGCTACAAAATCAGCAGGGCAAGTTGGCTGGTAGAATACTCTCCTTCTTTACACAGAAGCCTTCAAGACTTATTAATACCGCTTTAGTAGGCAATACCATAGCTTTGGTTATTTATGGGTTTTTTATGGCCAGTGTGCTGGAGCCTATTATTGCAGCGCAATTGCCCGATTCACTCAGTTCCGGTAGCCTGGTAATTGTGCTCCAGACCATTGCTTCTACCATCATTGTTTTATTTACTGCCGAGTTTACCCCCAAAAGTATTTTCTTGCTCAATCCCAACAACCTGCTCAACCTGTTGGCTGTGCCCATGTTGGTCATCTTTTTCATTATGTTTCCAGTGGTGTGGCTAATTGAGCAAATGTCTAAGTTCATCATCATATTTGTACTAAGACAGCCCTACTCGGAAGATCGGCAGGTGTTTGGTCTTACGGACCTGAGCAATTATATCAAGCAAAACACCCGAGACGATATTAAGAAGACCAAGGTTGAACTCGATACTAAAATCTTTAACAACGCCCTGGAGTTTAAGACGGTACGCGTGAGAGAGTGCATGATTCCACGCACAGAAATTTCGGCTATAGACATTGCCGATTCGGTAGAAGAGCTCAAAGAAGTTTTTATTGAAAGTGGCCATACCAAGATACTCGTTTATCGAGAAAGCATTGACGATGTGATAGGCTATTGTCATGTGCTGGATCTCTTCAAAAAACCAAAAGACATTGAGAGCATGCTCACCCCCATCATCATTGTGCCTGAAACCATGTTGGCCAATGAGCTGATGATACAGTTTATTCAAGAGCGCAAAAGCCTGGCTTTGGTGGTCGATGAGTTTGGAGGCACCTCTGGAATTGTGAGTTTGGAAGATGTGATTGAAGAAATATTTGGCGAGATTCAGGACGAACACGATGAAGATGAAGACTGGGTGGAGCAGCGCATCGATGAAAACAAATATATACTGAGCGCCCGTCACGAGATTGACTACCTGAACGAGAAGTTTAAGTGGGACATCCCTGAGGGAGACTATGATACCTTGGGAGGCTTTATTCTGTCCATTACAGAGAGTATTCCCGAGGTTCACGACATTATCCGGTTCGGCCGATTTGAGATAAAGATTGTCTCAATGGAAGATGCGCGTATAGACAACGTTTTGTTTATCCGTCATTTAGACGAAGAAGACTGATTCTTAGGGTGTTTTAGCCCATTTTTCCTTTGACTTTCGGGCATAATTCAATTATGTTTGCGCCTATTTAAATTTTAACTGATGGCAATAATCAATACGCTTCGCGAGAAGATGGGACGACTACTGGTAGTCGTAGTGGGAATTTCGATTTTAGCTTTTGTATTAACGGATTTAGCAAGTAATCAAAATCTTTTTGGAGGAGCCCGCATCGTTGGTGAAATTGATGGGGAAGAAATTACCCAGGAAGAGTTCTCCGCTATGGTAGAGAACGCCTTGCGTAGTTCGGGCTATCCTACCGGTAACCCTCAGTTGACTCAATACATGAGAGACCAGGTTTGGCAAAACCTGATTGCTCAAACAGGATATGCCAACAAACTGGAAGAATTGGGGCTGGAAATTGGAACCAACGAACGAGTGGACATGGTGCAGGGAAATAACCTTTCGCCAACCATGCAGCAGTTCTTCAATCAGGTTTTGGGTAGCACCGATGTAAATTCTATCAAAGACTTTTTAGGCAATATCAATATGTATGGCCCGGAGGCTCAGTTTTATTTTGCCAATGCCGAGCAACAAGCCATTGCCAATCGTAGAGTAGAGAAGTTTCAGAACTTACTATTCAAAACACAATATGTAACGCTGGCCGAAGCGCAAAGAGCCTACAGATCTCAGTTTGGTTTTGCTGAGGCAGACTATTTGAATGTACCATTCAGCAGTGTTTCTGACGATCAGATTGCAGCCGTAACCGACAGCGAAATCCGATCATATTTGAACGAACACGAAGAAGACTTTACGGTAGAAGAGTCGAGAGATGTGGAATACGTGTCCATTAGAGTTGTGCCTTCGGCTAAAGATTCAGCCATGTTCCAGACTCAAATGCAAGAAATTAAGGCGGCTTTCGAAGATCCACAAACCAATGACTCTACCTATGCCATTAGCATGACAGAACAAGGAATTGGGTTTACTACTTACGATCCAAGTGCATTGCCAATCGCTGTGGCCAACAACCTTGGAGCTTTAAACAAAGGAGATGTTATTGGCCCGGAACTTCAGAATGGTATTTACTCAATACACAAAGTATCTGACATTGTACCGACAAACGACCAGTTTGCAAGAGCAAGCCAGATTGTGTTCTATCTGCAGGGTAAAACACCATCAGAACAGTCTAACGTAAGACAAACGGCCAGAGAAGTATTGAGAAGAGTAAACTCAGGGGAGTCGTTTGAGCAACTTGCCAGAGAATATAGCGATGGCCCCTTTAGCACCAGCGGTGGAGACATTGGCTGGATTAAAAAAGGGGATTCAAGAATTGCCGATATCGAGAGCAATATATTTGGTGCCAGAAGAACAGGCGTAATCAACCAGCTGATTGAGAAAAACAATAAGATATACATTGTTAATGTAACGCAAACGCCTATCAGCAATCGCTATAAAGTGGCTACCGTCATAGTAGAAATGGTGCCAACATATGAAACCAACAATGCAGCCTATCAGCGAATAGGAGAAATTTTGGCCAATGCCGACAATGCAGAAGAGTTGAGAGAGTATGCAGCCAACAATGGTTTATCTGTATTCCAGGGATCTAAAATTGGCAAAAATGCTACTTCAATTGGTCAGCTTACCAACGCTCGCAATATTGTAACCTGGCTTTATGGCGAAGCTTCAATGGGCGACATAAAAGATTTTGAGCTAGACAACGAGTATGTTGTGGCAGCCTACACCGGTAAAACTGAAGAAGGAGTGCAAGCTCTTGAAGCGGTTAGAGGTCAAATTACTACAATACTTAAAAACAAGAAGAAGGCAGAGTTCATTAAGTCTAAACTGAATAGCCTTTCAGGTAGTGTAAGCGAAATGGCCACGGCCTATGGTCCGGAGGCACAGCTTTACGCCAAACAATCTATAAGACTAGAAGACATTTCGCTCGGCACTTTAGGAGCAGCTCCGGAGGCCATTGGTGCCTTGTTCGCGCTTCAGAATGCTGGTCAGAAAACAGCTCCTTACGTGGTAGAAGGACAAGGCGTGGTAGTGTTGGAACTAAAATCAAAATCTGAGGCTTCAGAGATTGGCGATTACACACAATATGAAAACGAACTGTTAAGGCAGGCCTTATTTAACCTGGAGCAAAATTTGCGAAGAGCCATTACCGAAAAACTAGAGGTAAAAGACGAACGATATAAGTTCTTCTAAGCTCGGAATCAAACGCTATGATATAAAGAGGCTTTTTGAAAGAGCCTCTTTTTTTATTTAACTTTTAGAGGAATAAAGACTATGGACACTCAAAAATTTACGACAAAGGAGTTTAAGGAAAAGCTGGAAGCTACCCACGATTTTCCCACTCTGTACATGTTTAAGTTTATAGTGCTGGAAGAAAAGAAAGAAGAAGTAAAAGCCTTATTCCCGCTCAACGATGTGGTATACAAACCTTCCAGTAAGGGTAAATACATGAGTGTTACTGCCAAAGTTATGGCACCATCCAGCGATTTCGTCATAGGGATCTATCAAAAGGCACATCAGATTCAGGGCATTATAGCACTCTAATGAAACACAAGGCTTTTTTACTAGGGCTCATGGTAGGTATTGTGGCCTGTTCCGGCTCCACGAAAGAGCAACCCAAAGAGGCAAGCTCACGGCCGGGGCAAGAGCAACCAGTATTAAAAAGCCTTGAACGCGAGTACATTGAGCCGGTATTTCCTGAAGACATGGCACAAGAAAGAACCAACTGGCAAAACCCTGATATTGTCTTAAAGAGCTTCAGCAACCTGAGCGAAAAGACAGTGGCGGATGTTGGAGCAGGAGCAGGCTATTTTAGTTTTAAACTAGCTCAGGTAGCCCAAAAAGTGATTGCACTCGATATTGACCCAAAGGCGCTAGACTACATTCGGGAGCAAAAACAAATAGTGGGCAACTGGGCCGATAATATTGAACCCCGCCTTACCCCTCCCGATGTACCCAACCTTTTGGTAAACGAAGCCGATGCGGTATTGGTGGTAAATACCTTTTGCTTTATCCCCAACCAGCAACAGTACTTTGAGCGATTGCGCAATGGACTTAAGCCGGAGGGCGAGTTGGTAATTGTAGATTTTAAAAAGGGAAACATTCCTGTGGGGCCGGCTGATGAAATGAAGATGGATGCCCGTACGGTTCGTTCCATTCTTAGAAAGGCCGGTTATAAAAGAATTTCAATCGATGAGAGGAGTTTGGAATACCAGTACATTATAAAAGCCAATAACTGAGCCGTTGTTTAAACGGCCATGAACCTAAAGAATAGAAAGACTATGTGGACCGAGAAAGATAATAAGCTGACCAAAACTTTTGAGTTTGAGAACTTTACTCAAGCCTTTGGTTTTATGTGCAAAGTGGCCATAGAAGCAGAAAAAATGAACCACCATCCCAATTGGTCGAACGTGTGGAATAAAGTGAGTTTTGAACTCACTACCCACGATGCCGGTAATACGGTAACGGAGAAAGATCGTAAATTGGCTGAAATCATAGACCAACTGGCCTAATGCCCGAGAAAATCAGCCTTTATCTTGTGCCCACTCCCATTGGTAATCTTGAAGATATTACCCTAAGGGCCATTAGGGTATTGAACGATGTGGATGTGATTTTGGCCGAAGATACCAGAACATCAGGGAAGCTTCTAAAGCACCACAACATTAGCAAGCCACTGCAGAGTTATCATATTTTTAATGAGCACCAGGCAGTAGCCCGGTTAGTTGAGCGAATGAATGCCGGAGAAACCTTTGCGCTTATTTCCGATGCAGGTACTCCCTCCATCTCCGATCCCGGGTTTTTGCTGGTTAGAGAGGCAATAGCCGCTGGCTTAGAAGTAAACTGCCTGCCGGGAGCCACGGCCTTTGTGCCGGCACTGGTAAACTCCGGTTTACCTTCCGATAAGTTTGTGTTTGAAGGCTTTCTGCCTCATAAAAAAGGGCGTCAGACACGGTTAAAAGCATTGGCGGGGGAAGAAAGAACCATTATTCTTTATGAGTCGCCACATCGATTAGTTAAGTCGTTAGAACAACTCAAAGAGTTTTTGGGAGATCGTAAAGCCTCCGTTTCCAGAGAAATATCTAAAATGTTTGAAGAAACCGTGAGAGGCACCTTGTCTGAGCTTATTGAGCACTTTAATAAAAACGGAGTGAAAGGAGAATTTGTGGTGGTGATTGAAGGCTGTCACTAGCGGCCAGAGCCAATCTGCTTCTCATACAGTTTATTAATTTTTTCTTTGGCTCTCAGTAGCCTCATTTTGGCTGCACTTTCCGAAATATTTAGTGTAGTAATTATGGTTTGCAAGGGTTGTTTTTCCTTGTACTTCAGCAAAAGCATCAGTTTTTCTTCAGGAGTTATTTGTTCGAGCAGTAGCTCCAGAGCATTGTGCAACGACTCCTTATCTACCTCTTCAGCCTCAATTACATCCTCCAGCTCGGTCGAAAGTTTATCGGATATCACCTGGTGCATATTCTTTTTCTTCTTGCGGAGGTAGTCGACACAGGTATGGTAAATAATGGTATAAAGCCAAGTCTTGAATTTAGCCTCCGAACGAAAGCTTTTTAACTGCATAAATACCTTAATGAACACCTCTTGGCTTAGATCTTCGGCTTCGTCATCGCTCTTCACATAACTACGGCATTTTTTCACCACATAATCATGGTACCTATCGGCCAAAATGGAGAAATACCGCTGAGGCCCACCTTCTTGGAGAAACCTTACCAGTTCCTCATCGGTAAAGGCCGGTTTGATATTTCCTTTGAAAATTTTTTCCGATGACATGTGACTTTGACTTTGGCGCGCGTCTAACAAACACTAAAGTATAAAGAAGATGCTGCTTTTTGAAAAAGCCATGTTGGATATTAACATGCTTCCGCAACCCAACGATGTAACCTGCGGGCCCACCAGCTTGCAGGCTGTCTATCAGTTTTACGGAGACAACATCTCGCTAAGCCAGGTAATATCGCAGGTAAAGCAGTTGAAATCAGGAGGTACCCTGGCCGTGAATCTTGGTAATCATGCCCTTAAAAGAGGCTATGAGGCCACCATTTATACCTACAATTTGCAAATCTTTGACCCCTCGTGGTTCAATGGAGAGGAAGAAATAGACCTGGTGAATAAGCTGGCTATGCAATGCCATTATAAACCCCAGCGAAAAATTCGGTTTGCTTCTTCTGCCTATCAGAAATTTTTGCGACTTGGAGGTAAAATTAAGTTTCAAGACCTTACACCAGACCTGATCAAATCCTATCTTTTTCAGAACCAGCCCATTCTCACTGGCCTTAGTGCTACTTATTTGTACCAAAGCCCCAGAGAAATAGGCGATTTTAAAATAGAATATGATGACCTCAGGGGCCTTCCCACCGGACACTTTGTGGTGGTGAGTGGTATTACCCCCGATGAAAACATTGTGTCTATTGCCGATCCGTTAAAGAATAACCCATTGGCCAACGGACATTATTACGAAGTAGATATTCACCGATTAATCAACTCAATTATGCTGGGTATGGTAACCTACGATGCCAACCTACTGATTATTAGACCTAAACAATGAACAAACTAATTGTTATTGAAAAACCACATAAGTGGCAGTTGGATATTCCCAACGTTGACCTTGTTTCTGCGCAAGACTACCTCTCTGATGCAGCCGGTCAAATGGGAAAAAATACAAAAGTAATCAACCTATGTAAGTCCTATCAATACCAAAGCGTTGGCTATTACGTATCGCTTTTGGCCGAAGCCAGAGGACATAAGGTACTGCCGGAGGTTTCTACCATACAGGACTTTCGCTTTCCTTCAATGATAAAAGACGATGCTCAGGATTTTGATGCCGTCATTCAGAAATGTTTGGGCAGCAGTTCAGAAACCAAGCTGGAATTCAAAATATATTTTGGATATACCGAGGAATTGGCCAACTCCAGCTTGGGCATGCTGCTGTTCAACCTATTTCAATCACCCATATTAAAAGCCTCTTTTATAAAGCGGGATAAGTGGACCCTGGAAAGCCTTAAACCGCTGAACATATACGACCTGAGCAACGATGAACGTATAAAACTGCAGTCGTTTCTAGGGCTGTTCATGAGCAATAAAAAGGTGGTAAGAAAGAACCACCAACGCAGAAAGTTCGACCTGGCCATACTTGTGAACCCGGACGACCCTAACCCTCCTTCCAACCCAAAGGCACTTCAAAAATTTGTGAAAGCAGCCGAAGAAGTGGGCTTTAACACCGAAATTATCACCAAAAACGACTATGGTAAGATTACACAGTTCGATGCCCTCTTTATTCGGGAAACAACCAATGTAAACAACCACACTTTTCGGTTGGCTAAGAAAGCCCAGTCTGAGGGGCTGGTGGTTATTGACGATCCACAGTCTATTATGCGATGTACCAACAAGGTATACCTCAATGAACTCATGAGAAGCTACGGCATTAACACTCCCAAAGCAGCCATAGTATCTAAAGAAAATCCTTTTGCTGCGGTAGAGCGAATAGGCTTTCCCTTTATTCTAAAAGAACCGGATGGTGCTTTTTCTAAGGGAGTAAAAAAAGTGCAGAGCGAAGAAGAGCTCAACGAGTTGCTCAAGGGTTTCTTTAAAGGCTCTGAGTTGCTCATTGCCCAGGAGTTTATGCCCACACCCTTCGACTGGCGTGTGGGAGTGTTCAACGGACAGGCCTTGTATGTATGTAAATACTTTATGGCTCGTAACCATTGGCAAATCATCGATTGGAAGAAAAGCGGAAAAGCACAAGAGGGCAAATCGGAGACCTACGCCATTGCAGATGTGCCCAAAGCACTGATTAGCACGGCCCTTAAAGCCACAAAGCTGATTGGCAACGGGCTCTATGGGGTAGATATTAAGGAAGTAAATAAAAAATTCTATGTAATTGAGGTGAATGATAACCCTAACCTCGATGCGGGAATTGAAGATAAGATATTAAAAAACAGACTCTACGAAACCATTATGGAGACCATGATGGACAGGGTCAAAATAAAACAATAATATGGAAGACAATCGCCTCCATTTGTTCCAGGCTTTTGGTATTGAGCTGGAATACATGATTGTAGACATTGAGACGCTCGATGTAAAACCAATTGCCGATGAGGTGCTTAAATCGTTGGCCGGTGAAATTACCAATGAAATCACATTTGGAAGCGTAACCTGGTCTAACGAGCTGGCACTACACGTTATTGAGCTTAAATGCTCGGCTCCAACAGGCAATTTGCAGCAACTGGCGGTCGATTTCGAAGAAGCCGTTCAGCAAATGAATAGTGCTCTGGCACAATTCAATGCACAGTTAATGCCTTCTGCCGCGCACCCATGGATGAACCCTGAGACAGAAACCGTTCGTTGGCCACACGATAATGCAGAAATTTACGCTACCTACGATCGCATATTTAACTGTAAGGGGCACGGATGGAGCAACCTGCAAAGCATGCACATAAACCTTCCTTTTGCTAATGACGAAGAGTTTGGCAGACTGCACGCGGCCATACGCACACTGTTGCCAATAATGCCCGCCCTGTCGGCTAGTTCGCCCATTTTGGATGGTAAAGACACCGGTTTTTGGGACAAGCGATTGGATTATTATCGCAAAAATCAAAAGGCAGTGCCTGTGCTTACAGGACAGGTAATTCCTGAACCGGTTTTTACACAAAATGAATACCAAGCACAGATTTTTGATCGCATAGCGCGTGATATTAAAATACATGATCAGGAAGGAATTTTAGAGCCTATTTGGCTGAACTCCCGGGGTGCTATTGCACGGTTCGATAGGGGAGCTATAGAAATTAGAATACTCGATGTGCAAGAGTGCCCCAAAGCCGATTTGGCCATTGCCTCCCTCATTATTCATGCCCTCAAACTACTTACCGAAGAGCACCTGATGAGCCTGGAACAACAACAGAAATTTAAGACCGAAGCACTGGCCACCCTGTTCAACCAGGTGATTAAACATGGAGAACACAGTCTTATACAAGATGCTGCCTACCTCAAGGCCTTTGGTCTTAATGCCGTTACGGAAATGACAGCCACTGAACTATGGCAATACATTAAGCGAAAGGTAGATAGGAGGTATCCTGAAGCACTGAGTTATTGGCAGTCCGAAATTGAATTGCTATTTGATGAGGGTACCCTCTCTACTCGTGTACTCAATGCACTAGAGGCCAACCTGGAGCACGATAACCTTAAAATGGTGTACTCGGAGTTGTGTGATTGTTTGGAAAGTAATCAAATGCTAAGGGAATGTCTGGAAGAAGCTTTTTAATGACCTGCGAACATGCAGGCAACTATGTGCCGGCAAATTATCGCTACTTGTTTTTAGGCCATGAGGCCATTTTAGAAACACACAGAGGGTATGACCTGGGAGCGGGGCCTCTGGCCGAATATTTGGCCGATACATTAAAGCTACCTCTCTACGTGAACATGATCACCCGGTTGTTGGTAGACTCCAATCGTTCCAAGTTCAATCCGGAGCTGTATTCGGAGTTTAGTCGTAGTCTAGACCCCGTGGTAAAGAAGTTTTTACTCAAAAAGTACTATACCGCTTACCGACAGCAGGTGTATGATTGGATTAAAGAGCACGCCCGAAAAACCGATTCGGTAGTTCATATTTCCATGCACTCATTTACCCCCGTTCTTAAAGGAGAAACCCGTAAGGCCGATATTGGTATTCTATACGATGATAACAGAGAACCGGAGGCTCGCATAGCTCGCCAATTGGTGGCCGATCTGCAGCTTAATGCTCCACAGTTTGTAACCATGCACAACTATCCGTATTTGGGCACAGCCGATGGGTTTACCACCTACCTGCGCAAAGAGTTTAGACCTAAAAACTATTCAGGAATAGAAATTGAGGTGAATCAAAAATACCACAACCGACCGGAAATGGAAGATATAAAAAAGGCTCTACAAGTAGCTCTGAAGTCGGTTATGAGCGAAGAAACCGCCCTCTGTTAGTAGTTAGCAGGGGTCAGTCGGGCTAAGTAAAATATTCAGCCATAGCATTATTGGCGGGGTAAGAGTAGAGGCTTAGGTGCACTTGTATTTCTTAGGAGCAGCCTTTTTACATAGACATCAATTGTTTAGAAAGAGAAGGATTTGGTTTTATTGCTTAGGGGGCAGGCCTCATCATATTATCAAAAGTCCTTCTTTTCCGGAATAGGCAAGCCCTATATTTGTGTATTAATCGCCTACCTATGCAGAGACTACTTCAAGACGTAATTGTTTTGGTGAAGGACACCGGAGACTTTATTCGCGAAGAATCGCACAAGTTCGATCATTCAAAAATTGAATATAAAGGCACAAACGATCTTGTTTCTTATGTAGATAAAGAGGCAGAAATGCGATTGGTAAAGGGCCTGTCTGAAATATTGCCGGGCAGTGGATTTATTGCCGAAGAGGGTACTTCTTCTAGAAGATCGGATAGTTACAACTGGATTATAGACCCGCTAGACGGAACTACAAATTTTGCCCACGGTTTGCCGGTGTATGCCATTTCTGTGGCTCTAGTGAAGCGGGGAGAGCTGGCTCTGGGAGTGGTGTATGAACTGAATAGAGATGAGTGCTTCCATGCTTCTAAAGGCGAAGGTGCTTTTTTAAATCATATGCCCATTAGGGTTTCACCGGTAAAAACGCTCGATAAGTCTCTGCTAGCCACAGGTTTTCCTTACTACGACTTCGAAAAAATGAGTAGTTACCTCTCCATTCTCAACGAGTTTATGCAAACTACCCATGGTTTAAGGCGTATGGGAAGTGCGGCAGTAGACCTTGCCTATACCGCTTGCGGACGCTTTGAAGGGTTCTTTGAATACAACCTCAACGCCTGGGATGTAGCCGCAGGAGCTTTGTTGGTGCAGGAGGCCGGAGGAACCGTAACGGACTTTAAAGGGGGGAATAACTTTTTGATGGGTCGGGAAATTGTGGCTGGTAATGCAACCCAACAAGAAATGCTAAGACTTATTCAGAAACACTGGAAGTGATCCACAACCTAATAAAAATAGTAATACGGAATATGGTTAGAAGCCTTCACCAACCTTTGCCGGTACAGGTAGCAGGGAGCAATCTAACACCGGTTGCTTTACGCAAACTTTGCCGAAGGGCGGTTGATTAGAAAACGCATTGAATAGAGCTACTTAATCAACTATAACTTTTCAGCTTTCAGACCGATTCGCGAACTTTGTCTCCGCAATCGCAGTTCACTAAGCAATGCAGGAAATTATTATTGGCATATTATTCTTAGCGGCTCTTTTCTTCATGGGCAGAAAGGTGTACAGGCAATATAAGGCCAAAGATAGCTGTGCTACGGGCTGCGAAAAATGCTCTCCATCTTCCAATAAAAACTTTAAGCTACCCGAGCATCTAAAAAACTAGATGGCTTGTGGGTACAAAATTCAAATTTAATCGATAGAGTAATCTATGGATGAGGCACGGAAGGCCGGCTTTAACCGTTTCATCAAGCCCATACTTTAGTTCCTTCAGAACAATTACGGCACATTTCAATTTCACTTCTGGACCTAATGAGCTTTTGCCTGAAAGACCTGTAAGCCTCGCTTCTCCAGACTTCTTTGAACGGTTGTTCTTTCGTTTCGCCCAACTGATAGTGCGCATCTTTATCGAAACAACAAGGCACTACCTTACCGTCCCAGGTAATCACGCAAGAGTGCCACATTTTCCAGCAATGATTAACCAGCTTATTTTTAATGGTCCATTTTCCGCCTGGGAGCTGTTGGTAGCGACTATACTTTTCTTGTGTGGGAATAAGTTCAGAGCCATTTTCATAATCGTAAATCTGAGCCGTTTTAAAGGCCACTTCGTTTACCCCCAGTTTGTCGGCCAGAGCTTTTACTTCGTTCAGTTGGTGCTCATTAGGCTTTACCACCAGGTATTGAAAGATGATATGTGGAGTTCTTGATTTGAGCTTCTTTTTCCACTGCACAACCTTTTTGGTGCCATCAATTACCTTTTGCAGTTTGCCTCCAACGCGGTATTGTTCGTAGGTCTCCTGCGTAGTACCATCAATCGAGATAATTAGCCGATCCAGGCCGGAGGCCACGGTTTCCCTGGCCACTTGGTCGGTCAGATAATGAGCGTTGGTAGAGGTGGCCGTGTATATACCCTTTTTACGGGCATATTTTACTTGATCCAGAAAATTAGGATTCAGGTAGGGTTCACCCTGAAAATAGAATATGAGATAACTGAGCCTTGGAGCCAACTCATCAATAACTGATTGGTAGGTTTCATTGGCCAGCATACCGGTGGGGCGCGTAAAATTTCTTAAGCCACTAGGACACTCCGGACACCGAAGGTTACACGATGTGGTTGGCTCCAGGGCAATACTGGTGGGCATGCCCCAGTGAATAGGTTTTTTGAAAAGTTTAGATACAAAGTAGCTACTCACCAACTGCACCATGTTCCAAACCCTCAGTGGTGTGAGTTTGGAAAAATAGTTGAGCCCATCGTGCCAGTTACGATTCATGTGTTCAAGTTAGGGGGCCAGGTAAACGGAACAAAATTACTGACGATATTTGCCGTATTAATGGTGAAAAGAAATAGTTTTAATCTATGAAGCTCAACCTGATACTCTGTGGTCTGCTTGTTTGTTTCTCCCTTGCGGCACAATATCCTACACTGTCGCAAGAATCTGAGGTAAGTCTTATTACCATTGGCCCCGGACCTAACTTGGTAGACTGTTTTGGCCATAGTGCCTTTAGGGTGCAAGACCCCGCACTCAATATGGATAGAGCCTATAACTACGGTGTGTACGATTCGGACGAAGACCAGTTCATTATGAAATTCGTTACCGGTTCGGCCGATTATATGGTGGATGCCCGGCCGTTCGATCAGTTTTTTAGAAGTTACAAGGCGCAAAACCGTTGGGTAACTGAGCAAGTACTCAACCTTACCCTGGAAGAAAAGCAGGCTATTTTTGAGTACCTTGAGAACAACAGCTTGCCTCAAAACAAATACTACCGATACGATCAGTTTTATGATAATTGTGCCACCAAGCTGCGCGATATTCCCAAGGAGGTGTTGGGCGACAAACTGGTGTTTAGTGGAGCGCATATAAAAGGAAAGGTTACCCTGCGCGATTTGGTTGATGAGAATGCGTATAACCACCCCTGGTGGGATTTGGGGATAGATATAGCTCTGGGAAATCTTATTGACAGAGCGTCTACTGTTGAAGGCTTAATGTATCAGCCAGACTATGTCCTTTCGGCTTATGCCCATGCTACTATTGAGCGCGAAGGGCAAAGTGTTCCGGCTATTAAAGCTACTAATCAACTGTTTACCTCCGATTTTCACGAAAAACCCAAAGAAGTACTCAGCCCAACGCTTACCCTTTCGGTTGTGGCCCTAATCTTCATGATCTTTACGGTACGCGATTACATGACCAAAAGGCGTTCCCGGTGGATTGACTTTGTTCTCTTTTTTGTAACCGGATTGGTAGGCTTAATGCTGGTATTGCTTTGGGTAGCCACACACCATACTACCACCGTGAACAACCTGAATATTCTCTGGGCTTTTGCGCCCAACCTGGTAGTGGCCTTTCTTCTGCTTAAGGCCAAGCCCAAACCTTGGCTAATGGTGTATGTTCGCTTTTTGGTAATACTGCTCATTGCCATGACTATGGTGTGGATTACCAGGTTGCAGGTATACAACACCGCCATGATTCCCCTGATGTTAATGCTCGGGTTTCGCTATGTATTCCTTTGGCAAAAAGGGCTTGGAGGCACAAGAAAAAGGGCTTTTTAACTCATTTTTTAAGCCCTTTAATTACGATTTCTTCTTGAATGAGCACGTCACGCATAAAGAGATTTCGGTTGATTTCTTTGAGACCGAGTTCTTTGAAAACTTTGATAATGTTTCGCAATGTTTTGGCCTCAATTAAGGAAAGGTTTAGCTCAAAATCATCCCGACAATCATTAATGAATTCATCGGTAAAAGTTGGTGCAATTAGGAGTGTTTTAATAACTGTATATCCGTAGCTCTGTACTAGCTTTTTATAAGATTTTATTTGCCTTGATACTGAGCTAAACTTGTTGTAGTTGTCCTTACTCGTTTTACACTCTATTAAAATAATGTTGTTGTCTCCCAGATTGATAAGGATATCTACCTTGTCTTTTTTAGTGTTTATTGATTGCTTGAGAGAATGGTCGACTTTAAAGCCTAAGGTTGTTAGAATGTTGGAAGTAACATCTTCGAACATTAAACCAAGGTCAGCCTCTTTAACCTGTATTCCGTTCTCCTTTAAAGTATTCAGATCTCTACATGCAATAAGGTGATAGTTTTCAATATAGAGGCTTTCTATATCTTTATATGATTCTAAAATATTTGAAATCTCATCACCTCTTTTCGAAATTCCCTTAGTCTCGCAAAAAGCATATAGAGATTCTTTTGAAAGTAAGTCGAGCAAATCTCGGGGCTTTATATTATAGTCTACCAAGTACTGAGCTTGTAAAACATTATCCTCACTCAATTCAAACTCGTCTTTCACTAGCTTATTAAATCCTTTTATGGTCGTTCCTAAGTCTGATAGAAGAGAATCAAAACCCTCAAGGGAAATTCCTAGTTGTTCCTCTCGGTCTAACGCATTAAAGTGGGCAATTACCAGATCGACTTTTTGCTCTATGGTACTGCCTCCAAAACCTTTAATTCCGACTTTATCAGCAATTGTGTTGATTACTTTTTTGCGTTCTGTTAAGGTAGATCCGGCTTTATGAATATCGAATATTAAGGTGTCTTCAAGTTTAACTCCGGTCTTGATAATGTCTTTGATTTTTTGTTCTCTTGACGAAGCTTTGTCTATATTGTGATTCTTGAGAATCTGATGAATTTGTGAATCAAGGAGGGTGTTGAGTATTCTTCGGAAATGTTTATCAGCGATACTTTTTCCTCTCACTTTTCTTAAAACTCTTACCACCTCATCGGCAACATAAACCTTGTTGCTTTTTTGAGAATAGAAAACAACCCCTTTATTCCTCAGTTCATCGATTATTTCCTGTACCTCCTTAACATTAATAGGAAGGATTAAGTAGTTGATTAACCTTATTTCCTCTTGAGAAAGATTAAGCTGACTAGAAAGTGTGTGTAAGATTGACTGTTCATCACCAGTAATTTTCGAATCAAGATTGTTGTCTATGTCGTTGCGGTAAGCTGTTTCTAAACAGGACTTGTATATTTTATAATCCCTTATCCTGCTTTCTTCAACAGTTTTGTCTTGACCGGAAATAACATTAGAGAGCTGTTTTATTTTTTGCTTAAGGGTTTTGATTTCTTTGGTATATAGGGTGTAGAACCATTCTCGGGTCATTATACCGTTGCCGTCTCGAATAATAATATCTATGAGTATATCAAACTGAGAGTTGGTCTCTAGAAATTCAGAATGAAGGTGGTGTTCAAAGTCTGTTTCCAGTTGCTGAAAAACCTCCGAAACCAACAGACTATCCAGGTTTTTGAGCTCACCATCACTGGCTAGAAGGATCTTTTCAATATTGTTCCTGTTAGGGGATACTGGTATTAGCTCATTGATTATTTTTAGAAAGGGGTTTTTTTCACGAAAATTCAGCCGTTCGATTATTTCATGTAGGCGCATGTTTGATAGGTTGATTTATGACAATGAACCTAATTTAATATTTTTCTAAAAAATCTTATCAAAAGTATATTTAAAGTGCCTTAAATCGAATGGCTACACCACCGCCACGGGCCATTTTAAGCAATAGCGTATCTCCTTTTTGCACCTTTTGAGTTTCAATGGTATAGGCCGATGGATTGGTTTCAAAATCGGCATTGTCAGCATCGCGGTAAATTTGGGCTTCATAGTGCACTCCATTCTGCAAAAAACTCAGGGGGATATTCAGCTCACGGGCATTTTCATCGGTAATACCTCCTAAGTACCAGTCGTAGCTATTTTTACCCAGTCGGGCAATTACTACATACTCCCCTATTTCGGCCGCCACAACTTTACTGGCATCCCAGTCTGTAGGAACATCTTTAATAAACTGAAAAGCGGGGTGTCCTTCATAGTGTTCAATAAGGTCGGAAGCCATTTGTACCGGGCTATAAACCACCACATATTCAGCCAGCTGGTAGGCCAGGGTTGTAGGCACAGAGGCCCCTTCCTTGTACTCGTTTAAATTGAGTTTAAAGAGGCCGGGCGTATAGTCTATGGGGCCACCAAGCATACGGGTAAAAGGTACTATGGTGAGATGCTCAGGAGGATTGCCGCCACCCCAGGGAGAGTTAAATTCTGAACCTCTCAGGCCTTCCCGGGCTACCATATTAGGGTAGGTTCTTCGGATGCCCGTGGCTTTTATGGGTTCATGGGCAATAATCATAACTTCCGATTGAGCTGCTTTGGCCAAAACTTTCCGATAGTGATTGACCATCCACTGGCCATGGTGGTATTCTCCTTCAGGAATTATAGGCCCAACGTAGCCGGTTTTCACGGCATGGATACCAAGCTCTTTCATTAGAGAATAGGCGGTGTCTAGCTGTTGTTCGTAAGTTCTTGGGGCTGCTGAGGTTTCATGATGCATTATGAGACTCACTCCTTTCTGTTGTGCATAGTTTGCCACTTCGCGCAGGTCATAATCGGGATAAGGCGTTACAAAATCGAATACTCCTTCCCGATCAGGAAAGCCAATCCAATGTTCCCAGCCAGTGTTCCAGCCTTCAACCAATACCCCATCAAAGCCGTGTTTGGCGGCAAAGTCTATGTATTTCTTCGCTTTGGCCGTAGTAGCCCCATGCTTACCGCTGGCATAGTCCCAGCTGGAAGTTTGCAGGTGCATTTCCCACCATATTCCAATATACTTGCCGGGTTTAATCCAGTCCGTTTGGCTCAACTTGTTTGGCTCGTTAAGGTTTAAAATGAGCTTTGACTCTAGCAGATCCCCGGCCGTTTGACCCACCTGAATGGTTCGCCAGGGGGTTCTAAATGGGGTTGTCACCCGGGCCTTCCAGCCATTGAGAGTAGAGGGCACCAATGAGCTGGTTAGGGTTCGCTTATCTTCCTCTATCCGTAGTGTCATGTCGGGGTAGTTGGTAAGTGCAGCTTCGTGAATGCTGATGTGCAAGCCTTTCTCTGTTTTCATGGTGAAAGGTGTATTTACAGCATGTTTTTCTATTATGGTTGTTGCGGCCAACAGGCTTCCATCTACCAATGAAGAGTCTATTTCGCTTACTCGTGTGGTTTGGTATAGGTATTCGTAGCTGTCATAGTCGGCCGGAATCCACCAGGCCGTATGATCTCCGGTTAAACGAAACTGACTGTATTCATTGTCTACAATAAGTTCTTCGGTGCCCGGTTGGTTTGGGAGTTCGTAGCGAAAGCCAATACCATCATCGAACAATCGAAACTGAATATTAAGCAGTAGGCCATCGGTGTGTTGCAAGTGAAGAGTATAGCTGCGGTGGCGGTCATGTACCACACCGTCTTCTCCCCAAAGAGGGTACCAAAGCTCGTTCTTGCCTGTGCTGTCTATAGAAAGAAGTTTGAGCCCCTTGCCTATGAATCCGTGTTCTCGCAGCTCCAAACCAAGGGTAGACTCAAGAATAACCGGTTGGCCGTTGAAGTTCATGGTATAGGCCAATTGGTTACTATCCGTTTCAAAAACTCTGACTTTAACTTTGCCATCGGGTGAGGAAAACGTTTGGTTGATTTTTTCGGACTGGCAAGAAACCATCAACAGCCCTAATAGTGTATAAGCCAGGTACTTCATAACTCAACTTTTGCCGAAAGTTAAGAAGCAGATGGGTTGAAAACACGCTCCTAATTAATCCTTAACAATTTGATCAACCGCCTCGCGGATCAGATCCGATTCGAAGCCCCGACCATAAAGATACTGTGATAGTTTGCCCTTTTTTATATACTCCGAATGGCCTGAAAGCTGCTGATATTTCTTTTGGGCCTGGCCGATTAGGGCTTGCCAGTACTCCTCGGGATCTATCTCCTCCAATCCTTTTTTTATGCAGTAGTCAGATAGTTTATGTGGTTTAAGTTGCTGAAGAATTTTTTGTCGCCCCCATTTTTTCATACGGAATTTGCCTCCAATAAAGGCTTTGGCAAAGCGCTCTTCATTAATAAACCCTTCCACAATGAGTTCTGTGAGCACTTCTTCTACATCTTGTTGGTGTAAACCATAGCTGTATAGTTTGTCTCTGACTTCTTGTTGCGAACGCTCCTGATAGGCACAAAAGTCGGCAGCCTTTAGTTTGGCTGTTTTTCGATCATATGTTTTGCCTGGTTTGGAGTTTTCGTAATCAAGCATATTCTAAATGACAGTACAGAAGGATGTAAATTAAAAAGCACCGCGAAATAGCCAAGAGGGCGTTTGCTTCGCGGTGCCTGATATGGATTTGGTCAATTAACCCAAATCGAATTTTATACCCTGAGCAAGTGGCAGTTTATCCGTGTAGTTAATGGTATTGGTTTGTCTGCGCATGTATCCTTTCCAGGCATCTGAACCGGACTCGCGACCACCGCCAGTTTCTTTCTCACCTCCAAAGGCTCCTCCAATTTCTGCTCCTGAAGTACCAATGTTCACATTGGCGATGCCACAATCGGAACCTGAGGCCGACAGGAATTGATAGGCTTCTCTTACACTGTTGGTCATAATGGCCGAAGAGAGCCCTTGTTTTACACCGTTTTGTATAGCCAGGGCATCGTTTACATCGCCTGAATACTTAATGAGATAAAGTATAGGGGCGAAGGTTTCTTCCTGAACAGTAGCGTAATGGTTTTCCGCCTCCACAATGCATGGTTTTACATAACATCCGCTTTCATATCCAGAACCTTGCAGTACTCCTCCTTCAACCAATATGCGACCTCCTTCTTTTTGAACGGCCTCAATGGCATTGGTATAGTTCTTCACTGCATCAGTGTCTATGAGTGGCCCCACATGGTTGTTTTCATCTAATGGATTGCCAATTTTAAGTTGCTTGTAGGCATTTACGAGAGCGTCTTTCACCTTGTCGTAGATTGACTCGTGAATAATGAGCCTTCGGGTTGAAGTACAGCGCTGCCCGGCTGTGCCCACCGCGCCAAATACACTACCGATAATGGTCATCTTCAGGTCGGCTTCAGGGGTTACAATGATGGCGTTGTTTCCTCCCAACTCGAGAATGGATTTGCCCAATCGGGCAGCCACTGTCTGACCCACAATTTTCCCCATACGAATAGAGCCAGTGGCCGAAACAAGCGGAACTCTTTCGTCTTTGGTCATGTATTCACCTACCTGATAATCGCCATTAATCATGCACGAGATACCCTCAGGCATTTGGTTGTCTTTAAGTACTTCGGCAATCAGGTTTTGACAGGCCACGGCACAAAGCGGAGTTTTTTCAGAGGGTTTCCAGATACACACATCGCCACAAACCCAGGCCAGGGCAGTGTTCCAGGACCAAACAGCCACCGGGAAGTTAAATGCAGAAATAATACCCACTACTCCAAGTGGGTGCCATTGCTCTTGCATGTGGTGCCCCGGACGCTCAGATTTAATGGTAAGGCCATGTAACTGTCGGGAAAGACCCACGGCAAAATCACAAATATCTATCATTTCCTGAACCTCACCCAAGCCCTCTTGGTAAGACTTGCCCATTTCGTAAGAAACCAGCTTGCCCAAATCGGCTTTGTGTTTTCTCAACTTTTCACCAAACTGTCTTACTATTTCTCCACGAGCCGGTGCGGTTACTTCTCTCCAGTCTAAAAAGGCTTTTTGAGCGGTGGCAACTACCTGGTCATATTCTTCGCGGGTGGTAGTGCTTACCGATCCTATATACTGCCCGTTTACCGGTGAAAAAGATTTAAGTTCTCCACCTTTGCCCGAGCTTTTAGATCCTGTAGAAGTACCATTATTATTAGTGCCTACGCCAAGGTTTTTCAATGCGCTATCAATACCAAAATTCTCCATTTCTGTTTCTCTCTATTGGTTACTAGCCCATAATTACAAGTATTTTCAGAGGCCTCCAAAATTTTGAGGCTTGGAATGGGGCACTTCTATTTGAACTTTGGTATTACAGAAAAGGCTGAGAGAGTTTACAGTAAGAAAGGCATGTTCAAAAGAGACAGAAATAGAAGGGCTGCTCCAGAAAAACACTGAGTCTGCCCGTAATGCGCAGGCCCGTGAGCTTCTAAAGCAGCCCTTTATGGAAGTACTTATTTACCAGTTAATTCTGTAGTAGTCTTTGTATCCGTTGGGGTATTTGCCCATTACGTAGAAGTCTCGGGTTTTTGCATCGAGCAGTTCCTGAAAATCCGAGAGGCCTTTAATGTCTACATCGCCTACCTTAGTAATTACAAAGCCTTCTTTTATTCCGGCTTCTTTCCAGGCTCCTTCTCCCATTTCTACCAACTGTACTCCTCCTTCAATTTTGAGTCGTGTTTTTATGTTTTCGTTGATATCGATAAACGTGGAACCCTCGATTTTGTAGCTAAGGGTAACTTCTTCGGGCACCCCGGCAATAAACTCATCTTTCTTTCTGAGTTTGAGCTTCGTTTCTTTAAGCTTACCGTCTCGTTTGTACTTGACAAGAATCTCATCTCCTGGTCTTTTTCTGGCTACCAACTCCTGAAGCTCGCTGGTTGTTCTTACCGTTCGGTCGTCAATGCCCACTATTACATCATCAATTTTAATACCTGCTCGCTCGGCTGCGCCTCCGGGACTCACCCCGCTAATGAGTACTCCGGACAATTCGTTGGTAAAGCGACCATCGGCATCAGTTATTTGAACACCTAGCAGGCCTCTTTGCACTTTGCCAAATTCAAGCAAATCGTCCATTACTTTTTTTACCAGAATGGAAGGCACGGCAAAAGAATACCCATTAAAGGTGCCGGTATTAGTAGCAATAGCTGTATTAATGCCAATTAGCTCCCCATCTAAATTAACCAAAGCTCCGCCACTATTGCCTCTGTTTACCACAGCATCGGTTTGAATAAAAGACTCAATGCCGTAGTTGTTTACTTGTCCACTTTGAATAAGATTAATATTTCTGGCTTTAGCACTCACAATTCCTGCGGTTACGGTATTGTTTAGGTCGAAGGGGTTTCCTACAGCCAAAACCCATTCACCAATTTCTACCTGGTCGGAATTGCCAAATTCTACATGAGGAAGATTTTTGGCATCTATTTTTATAAGTGCGAGGTCAGTGTCAGGGTCTACGCCTATAAGTTCTGCGTCAATTCTTCTGTTGTCGTCCAGGCGAACTTCCAGCTCATCGGCATCTTCAACCACATGGTAGTTGGTGGCTATGTAGCCATCTGCCGAAATAAGTACTCCGGAACCGGTAGATTGTCTTGCTCGTCTTTCTCTTCCAAATAACCTGGACCATGAACTTGAGTTTCTCGAAGAAATAGAGGTATTGGTAATGTGAACTACGGCCGGTACAGCTTTACGCGAGGCTTTAATGAAGTTGATGCCTTCAGGCACCACATAGTCTTTTCTAACCGGATTTATTTCGCCCAAAGAGGTAGAAACGGCAGCGCTACCGGAAATGGAGGTCTCGCTACTACCGTCAGAGCCGTTAAACAAACTGAGGCCTAAGAGTACAATTAACCCTCCCAAAAGAGAGGAGGCCAGAATACCCAGAAAAAACTGTCGCTTCGAAATCATGATTGCCAAATATCGGTTGTCACATCTAAACGTGATTCAAAAACCTAGTGTTTTAATTTATTCAAAATTAAGCGGTTATTAACCGGATTTAACAACTATCAACAAAAAGAGGCCACCAAATTGGTGGCCCCTAATCAACCTCAACAACACAAACTACTTCACACTAATTTTGCTGGCTAGTTTTTTGGTCTCATCCTTTGGGATAATGAGGCTCAAAATGCCATTTTCATAAGTTGCTTCTATTTTGTCGCTCTGAATATTGTCCGGTAACTGGAAAGATTTCTTAAATGTGCCATACTCTGTTTGTATGGAATAGAAGTTTTTCTCGCTTTGCTTCTTCTCAAACTTGCGCTCACCGCTTATGGTAAGCAGCCCGTCATTCAGGTCAATGTTGAAATCTTTCTTGTCGAAACCCGGAACGGCTACTTCTATTTCGAAGGCCTTTTCGGTTTCGGCAATATCAGTTCGCGGATTAAATGTAGTTGCTACATTGTCAAAAGATTCATTAAAGAATCTGTCGAAAAACTTGTCCATTGTGCTGGGCACAAACCAATCGGAGTTTCTTCTTACTAGGTTCATATCTTCAGTTTTTTTTGTTTTCATAATCATTTGCCCTGCTATATGTGAAAATTGTACCAAGGCAAGTTTTCGAATATTTTTAAGACATTATGTCTGTTTTTTGTCTAATCGAAGCACAATTGAAGACATAATGACAGTATTTGGTCGAATAAATCAACTATGAGATGAGTAATTGATTGCATATTTTAGGCATTTTAACTCCCTATGGAATCGAACAGAAAACAGCTGCTAAGAGCGCTTGGACCGGGCATTTTGTTTGCCAGCACCTGTATAGGTGTTTCTCATTTGGTGCAGTCTACCCGGGCCGGAGCCGATTACGGCTTTCAACTACTTATTTTTATTGTACTTTCCAATTTGTTTAAATATCCCTTCTTTGAATTTGGCAGTCGCTATGCAGGGGCCACAAAAAAAAGTATTCTGGAAGGGTACAAACAAGAGGGGAGTTGGGTGTTGTGGGTTTATTTCTTGCTGAGTCTGGCTTCAATGTTTACGGTTACGGCTGCCGTTACATTTGTTACGGCAGGAATGCTTAACAACCTAATGGGTTGGAGCTTAGATCCTACCTTGGTTTCGGGCCTTATTTTGGTTTTTTGTACGCTGGTGTTGGCTATAGGAAGATATAGTTTGCTGGACAGCCTGCTCAAGGTTATTGGTTCTGTGCTGCTTATTTCTACTCTTACAGCCTTTTTTGGGGTGTTGTTCAAAGGCCCTATAGAACCTGTAGCAGGCTTCGTTCCTAAGGAGCTTATGGAACGGGAAGGTGTCATTTTCCTCATTGCCCTGATGGGGTGGATGCCCACGGCTGTGGATCTTTCTACCTGGAATAGCCTTTGGGCCGTAGAGCGAATGAAGCAAACAGGCTACCAAACCAAAATGCGCGAAGTACTTTTCGATTTTAACTTTGGTTACATTGTCACGGCCGTGCTTGCTCTTTGTTTTCTAACTCTGGGAGCGTTTGTTATGTATGGGTCAGGTACTGAGCTATCTAGCAATAGCACCGTGTTTTCCGATCAGGTAGTGAAGTTATATACGAACGCATTGGGTGGTTGGGCTTATCTTATAATTGCTATAGCCGCGTTTTCAACCATGTTTAGTACTACTATTACCGTGGTCGATGGTTTCGGAAGAGCTATGGGAGAGACTCTTCGGCTGCTTTTCTTTAAAACTACAGCCATTAGAACCCTTTACACAATTATGATGGTATTGGTGGCAGCTATTTCATTCTTGTTCATTCTTGTACTCTCCTCCAACCTAAAGGATCTGGTAGATTTGGCCACTACACTATCGTTTGTCATCGCGCCTGTATTTGCTTTTATCAACTATAAGGTGATCATGTCCGATCAGATTGAACAAGCCTACAAACCCAAAGGGTGGCTCAAAGTGCTGGCAATTTGCGGCCTGATTTTCCTTACTCTTTTCGCAATTATCTATCTGGCTGTATATTTTGAGCTGATTTCCCTCTGATTTTTTTGAAAATCTGCTCAAAGCTTTTGGTTTATATTTTCGCATCTGCTAATATTGCACACCCATTCGCAAGATGAGCGAATGAAATACAAAATTCCTCCTTAGCTCAGTTGGTTAGAGCATCTGACTGTTAATCAGAGGGTCCTTGGTTCGAGCCCAAGAGGAGGAGCTAAAAGAGTAAGGCTGGCAAATTTGCCGGCCTTTTTCGTTTACATGAAACACATCACCTACATACTGTATTCTCCTGGAATAGACCGATACTATATTGGCTATACCTCATCATTTTCAGACCGACTGAGTTTTCATA
>NZ_DBHC01000027.1:0-3467 GCF_002296035.1 Roseivirga sp. UBA838
TCCTAAGAGGGGATATTTTACTACTTACTTACATCTAACTCAGGTTACTTAAGTCGCAAGAAGTATATTTCTTAACCTTGCCTCCATTGGTGTCTTCACAAATGGCTCTTATAAGTCACTGTAAAGACACAGTTTGCAGCTCAAATGGCCCCATTACTTCTATGTGATCTAACTAAATACCCTATAAACTAATTTAGTCTTTCACATTCACCGTAATGGTCTTGCTCCAGGCTTCTCCATACGACTGATGGATTCCGTTTGCGAACTGAAGAGTTAAGGTATGCTTACCCGGGCTTAACTCAATGGTAGCCTCTGTTTGGCCTTTCCCATAATGAATATGTGTTTCATTAGCCGGAATAGTTTCTCCGGTTTTCATATAACCGCCATCAATAATTATATGATGATGCCCCTTTCCTTTGTTTATTTCACCAGCAGGTTCTACTTCCATTCCATTCACTCCCATTTCTACCAATACAGTGGAAGACACTTCCTGACCATCGGTCAGGTTCACAAAATAAACCCCCTCCTTCTGACCACACGCTGAAACAATAAGGGCAACTACAATTAATAATGAATAGTTTTTCAAAAATCTCATATCTCGTTTTTGGTTTTGCGCTCTAAAATAGCCACTAAGTTCAGTACATTAACAAAGCTTGTTGACGAAGGTTTCATTTATTTCCATAAGCTTATGTATTGCTCATGTCAATAGTTTGAACTTAGTTTAACCGGAAGTTGTCACTATACCATGAAAGGCCCTAAAAAGAAAAAACCTACCAGACGCGATTTCATTGAATTAGCTATCATTCTGGTCGTTTTTGCAGTCATTTACCTTACCGGATCTCAAGCCAAAGTCTTTGGAAAAGTGCAGCAAGCGGTACTCTATACCGGTATAATGAACGCACGGGAACTAGATGAAATGGCAATAAAAGAGGCCAACTACAATTTTAAATTCACCAACGAGTCGGGTCAGATAGTGAGCGCACAAACTCTCAAAGGGAAAACTGTTTTTATGAATATTTGGGCCACATGGTGTGCCCCCTGTGTGGCCGAAATGCCCGGTATTAATGCGCTTTACGAAAAAGTCAAAGACGATAAAGATGTTGTCTTTCTGATGATCTCTGAAGACCGCGATTTTCAAAAAGCCAAAGACTGGATAGCCGACAAAGGGTTTGACCTTCCCATTCATCAACTTGCCAGCCAGCTGCCCACAGTATATGAAACGGGAGTAGTTCCCACCACTTTTGTAATTTCTAAAGACGGTAAAATAGTTGTTAAGAAAACCGGAATGGCCAATTATAACACGAAACGCTTTGAGCGCCTGCTTCGAAAATAAAAGCTATTCCCCTATCGCTTAAAGTCACCCCGTTTCAGCCGTGCGAAGTAATCTTGCGATGCTGCCCATGCCTTAGGCGCTAATATGATGGCCGATATCATGGTGGGAATAGCCATTAAAGCAAAACCACTGTCAATGAGGTTTACCACAAAACCCAATGAGGTAACGGCTCCCAAAATGATAGTGCCAATGTAGATGTAGTTATACAAATCGCCTCGTTTGGCACCAAACATAAACGACATACACTTTACTCCATAGTACGAATAGGAAAGCAGGGAACTTACCGCAAAAACCAGAATACAAAGCCCCAGGAGGTATCCCCCAACACCGGGAATAGCAGCATTGAATGCCTTAAGTGTGAGAGTAACCCCCAGCAAGCCCGTATCTTCGGCCCCTACGAATTCTTCATACACTCCGGTGCCCAAAATAACCAACGCTGTTAAGGTACAGACCAGCAAAGTATCGATTGCCGGACCCAGCATAGCTACTAACCCTTCTCTTACCGGTTCGTCTGTTTTAGTGTCACCATGCACCATTGGTGCCGTACCAATACCTGCCTCATTGGAAAAGGCTGCACGTTTTGCTCCCACAATGATAACTGCACCAACACCTCCACCTAAAATGGCACTGCCGGTGAATGCTTCATCGAGTATAGCAGCAAAAATCCCCGGAATTTCACCCACATTCTGAAGCAATATGTACACCACCAAAATAAAGTAAAGTACCACCATTGAAGGCACCATGCGAGCAGCCACTTTGCCTATCTTTTTAATTCCTCCAAAAATTACGGTTGAAACCAATACCGTAAGTATTGCACCTATGGTAAGCGAAGCGTAAGATATCTGAGCACCTAAAAAAGTAAACGAATCGGCAGGATCGTAACCAATGTTTGGCCCCAAAACAGTATTGAGAGCTGCTGTGAGTTGGTTGGCCTGAAAGATGGGTAAGGCCCCCACTAGTGCAAAAATACAGAAGAAAACCGCCAATGGTCTCCACTTCTGACCAAGACCTTCCGTTATAACATACATTGGCCCTCCCCTCACTTCACCTTCAGAATCTCGCCCTCGGTACATAACCGCCAACGTACAGGTAAAGAACTTAGTAGCAATACCAAAAAATGCCGAAACCCACATCCAGAAGATCGCCCCGGGACCTCCCATAGTAATGGCCACGGCAACTCCTGAAATATTGCCCATGCCCACGGTGGCTGCCAGAGCTGTTGAAAGAGCCTCGTAATGACTTATTTGTCCCTCTTTGTCTTTCTCATCGTATTTACCTAGCAACACCAATATGGCGTGCTTAAAGTAGAGAAAGGGCATAAACCGGCTGTAGACCATAAAGAAAAGCCCACCACCAATGAGTAAAATAAGGAGCGGAACACCCCATATCCAACCGGCAAAGCCAGAAACAGCATCTTGAATTAAGCCCACAAGTCTAGATTTTAGTCAAGCCGCTATAATAACAGATATGGCTCCATTCACCAACAGTTCTTTATCAAAACGGACGATTATATTTATTAACACTTGTTTCTTTACCAATGAAATGACTTTCATGCTAAGGCTTAGCAGCATTTTCTTAGCTCATTGCTTTAAGATTGATACAGGTCATAACACAATTTAGGCACGATCAATCACATCAGCAGATTTTGTACCTAGAAATTGTGCTTGGAGTATTTAAACGCCCGAATCGACTTCCCTCTTTAGGGCTATCTCTCTTCTCATTTACTGTGCTTCAAGTGTAATAATCAATACTTATAGACCTATTGAACAATTATAAATTATATGATTTTATAACTAAATTAAATAACTTTAAACATGTTTATTTAAAATTTTCATTAGATCAAAATTTTAAATAAAAGTAAAAACTTATCAATTAAATTTGTTAGAGGTTTGTTTTCTTTATACATCATTGCATTTGGCCTAGCCTATAGTATTCAATCCTGTACATCTCCTCCTGAGATAGAGCCTATCACAGAAAGGCAAGAGGCTGCCTTAGATTCATTCAAAGAAATTTTATTTGATCAAGGTGTTAAAATTAAAAAAACACTATCTGAATTGACCACAAGATCAAGCTCTAGCGACCAATTTGAGGCGGGCATCACGGAAGAAGGAGCAAAAGAAATGCTTTCTCCTAT
>NZ_DBHC01000027.1:3790-16723 GCF_002296035.1 Roseivirga sp. UBA838
ATGCTTTCTCCTATTCTTGAAGAAGGATTAAACTTATTGTATTCATATGGGTTTTCAGAAGAAGAATTAGGTGAATCTTTCGGTTCACTGGATAACCCAGAAATAGTCAGTTTAGCATTAACATTAGTGAGGGTTGAAGAGCTTAACGATCAACTCTCAAGCAACCTAGAACAAAATCAATCAACCTTTTTTTATTCAACAGCATATGCTCAAAGTATCAAAGACTGCGCTCTCCGTGCAATTGGTGTTGATAGGCTAATTGATTGGGCAAAGGGTAAATACCTAAGTAGCTACGCAGCTCGAAAAATGCTTATTAAGGCCGTAGGAAAAGCCGCTGCTAGACTGGGGCTTGGCTGGATAGGAACTGCTTTGGCAGTAGCAGAATTCGTTGAATGTATGGCTCATTAACATTAAAAGAGATGTATCAGAAATTCATTATTCCTTTATTCATAATTGCCTCTTTAGTCATTATTTGGGACCTTATTAAGATTCTAAAAACCCCTAAAACTAAACGTAAAGAGAAATACAAAATAAGGTACCTTATACTCTTACTAGTCTTATTTATTTATTTGGTCGTTGAAAATCTATTGGAATAAATAGGAATTACCTATGCCAGTTTTATTGAAACTGGCATAGGTTACCTTAATGGTACTTAACTAAACCCTGGCTCATAGCCATCAGATTGATGACCCGGTATAGGGCTCTCGCTCCAACATTGGCATCCCACTCATCTTCTCCGGGAGAAACCTCATTCAGATCGGCACCTACTATTTTCTTACCAGACTGTACCGCTTTCTTAATGAGATACATTACTTGTTCGAATTCAAAACCACCGGGAACGGGCGTTCCTGTGTTGGGACATAACTTAGGATCTAAGCCATCAATATCGAAAGAGAGGTATAGTTTATCGGGTAACTCAGCAATAATTTTTTCACAGATAGCATCCCAGCTTTCACCCCTGTATTGCTGTTCTTTTATAAGCTGGTCGTAAAATGAAACAATTCTTCCTTTAGAATTTCTGACCATTTCGGCTTCTTGCTCACAATAATCTCTAATGCCCACCTGTACCAGTTTTTTTATTTCTGGAGTCTTTAGAGCATTGTACATAATGCTTGCGTGCGAGTATTCAAAGCCCTCATAAGCTATGCGCAAATCGGCATGAGCATCTATTTGCAAAATGGCCAGATTAGCATGCCTTTTGGCGCATGTTCTTATATGGCCCAAAGGCGTACTATGATCTCCACCCAGTAGCACGGTAAGTTTACCCTGCTCTTGCCAGTAGGTGCATTCCTGTTCTACATATTCCATAAGTTGAGCACACTCTCTATTCACCTCTGCAAGAATCTTGAGCATGTACTCTTCCTGTTCCGGGTCGCTCCCCTCTTCAAGCCACTCAATATATTGTTCAGACTTGGCCCTTAGCTCTTTGCCCAAAGAATACCATACTTCCGGTATTTCGGCCATGGCCACTCCAATTTTCCAGGCTTCCTTTACATCGGGCTGCTCATAATCTAATTGAGAAGAAGCCTCCAAAATGGCCTCAGGACCATCAGATGTGCCCGCTCCATAGGAAACAGTTACATCCCATGGCACAGGAATAACCACAATTTTAGCATCTTCAGTACTGTAGGGCAAGCCAAACAGGGTGCCCTTCACTCCCACATTATTGGGGTTAAAATCATCAGCATTTGTCATAGGGTTGTCTTTTAAGACCTAAATAATCTAACCCAACTAAATGGGTTAGACCATTGGTGTTTCTAACATAGGCAAGTGGCTTACCCAATCATATCACGAACAAAGGTTGGCAAAGCAAAGGCTGCCTGGTGTAAGTCCGCATTGTAGTACTTCAGTTTTGCCGATTGGGCAAAAGCCTCTACCTCTTCTTTGCTCTTTTGTTTGAGCGGATGCGCCTTGCCCTTAGAGCTATAGCTGAACGACCACATACCGGTTGGGTAAGTAGGAATATAGGCTAGATAGCAATGCACCTTGTCCTGTCCAAAAATACCCCTGTAGGTCTGATATATCTCTTTGAACACCTTGCTATTGAACCTTGGTGATTCGCTTTGAGTAATCATTATGCCGTCATCGCTCAAAATACGATAAACCTCTTTGTAGAAGTCCACGGAAAACAATCCTTCTGCCGGCCCCACAGGGTCGGTAGAGTCTACAATAACCAAATCAAAGCTGCCATCGGCCGCTTCATTCACATACTTAATTCCATCGTCAACAATGAGGTTCAGCTTAGGATCATCGAGGCTCTGCGATATACTGGGTAAGTGCAACTTACTGGCCTCAATCACCTTATCGTCAATCTCTACCATTACCACTTCTTCCAGTTGTTTATGCTTGAGCACCTCTCTGGCCGTACCACCATCGCCTCCGCCAATAATCAATACCCGTTTTGGATCGGGATGAGTGAGTAAGGGCACATGACTAATCATTTCGTGGTATACATACTCATCCACTTCGGTGGTCATAACCATACCATCAAGAGTGAGCATGTTACCGTAGGCCTGCGTATTGTAAACGGCCACTCGCTGATAATCCGACTGAACATCGTAAAGCTTTCCATCATGCTTTAATGAAAGGGCTATTTTATCATCGCGTTCGGTAAACCATACATCACGGGTTCTTATTGGGCTCCCATCTTCTGCACTTCTTTCATCGCGCATGGCTTTTACTTCAAAGTTTCTTCTTTTGAGCAATGCCATTTCTCCACGCTTCAACTCCACAGCCGAACCATGACCGGCTTCAAACGCATCTTTTAGCATTTGATAAGAAACCCATGGATTTACGGTATCTCCGCAAGTAAAGAGGTCTACCGATGCATAGCCATATTCCGGCCAGGTATGTATGGCCAAATGGCTCTCCTGAATTACAACCACACCACTTACGCCATAGGGTGAAAAGTGATGAAAGGTGGAGTTAATGATGGTTGCGCCAGCCTCTTCGGCTGCATTTTCCATGCTCTGCTCTATGTGAACCACATCGTTCAGTGCCTCTGGAGAACAGTTATAATATTCAACAATAATGTGTCTTCCTAATGATGCCATGCGCCAAAAATAAGACCTTCCTTCTTTTCAAAGGCAAGGATTTTTGAAATTAATAGCGCCACGGCTTTTCAGGAAGCCTGACCGGGATAGTAAAAGTCTTTCTGAATGGCCATATGGCCTGAAACATGGGCCCAGCTTTCCGCTTCAAAAGTAAGCCATGCGCAGGTGGCTGGAGCATAAGGCTCATAATTACCGCTAAGAAAGGAGTACAAATCAGAAATACCCGGGTTATGCCCCACAATGGCTACATGTTCAAAATTATCATCCATTCTGTTCACAAAAGCCTTCATTAGATTACCAGTTGCTTCATACAGTTCTTCTGCATCCATTAAGCGGGGCACCTCAGTAAGTGCGGCACAAATATGCTGGCTGGTTTGTAAGGTTCTAATGGCAGGACTGTGATAAATAGCATTTAGTTGAAAAGGCAACTGTTTTATGTAACCTCCCAGAATTATACCCTGCTTTTGTCCGTTGCCACTAAGTTTACGATCAAAATCTCTCTTCTTTTCATCGGGAAACTCGGCCTCTGCGTGCCGAATAAGCAATAAATTTCTAACCATTTAGATAGTTCTTCAGTTATGTGACCATCAACGAACAATCCGTTGAATTGATACATGCAAAATAGGGCGAAAACTTATTTCGCTTGTTTTTTTGAAAGTTTTATACGCATCTTTGAAGCGATCGGAATTTTAAATCTAGCCAGAATATGTCGAAAAATCTTGTCATTGTCGAGTCACCGGCCAAAGCCAAAACTATAGAAGGATACCTTGGAAAAGACTTCAAGGTAGTATCGAGCTACGGCCACGTACGCGACCTACCCAAAGGAGATAAAGCCATTGATATTGAAAATGGTTTTAAGCCCACCTACGAGGTTACAGCCGACAAGAAAGAGGTCATAAAAAACCTTAAAAAACTGGCTAAAGAAGCCGAAATGATCTATCTGGCCAGTGATGATGACCGCGAAGGAGAAGCTATTAGCTGGCACCTCAAAGAGGCCTTAAAGCTTAAAGAAGATCATACCAAGCGAATCGTTTTCAGGGAAATTACCAAGTCGGCTATTCAGAAGGCTCTGGAAAATCCTCGCACCATTGATGAGGACCTGGTAAATGCACAACAAGCTCGTAGAATTCTCGATCGTCTGGTAGGTTATGAGCTTTCTCCCGTGCTCTGGAAAAAGATTAAACGAGGACTTTCTGCCGGCCGGGTACAGTCAGTAGCCGTGCGGCTGGTGGTAGAACGAGAGAGAGAAATAGATCAGTTTGAGGTAAACTCCTTCTTCAAAGTGTCGGCCATCTTTGATATAGACGGCAAAGAACTGAAAGCAGAAATTCCTAAACGGTTCGATTCTGAAGAAGAAGCCAGGGCTTTTCTGGAAAGTTGCAAAGGAGCTTCTTACACTATTGAATCGCTCGATAAAAAACCGGCAAAGCGATCTCCTGCAGCACCTTTTACCACCTCTACCCTGCAGCAAGAGGCCAGCCGAAAACTGGGCTTTTCCGTATCGCAAACCATGACACTCGCCCAACGCCTCTACGAGGCCGGTAAAATCTCATATATGAGAACGGACTCGGTGAACCTTTCTGAAGAAGCCGTTTCGGGTGCGCTCAGCGAAATTAAATCGGCTTTTGGAGAAGCTTATGCCAAAAGAAGGCAGTTCAAAACCAAATCGCAATCGGCTCAGGAGGCTCACGAAGCCATAAGACCAACCGATTTCTCGGCACATTCGGCAGGAAAAGATTACAATGAAAAAAGGCTCTATGAGCTTATTTGGAAGCGAACCATTGCCTCACAAATGGCCGAAGCTCAACTTGAGCGAACAACAGTAACTATTGGTATTTCTACCAATAGCGAAAAGCTCGTTGCTCAGGGCGAAGTAGTTGTATTTGAGGGCTTTCTGAAGGTCTACATCGAATCGACAGACGAAGATGATCAGACCGAAGAAGCTAAAGGCATGCTGCCTCCGCTCACTGTGGGGCAGTCGCTTCAGCTAGAGTTTATGAAGGCCCGGCAAGGGTTTACACGCCCTCCTGCCCGCTATACTGAAGCCAGTTTGGTAAAAAAGCTGGAAGAAATGGGTATTGGTCGTCCTTCTACCTACGCACCGACCATTTCGACTATACAAAAACGAGAATATGTTCTTAAAGAAAATCGCGATGGTGTAGAACGCAACTACAAAGAGCTGGTATTTAAAAATGACCAACTGAACACCAACACATTGACCGAAATTACAGGAGCAGAAAAAGCCAAACTATTCCCTACTAACATTGCCATGGTGGTGAATGACTTTCTGGTTGACCACTTCCCCAATGTAATTGACTACTCTTTTACTGCCAATGTAGAAGAGGAATTCGACCAAATTGCCAGCGGATCTCAAAATTGGGATCAAATGATTAAGAACTTCTATGGTCGTTTTCACCAAACGGTTGAACAAACCGAACAGATTAAGCGCAGCGATGTTGGAAGCAGCCGAGAGTTAGGCATAGACCCGGAATCTGGCAAACCCGTAATTGCACGTTTAGGTAAATTTGGGCCATTGGTTCAGATTGGAGAAACAAGTGAAGACAGTGAGGAAAAACCGAAATTTGCAAGCCTCAAAAAAGGGCAATTCATAGAGAGTATTACCTTAGAAGACGCTCTTGAGCTTTTTAAACTACCTAGGCAGGTAGGTGAATTTGAAGGCAAAGCCATTACGGCTGCCATTGGCCGGTTTGGCCCCTACCTCCGTCACGATAACAAGTTTGTATCCCTAGGTAAAGAACATGACCCGCTCAGTATCGATGAAACTACAGCCATTGAACTCATAGAAGCCAAGCGAAAAGCCGATGCCGAGAAATTCATCAAAACCTTCGATGAAAACCCTGACGTACAAGTACTTAATGGGCGATGGGGACCTTATATTAAGGTTGGAAAACAAAATGTGAAAATTCCGAAAGACAAAGTAGCAGAAGAGTTGACTTTGGAAGAGTGCCTGGAGCTGGCGGCCAATGCGCCTGCCAAAAAAGGCAGAGGCCGAAAGAAGTAACATTGGCCCCATTGGCCTACTTATTGTTTTAAGTCTCCATTGAAATCATTAGCTTTCTAACTGATCGACTATGAGCAGACTGATACCATTTTCAATCTTTCTGATCTTAATCCTTAGCCCATTCCTCAACCACGCACAACGATTCGAGGAAGAGATGGTTCATATCCAAAATGAAGGCCATGAACTGGGCGGAGCCATTATGTTTCCTGAAGGCTCTAAAAAGAAACTACCGGTAGTACTTATCATTCAGGGTTCAGGACCAACCGATAAAGATGGCAACTCGGCAGCCTTAGAAGGCAAAAACAACTCCCTCAAGTTGTTGGCCGAAACCCTTGCGGCCAATGGCATTGCCTCCTTACGATTCGACAAACGAGGCCTTGGTCTAAGCAACCATACTCCTACTTCTGAAAGCGAACTTATTTTTGAAGATTTTGTAGACGATGCCCGCGCTTGGCTTCACTACCTGTCAAAAGACAAACGCTTTATGAATATTGGAGTAATTGGGCATTCGCAGGGTTCGCTAATTGGTATGCGAATTTCTCAAGAGCCTGGTGTTAAAGCTTTTGCCTCATTGGCCGGGCCATCCCTTACTATCGATGAAACCATTATGCTCCAAATCAAGTCCAACCCCTTCAACCCATCGAACATTGTAGAAGAAGCCAAAAGCATTTTTGCCCAATTGGAGCAAGGCAAAACCGTTGAAAATATACCGCCCTATTTGCTCAGTGTTTTCAGACCGAGCGTACAGCCCTTCATGATTTCATGGATGAAGTACGACCCATTGGTTGAAATGGAAAAACTCGAAATCCCCATATTGGTGGTGGCGGGCAGCACCGACTTACAAGTGACTGTAGATGATGCCCAACGCTTGCAGATTGCCAATGAAAGGGCAGAACTCAAAGTAATTGATGGTATGAACCACATTCTTAAGAATGCTCCGGCTGATAAGAATAAAAACATGGCATCTTATACAAACCCGGATCTACCACTGAACGAAGAACTCAAAGAAACCATCGTAGCCTTTTTCGAAAAACACCTCAAATGAACAGAAAAGAAGCAAGAACTATACTCGAAAACTGGACTAAGACTGAAAGCCTACTGCGGCATGCCCGAAGTGTAGAGCTGGTTATGGAAGCTTATGGAGAGCATTTTGGCGAGGATGCGGAGCAATGGGCAATAACGGGCATGCTCCATGATGCTGACTACGAGGCATTTCCTGAAGAACACCCTCATAAAATTGTGGCCCTGTTAAGAGAGAAAGGCGAAGACACAATGGCCCATGCCATAGCTGCCCACTATACCAAATGGGGTGTGAGCTATGAGACCTTGCTTGATAAAGCACTATTGGCCTGCGATGAACTCACCGGATTTATTATAGCCTGCTGCCAGGTAAGACCACAAGGAATTGACGGGCTGACTCCCAAATCGGTTAAGAAAAAACTCAAGCAAAAGAGCTTTGCAGCTAAAGTAGAAAGAGACGAAATAGAAACAGGTGTTAAGCTTTTAGGAGTAGAACTAGACGACCATATCCAATTTATTATTAACGTTTTGGAGAAAAACAAAGTGGAGCTGGGCATTGGCTAACTCTTGCAGTATGAAGAAACTGGTAGCATTGACAGGAGCCGGAATAAGTGCGGAAAGCGGCCTTAAGACCTTCCGCGATTCTGATGGCCTTTGGGAAGGGCACGATGTAACTGAAGTGGCTACTCCCGAGGCATGGCAACGAAACCCGGAGTTGGTGCTCAAGTTTTACAACGAACGTAGAAAGCAAGCCCTCAATGCACAGCCCAATGCAGCCCATAAAATATTGGCCGAATTAGAACAGCATTTTGAAGTCACAGTAATTACTCAAAATGTAGACAACCTGCATGAAAAAGCCGGCTCAACCCATGTCATCCACCTGCATGGTCAATTGTTTGAATCGCGCAGCAGCATTGACGAGCGCCTTGTATACACGCTAGACGACTGGCAGCTAAACATTGGCGACCTTTGCGAAAAAGGCAGTCAGCTCAGACCAAATATTGTGTGGTTTGGTGAAGCAGTTCCCATGATGGAACCGGCTATTGAAGAAACTGTAAATGCCGATGTTTTTCTTGTGATTGGCACCTCTTTGCAGGTTTATCCTGCAGCTGGTTTGGTGCAATACACTCCGGCTCATTGCCCGATTTATTTGGTAGACCCTAAACGACCACCCTCCTATTTGGGCAGAGAAGTAAGTTATATTGAAGACAAAGCGTCTTCCGGAATGCAACACCTGAAAGAAATATTACTCAAAACCTAATTTTCTTTAGGACTTTTTGGAAAATTAGTTTTGCTTTGCAAGCATCATGATTTTATGAGAATTACATCTACCATACTTGCCGTCCGTGCACTGGTTCTGAACCTGGGGTAATCTCCCGGTCGCCTACTCTTTTTTACTTTTTACTTTTCATAATTCTCAACAATGACATCTATTCCTCAAAATAAATTCAAGAGGTATTTTCAATACCTAATTGCTGCCATACGCGGCAATGAAGAAGACTTCACCACCGGTAGCATTAGAAAAGCCATTTTCATGCTTTCAGTACCCATGATCCTCGAAATGCTCATGGAGTCTACGTTTGCCCTGGTCGATATAGCTTTCGTTTCAAGAGTATCTGTAAATGCCGTAGCTACTGTGGGTTTAACCGAATCGGTAATTACGCTGCTGTATGCTCTGGCCATTGGTCTAAGTATGTCGGCAACAGCGGTAGTGGCCAGAAGAACTGGCGAGAAAGACAAAAAAGGCGCTGCTGAAGCGGCCGTACAGGCCATCATTCTCGGCACTATCATTTCCATTGTTATTGGTGCCATAGGCATTATTTACCCCAAAGAAATTTTGGGGCTTATGGGTGGTGAGGCTTCTCTTATAGAAGAAGGCTACGGCTATACCCGCATATTGATAGGTGGTAACATTACCATTATGCTACTCTTCCTAATCAATGCCATTTTTCGTGGTGCCGGAGATGCTTCTGTGGCTATGTGGGCTTTAGTGATTTCCAATGGTCTCAATATTATTCTGGATCCCATCTTCATTTTTGGCCTGGGTCCCATACCGGCCTATGGTGTGGAAGGAGCAGCCATAGCCACCACCATTGGTCGAGGTGTGGCAGTGATCGCTCAGTTTACCATTCTTTTCTTTGGATGGAGCAGAATAAAACTGAGTATCAGAGACTTTGTGTGGAAAGCAAAGGTAATGCTCAATCTCATTAAAATATCGTTGGGAGGTATAGGCCAGTTTCTCATTGGTACTTCCAGCTGGGTGTTTCTAATGCGCATAATGTCTGAGTTTGGTAGTGATGTGCTGGCCGGTTATACCATTTCCATTCGTGTAATGATGTTTACCCTTATGCCTTCGTGGGGAATGAGTAACGCAGCAGCAACTTTGGTTGGACAAAACCTTGGAGCCAAACAACCGGAACGTGCAGAAGCCTCGGTATGGAAAACAAGTAAGTACAATGCCATTTTTATGGTGCTCATATCGTTGGTGTATTTGCTTATGGCCCAACAAATTATCAGTTGGTTTAGCGATGTGGACGATGTAATCACTTACGGTGCATTGAGCTTACAGGTAATCACAGCAGGCTATGTGTTTTATGCTTATGGCATGGTGGTTACTCAGGCTTTTAATGGCGCTGGCGACACCCAAACTCCAACCATAATTAATTTCTTTTGTTTCTGGCTGTTTCAGATACCCCTGGCTTACCTGGCGGCTCTTTATTTAGACTGGGGCCCTATTGGCGTTTTTGGAGCCATAACTATTTCAGAAATGCTGATTGCAGTGGTTTCTATTATTCTTTTTAAGAAAGGTAAGTGGAAAGTGACCCAGGTATAGGCCGGCTTCATCACACCAAACGGAGATTGCCTCAAGTGTCAATTAAAACTCACCCTGAACCTGTCTGTAACCAAGACAGGTTCAGGGTTTTTTAAGTCTTTGATATTCAATAGTGAGGAATTTTAGAATCAGCCCGTCTGTGTACAAACAAATTAAGAATGAGCTTTTTTTGACTTTTTTGATGCTGCATTCACTACGTTAAAGAGAGGCTATCCGTAGAATTAGAGGTTGGACAGTACCTTTTCATTGGCACACCACATAGAACAATTGCCTTTGTCATCGCTTTCAATTCTGCCAATAACTCCATACTTTATGCTATATTTTTTTAAGCATGTCACAATCGTTTTATCCTGAAAGCCCTAAAGCTTTCAAAGATGATCTCACCAAATTATCCGGTCAATATCGTTTACAGATTTTCATCAACCTCATCGCTATTCTGGTCTTTATTCTGGTTTACTTGGCCATGATAGTGGGCTCAGTCAATCTCATTTACGAGATCATTACTTTTCCTCTACCCAAAAAATTTAACCATTGGCACTTGCTACTCAAGTTTGGTATGGCAGGTATGGCAGTCATGCTATTTTTATTTCTTCTCAAGTTTATCTTCAAGAAAAACTCTGGAAGTGGTACTGACCATGTGGAAATAAAGGAAAGAGACCATCCAAAACTCTTTCAGTTTATCCGGCAATTGAGCGATGAAGTTGGTGCGCCTTTTCCTAAAAAGATATTTGTGAACCATGAAATCAATGCCTCGGTGTTCTACAACAGCACTGTTTTTAGTCTATTTTTTCCCGGCCGCAAAAACCTTTTGATTGGCCTTGGACTGGTAAACAGTATCAATCTCAGCGAGTTCAAAGCGGTAATTGCCCATGAGTTTGGCCATTTTGCACAAAGCAGCATGAAGCTGGGAAGCTATGTATATATGGCCAATAAAATCATTCATGACATGGTGTATGAACGAGACAAATGGGACGAAACATTAGAAAAGTGGCAATCTTTAGACGTTCGTTTTTCCATTTTTGCGTGGTTGCTCATGCCCATTATTTGGCTGGTTCGTTTCCTCATGAGTCTATTATACAAGGGGTTGAACGCTCTACACGCCTCGCTTTTGCGGCAAATGGAATTTAATGCCGACCTGGTGGCCGTAAGTGTAACTGGTAGCAACCAAATAATCAATGGCTTGTATCGGTTGGGTTCTGCGTCTGAAGTGATGAATGTGGTCATTTCTAAGCTGGTTGATGCCCGCGATGAGCATCTTTTTACCAACAACATCTTTCATCATCAGTCCGAATGTTTTTCCTTTTTTAAAAAGAAGCACCCTGCCTTTCGGGAGACACTTCTTGAATACCGACTGAAAAACTCGGATACATCAGAATATTGGCTTTTTGAAGGAGATAAAGACAAGGAGGCGCCCCAAATGTATGCCAGTCACCCCTCTAACTTTCTGAGAGAAAGAAATGCCAAGAAGAACTATGTGAAGGGTACCAGTGACGACCGAAGCCCATGGATTCTGTTTGGTAACAAAGATGAACTGGCTGAAAAAGTTACCTCAAATTTCTATGCCCTATATTTTGGAGAGAAGCCACAGGAGATTAGTCCTGCCAGTGAGGTTCAGAAGTTTATTGAACAAGAACTTTCTGAGGGGGAGTTTCCTGAGCATTATTTGGGCTTTTATAATTCTCGAAACATTCATATTCCCGAAGAGCAGGAATTGGAAACCATTGTTAACGGCTCAAAAGGGCTCGAGGAGGTTGAGCTTTGGGGGAAGGAATTTGAACAGAAGATGGCGGCTATTGCCAAAAACCAAAATCGTATAATTGAGGTGGTGCAATCTATGGAAACAGTCGATCAGAAATGGTCTTTAAAAGCCTCCAATGACTCTAAAAAGGATAAAGAAGCTCTAAAGAAAGAATATACTGAGTTGGTCAAAGTTATGGAGAAAGACCATGAATGGTACAAGCAAGAAGACACTAAAGTGCTCACAAAGGCACTAGCCTATTACAACGAAAATCATTTATCTACCGATGAGCTGCTGGGCATCTACAGGTTCATTCGCTCACTAAATCTTACCTACTCAACGCTACTAGACTGTCAAAACCAATTGGAGGAGCAAATACAACACATCATTAGCAAGAAGCGCATTACCGATGGTGAAATTGCCATGATAGCTCATGACTTGCGTAAAATTTATTTACAGGTTGAAGAACTGCTACTAAAGGCTGATCATGTAGAGATTCCTCGTTTGAGTCATGTTTCAGAAACCAAACTTAAAAGCTTTCTGCTTAAAGAACAGTTGGCCTTTATCTCCCAAAACACACTCAACTTTGAAAAAATACAACTGTTTAGATTTCAGTTGGTCGATATCAAAAACAGGCTGGACAGAATCTACAATAAAGCATTGACTGAAATGATAAAGTTGCACGAAGTGGCCTACGCCCCCAACCAAAAAGTAGTTGTATGATTATTGTAACAGACCCGCGTGTATTAAATGTTTTCTCTGCTTATCCTGATGAAGTGCGGCTCAGAATGTCTAATCTACGGAGTCTTTTAATAGAAGCCGCCACAGAAATTGAAGGTCTAAGCCAATTGGAAGAAACCCTAAAGTGGGGAGAACCCAGCTACCTTACCGCAAAAGGCAGTACAGTTAGAATGGACTGGAAACCAAAAGCAGCCGATAAAGTGGCCGTATACTTTAAGTGCACCTCTCGTTTGGTTCCCACTTTCAGGACCCTGTATGATCAGGCCCTTCAATTTGAAGGTAACCGATCCATTGTTTTACCTTTAACTGGCCCTTTTCCCTATAAAGCGCTAAAGCACTGTATACAAATGGCCCTTAACTACCATAAAATTAAACACCTTCCACTACTGGGCAATTAATGAAAGCCATAGGTAAATATACGCTCAGCGAAATTTCATTTCTTCTCTACATAGTCTCACTAGTTATGCCAGCCTTCTGGTTCAATGACCTATTGGGTTTTCATTGCCTGATTCTTGGATGGATAGGA
>NZ_DBHC01000027.1:17103-72649 GCF_002296035.1 Roseivirga sp. UBA838
ATTGGACTCATTATCTCCAAAAATTATCCCCGCCAAAAGCTAATGTTTGCCTCATTGGCAATACTCTTTTCATTATTCACGTTTCTAATCCCTGAAATACCAAACGACACAAGTTCCGCTAGTACCAAAACCGCTGTGGGCATTGGCTTTGCCCTGTGGTTTTTGAGCTTCTTAACCCTCTTTATTTATACTTCGCCTATAAAAACTGAGCAAAATTAGCCGGTGCTTTAAATACCTCATTTCAAAACCAGTGGCCTCTGCCATGCCATCTTCACGCTTGCAGAGCGGCCTTCTCAAGGCTATTATTCACAGCCATTGCCGCTCTTCTACCTTCTGCAATAGCCCAAACTACCAGGCTCTGACCTCTTCTACAGTCACCTGCGGCAAAGATCATTGACCGACTGGTTTCTCCCGTCTTTTTTAATGCCTTGAAGCCAGTAGTTTTTACATTGCCGTTCGGGTCTAGCTCAAGGCCAAACAGGGTAGAAAGGCTCTTTTCATGATGAGCAAAACCAATTGCCAGAAAGGCCAAATCACACTCAATCACCTCTTTAGAACCGGGAATTTCTTCATACCGAAACTTCGCTTTATCTGTCCACCGTATTCTTATCGTTTCCACTCCTGTGAGCTTTCCATCTTCTCCAATAAACCGTTTGGTAAGCACAGACCAATCTCTTGCTACTCCTTCCTCGTGCGAACTTGATGTTTTCAAGGTCATGGGCCACTCAGGCCATGGATTGGTTACAGTACGCTCTTCCGGTGGTTTTTCCATTAGTTCAATCTGGGTAACACAAAGCGCCCCTTGCCTGTTGCTTGTCCCCACACAGTCGGCTCCGGTATCTCCCCCCCCAATCACTAACACCTTCTTATTCTTGGCATTCAACTCGGGAGATATCCGATCTACCTTTCCGGAAATCAAACGATTCTGGTGACGCAGAAAATCCATGGCAAAATGGACTCCGCTTAGGCTTCTACCCGGAATGGGCAAGTCTCGGGGCACCGTTGCCCCAACACAAAGCACAATAGCATCGAACCTCTCTTCTAGCTCTGTCACGCTAATATCGTTTCCTATCTCAGTGTTGCAGCAAAAGTCAATGCCTGCCCTTTGCATCAGTTCTATTCTACGATCGATTACGGTTTTATCTAATTTAAAGTCTGGAATGCCTAATCTCAAAAGCCCACCGGGGGCTTCATCACGTTCAAAGACAGTTACTGAATGTCCTTGCTTCCGCAGTTCTTCCGCAGCTGCCAAACCAGCAGGCCCTGAACCCACCACAGCAACTCTATATCCTGTATCATCGGACGGAACAATGGCATGTTCCCAGCCTTCCTGAAAGGCTCTTTCAGCAATTTCGAGTTCAATATGCTCTATGTTAACTGCCGCGTTGTTTAAACCTAAAACACAACTAGCCTCGCAAGGAGCCGGGCAAATTCGACCGGTAAACTCCGGGAAGTTGTTGGTACTCTTGAGCACCTCCCAGGCCTCCTTCCACTGCCCACGATATACGGCATCATTAAAGTCGGGTATTTTATTGCCCAACGGGCAACCTTGATGACAAAAGGGAACACCACAGTCCATGCAGCGGGCGGCTTGCTCATGGTATTGTTGTTCGTTCCAGGGTTCTACAAATTCCTTGAAGTGCTGTAGTCTTTGACTGGCAGCCTGTTTGTTTTTGCGTTCTCTGCCATATCTTAAAAATCCTTGTATATCTCCCATTATGCCATCACATTTTTGAAGTCTCTTTTTTGAGCCATTACTCTTTTATATTCTGTAGGAATAACCTTTACAAAGTCTGCTTTGGCCAAAGGCCACTGACTCAACAGTTCAATAGCTTTTACACTATTGGTGTATCGATGATGCTTCTCTAACATCATATGCAGGAAGTTAAAATCATCTTCCTCGGGGTATTCGAGCTGAACAAGCTCCAAATTGCAACACGATTGAAAGTCAAAGTTGGCCGCATATACATAGGCTATTCCACCAGACATTCCGGCTGCAAAGTTTTTTCCGGTTTCACCTAAAACAATTACCCGGCCTCCGGTCATATATTCGCAGGCGTGGTCGCCCACCCCCTCTACCACTGCACTGGCTCCAGAATTTCTAACGGCAAATCGTTCTCCTGCCTGTCCATTCACATAGAGCCTTCCTCGGGTAGCACCATACAGGGCCACATTGCCAATTAGTACATTATCGGCCGCCTTGCACGTAGTTTCCGGCTTAGGGTATATTACCAGTTTACCACCGGAGAGTCCTTTGCCAACATAGTCGTTGGCCTCCCCTTCCAGGTTAAAGGTGATACCATGGGCTAGAAAAGCTCCAAAACTTTGCCCGGCCGTACCGCTAAAGTCTACTGTAATGGTGCCATCCGGCAGGCCTTGCGGTCCGAATTTTTGAGTAAAAGAACCGGAAAGCATAGCCCCGGTGGTTCTGTTTTCATTATGAATGAATTGTTCGAACCGTACTCGTTCTCCATGGCGAAAGGTAGGCTGAGCCAACTCAATGAGCTTTACATCGAGCACGTGGTCAATTCGTGAAGGTTGCTGTACTGTTTTATGCTGAGGAGCCCCTTCTGTAGCTAATGGATTTTCTAAAAGTGCACTGAGGTCTACCCTACCTCCTTTGCTAATGGCTTTGTCCTTATTAAATGCCAGTAGGTCTGTTCGGCCAACCAGTTCATTAACCGTCTTAACCCCCAATTGGGCCATAATATAGCGCAACTCCTCGGCCATGAGCCTAAAGAAGTTTACAATATGATCTACTTCACCGGTAAAGAGCCGCCTTAATTCAGGACGTTGAGTAGCTATACCAACCGGGCAGGTATTGAGGTGGCACTTGCGCATCATTATACAGCCTTCTACCACCAGCACGGCCGTGGCTACACCCCATTCTTCAGCGCCCAACATAGTGGCTATGGCCAGATCTCTGGCTGTTTTTATTTGACCATCGGTTTGTAGCTTAATACGATTGCGCAGACCATTGCGCATGAGCGTTTGGTGTGCTTCTGCCAGACCAATTTCCCAAGGGATACCGGCATGTTGAATGGAACTGAGAGGGGAAGCCCCGGTGCCTCCATCGTGGCCTGAGATAAGTATGGTGTCTGCGTTGGCTTTGGCCACCCCGGCCGCAATGGTTCCTACTCCTGCCTCTGCTACCAGTTTCACACTCACTTCCGCTTTTGGATTTACATTTTTAAGGTCGAAAATGAGTTGTGCAAGATCTTCGATGGAATAAATATCGTGGTGTGGTGGTGGAGAAATAAGGGTTACACCCGGAGTAGAATGCCTAATCCGGGCTATGTTTTCATCAACTTTTAGTCCGGGGAGTTGGCCTCCTTCTCCTGGTTTTGCTCCTTGAGCTACCTTTATTTGTAGCTCATCGGCATTGATAAGGTAGTAGGTGGTAACCCCAAAACGGCCACTGGCCACCTGTTTTATGGCCGATCTTGCTAATAATCCATCCTTTCCGGGCGTATATCGCGAAGCATCTTCTCCTCCCTCTCCACTATTCGACTTGGCTCCAATCAGGTTCATGGCTTTGGCAATGGTAGTGTGAGCCTCCTCCGAAATGGAACCAAAAGACATAGCCCCGGTTGCAAAACGTTTCATTATTTCGCTGGCTGGTTCAACCTCCTTTAAATCAATGGCTGATGATTCCCTGAAGTCGAACAGACTTCTCAACGTTACATGGGCACTTTCTTGCTGATCTATCTCTCTGCAATAGGCTCTGAAAAGCTCCTGATCATTCAAACGGGTTGATTTTTGGAGCAAGTGAATGGTTTTTGGGTTGAAAAGGTGTTTTTCTCCTTCTACCCTCCACTGGTATATTCCTCCATCGGCCAATACACTTCCGGAGTTAATAACCGAACGGGTGAGCTGCTGATTTTGTATTAGTTCCTGCTCTAGCTCTTCAAATCCCTTTCCACCAATACGGGAAGGGGTTCCTTTAAAACATAGGTTCACCACCTCATCATTCAAGCCAAGTATTTCGAAGATTTGAGCGCTTTCGTAGGACTGAAGGGTGGAGATACCCATTTTGGAAAGAATTTTCCTTAATCCATAGCCAATGGCCTTTATATACTGACTCACCGCTTGCTCTTCTTGTTCTGGCTCTGTTAGCGAGCGAATGGTGTCTATAGCCAAATACGGACAAACAGCAGAGGCTCCATAGCCAATAAGCGTGGCAAAATGATGGGTTTCTGTAGCATCTCCGGCCTCAATAATAAGACTTACTCTTGCCCTAATGCCTTCTTTGATTAAATGGTGATGTACTGCTCCGGTAATGAGCAGCGAAGGAATGGAAAGCTGGTTAGGCTGTGGTTTATTACTCAATACCAGGAGGTTTGCTCCGGCCCTTACCCACTGAGCCGCTTCTTTCGCTTTCTGTTCAATAGCCTCTTTGAGTGCATACTTCTCAGGATTGTAACAAGCTTTAAGATACTGACTGTTGAACCCTTCAGGTGGTTCATTCCTTAATTTATCCAGTTTCTGTGAAGTGAGAACGGGTTGTTCAAGTACTATTTTTCGAGATGTGGGGTCATTGTCTTCCAGTAGATTATTGGATTGCCCCAGGTAAACCGCCAAAGACATCACGGCCTTTTCGCGAATGGGGTCTATGGCCGGGTTGCTCACTTGGGCAAAAAGCTGCTTGAAGTAATTGGAAAGGTGAGCATTTCGCCTGGCAAATACGGCCAATGGGCTGTCGTTTCCCATAGAGCCTATGGGCTCTGAACCACTGGCCACCATAGGCTTTAGTATGTACTTAATGTCTTCTTTGGAGTATCCGAACAGCAACTGGGCCTTAAGGAGGTCTGAGGGTTCAGGCCGGGCCGCTCGGTGGGCATTGGATTGGAATGGTTCACCCAATTCGGACTCATTGATAATTAGCTTTTTGTTCCAGCCTATATAGTCACTGGCCCTGCTTAGTCGTTTTTTAATAGATGCATCTTCTTCAAAACTGTGCTCAACTAAATTGACCAGTAGCATTTGACCGGGTTTTAGCTTACCTCTCTTCAATACATTTTCAGGAGGCACCTCTACAATACCGGTTTCTGAAGCAAATATGAGGCGATTATCGTCTGTTAGTGTATATCGCGTAGGTCTAAGGCCATTGCGATCTATGCAGGCCCCTACTTTGTTCCCATCCGTAAAGCATACGGCAGCCGGGCCATCCCATGGTTCCAAAAAGGTAGCGTGGTAATCGTAAAATGCTCTTAGTTCGGGGCTAACGGCCAAATTTTCTCTCCATGCCGGAGGAATAAGCATGGCCATAACACGCTCAATTTCTCTTCCTCCCATTACTAATAACTCTACAGCCATGTCGAGGTTGGCCGAGTCAGAAAACTCAGCCTGGCATATCGGCAGCAATACCTTTAGCTCTTCTTGGCTGAAATGGGCCGATCTGAAAAGAGCTTCTCTTGACTTCATTTTATTTATGTTGCCCTTTATGGTGTTAATTTCTCCGTTGTGGGCGATATACCTAAAGGGCTGGGCCAATCGCCACTCGGGTAACGTATTGGTTGAAAAGCGCGAATGAACTATGGCAAAGGCAGAGGTAAAGTGTGGCGCGGAGAGGTCCGGGTAGTATTCATCGAGCTGCCAGGTGCGCAACTCCCCCTTGTAAACTATGGAATGTACCGAACAGGAAGACATGTAAAATGCTCTTCCGCCCTCAAGCATAGCAGCTTTATGTTCACACAGTTTTCTGAACAAATAGAGCCTTCTGTTTAAATCTATTCCAGAGCCGGCCTCTCCCCTTATGAAATACTGCCAAACCTCCGGTTCGTTGCTACGAGCAAAATCACCAAGTTTTACTCCGTTGGTAGGCACCCTCCTTTTCCATACGCACGCCAGGTTTAACTCCGTTAGAGCCTCTTCAAGCAAGCTAAAGAAATCAGCAGTATTTGGGGTGGGAATGAACAGCATAGCTACACCATAGTGCTCTTTGTCAGGAAGTTCAACGCCCTCTTTGGCTGCCAGTTGGCTAAAAAATGCATGGGGTATTTGAGTGTGAATACCAGCCCCATCGCCCGTCTTATCATCGGCCGCCACACCTCCCCGGTGTTCCATTCGGTGCAACATCTTAAGCGCATCGGCTACCAGGCTGTGCGATGGCTGGTTCTTAAGTTGGGCAATAAAGCCAATGCCACAGGCATCCTTCTCAAACTCTTCTCTATATAGTCCTTTGGGTTTGCTCATTTTGTTCGTTTAAACTTGGCAATCGTTTACGTTGATTTGATAGCTCTTTGTAAAGTCAACCATTCTGAATTTATCTAATTTGTCTGTGTTGAAGCCAGTAGATTTCATAGACCATATGAACTCCATGCTTAGGAAAAACACGAATAAACAACTGTAAACCAACCGATTAAAACCTTAACTTATAGCATGTCCAAGATTCAGAATGAACAACTGCTTTTTGAACTCATACAGTCACTCACCAAGTCTGAGAAGAGAAGTTTTAAGCTATATGCCAACCGGGTAGGAAGCTCGCGCGAAACGAAATACATAAAGCTGTTCGACATAATGGAGCAAATGGATGTGTACGATGAAACACTAATTCTCAAAAAACTACCCAAAACCAGCAAGACACAGTTTGCCAATCTCAAATCTCACTTATACAGTCAGATTTTGGCTAGTCTGCGTCTTTCTAACCTGAAACACGATATAGACATAGACCTGCGGGAACAGTTGGATTACATTAGGGTGCTCTATAAAAAGGGGCTTTATCACCAGAGTCTGAGGCTGTTGAACAGGGCCAAAAATATAACGGGTGACTATCGAAAAGACTTATTTCAGCTGGCACTGCTCGACTACGAAAAGCAGATTAGGTCTCAGCAGGTATTTGATTTGGAAGAAAAACAGGCCGATGAACTCAACGCCCAAACTGAGCAGGCCATGAAGCGATTTATGAATGTGCAACAGTTTTTCACGCTGGCCACTAAGCTAAAAGCCCGCTTTGTGGAACACGGCATGGTGAAATCGGAAAGGGAATTAAACAATCTCAAGGCCCTCTTCTACACCAACCTGCCCGACTTTAAAGAGTCGGAGTTGGCATTCAACGAAAAGTTTTATCTATACCGAGCCTACTACTGGTTTTCCTACCTTACTTACGACTTCGAAAAGTGCATTACCTATGCCGAAAAGTGGATCGACATATTCCACGAAACGGGACTCGATAAGAAAAGACGAGCCGGGTATTTAAAAGGGCTCAATCGATTATTGCAATCGGCCTTCAGAGTAAACAGCATTCAAAAGTTTGAGCACTACTATAGCCTATTTCAACGGTTTGAACAGCAGGAAGGTCCCTCATTGGCCAGTAATACGCAGGTATTATTGGTGAAGTATAAGGCTATTCAGGCTTTCAATCACGTGTTTCTTACCACCGACTTTGAAGGCAAGCTGCCCGAAATAAAAACCATAATGCAAGAGGTGGAGGCTAACAGGAAATACATTGACAAGCACAACCTTATTGTAATCTACTATAAAGCCTCAGTCTATTATTTTGCCCTAAAACACTACAGCCAGGCAAGGCTCTACCTGAACCGGTTGCTAAACGATGGAGACAGACTGCGCAGTGATCTCAAAGGCTATGCCCGTATATTGAGCATACTCATAGATTACGACACCGGAGAAGAAGATTATATGGAACAAAAACTACAAGCCGCCCACGACTATATTGTTTTCGAAGAAAACCTGGGAAAGGTACAGCAAGTCTTTCTGGAATTTATGAGCAAAATAGGTTCTATTTTTCCACAAGACCTCAAAAAGGGATTTATGAGCCTAAAGGCAGAAATTGAAAAAGTGAATGAAGGAGACTTCTCCAAAAAAACACTGCTCTATTTTGACCTGATGAGTTGGATTGACTCTAAAATTGAGGGCAGGGACTTTGCCGAACTGGTGCGAGAGAAGCGTAAAGCCTACAGTTGAGTGGGCAGAAGCCGCATAGAGGCAGAGCCGGTTATCTACGAATTACAAAAGATTCCATAAGGATGGTTATATTTGCCTCATGTCTGATGAACGGAAGGTCATTGTCATTCTCACCTTTATTTTCCTGATTATTCTTTCGACCCGCTGGTTTAGAACCACAAAGGAAGTCGAAAGAGCAGAATGGCCCGAAATTATTACCGAATACAGAGAGGTACTTAGCCCCGAAGAAATCCAGTTAATTGATTCCGTTGTTGTACGACCAATCCTTTATAGCAACGTTACCTTTCTGGATTCACTCGATTCAGACGAAGCCAAACAGCGTTTTATTGCCGTAATGTTGCCGGCCATACTGGTGGCTAAAAAACGACTGGAAATAGACCTAAAACGACTGGAAAGCATTCAGATTAAAAAGAAATTGAATGCTGAAGACAGCCTGTTTTTTCTACAACTAACAGAAACCTATAAAACAGACGATATTCTGTTGCTTAAAAGAAGGCTGCTCACCCACCCCAACAGCATCGTATTGGCGCAAGCTGCCATTGAATCGGGCTGGGGCAAATCTCGCTTTTTCAGAGAAGCCAACAATGTCTTCGGGGTTTGGTCATTCGATCCCAATGAGCCTCGTATTGCCGCTAGTGTAAGGCGAGAAGATTACCAGGTATATCTGCGAAAATATGATCATATTGAAGAATCGGTGATGGACTATTTTCAAACCATAGCCAGAACCCCTGCATATGCCCGGTTCCGTAGAAAAAGGGCCGAAACTTCAGACATCAGGGCCCTGGTTCCCTTGCTGGATAAATACTCGGAGCGAGGAGACGAATATGTGGAGCAGGTATTTGGAATGATTCGCTACAATAGGTTTGAACAGTACGATCATCATCACTTGGACACAACATATCTAAGATACCCGCTTAAGTAATGCGCAGTTTGATAATCTTTCTATTGGTAATTGGCACGCAGCTAAGTGCCCAGGAAGGCGGAATAAGTGCCTTTGTGTATCATCGTTTTGGAGATGACAGGTTCCCCAGTACCAACGTATCGCTCGATAAGTTTGAGGCGCACCTGAAATTTTTAAAGGATGGAGGCTACGAAGTGCTCACCTTTTCTGAAGCCATAGATCGTTTAAAGAGACCCAAGAAAGGCCAAAAAGCAGTGGTTCTGACTATAGACGATGGCTACTCTAGCTTTTACGAAAAAGGCCTTCCTCTATTACAGAAATATGGCTTTAAAGCCACATTGTTTGTAAACACTGAAACGGTTGGAGGAAAAGACTATATGAACTGGTCTGAACTGAAAAAGGTACAAGAGGCCGGTATAGAAATAGGCAATCACTCACATTCACACGCCTACTTTCTCAACAAAACAGACGCCTTCTTTGAAGAGGATTTACAAACAAGTGAAGATGCTTTTATAGAACACCTGGGTACTAAACCTACCATTTATGCCTATCCCTATGGAGAGTGGAATGCTTTTATGGCCAATACCCTAAAAAAAAGAGGTTATAAAGGAGCTGCTGCTCAAAACTCAGGAGTAATGCACAGCCAGCAAAACCAGTTTTATTTGCCGCGATTTCCCATGTCGGAGTTCTATGCCAATCTCAATGAATTTAAACAGAAAGCTAACATGCATGCTCTGGTAGTAAGCCGTCAGGAAGTCAATACCAATGGTTTTTCGGGTAGCAAAAGTCTTCCGCGAATTGAGCTGGAGTTTACAGAAAACAAACTAAAACTAGAGCAATTGCAGTGCTTTGTTCAGGGAGCCGAATGTCGTAAATCCATACAGGTTGTAAAAGAAGGGTTGGTTAAGCTAAGCATTAGGCCAGACCGGGACCTAAAACGAAGGAGGACACTATTTACCATTACCGTGCCCGATAGTGAAGGCCGTTGGCACTGGTTCAGTTACCTTTGGGTAATCCCTCAAATTGCCGAGTAACCCATAAAAAAGCTTATCTTTCTTAAGTGTTAATTGTTATGAAAAAGTTGTTGCCTTTGTTTTTAACACTCGCTGCTTTAGTTGCTCCGCATTCTGGCCATCAGAAACCACAAGGTATAGACGAGCTAAGCTGGTTACTAGGTCAATGGCAACGCTTAAATGCTCCCCCCGGCACTACCGCTTTTGAGTTTTGGGAAAAACAAACAGACACAGAGTATAAAGGAATTGGCTTTACACTGAAAGATACGGATACGGTATTTGTAGAACACCTGCAACTACTCCAAGAAGACAATGCGCTCTTTTATATTGCCAAAGTGGCTGAAAATGATAATCCGGTACGCTTTAGGCTTACCTATACTAATGCTGATGGGTTTATTTGCGAAAATCCAGAACACGATTTCCCGAAAGTTATCAGCTACAAACTCGAACAAAACAAGCTCATTGCATCTATATCAGATGGTGCGTCCAGGAAGAGAGATTTTGTATTCAATAAATTGAATTAGTACCAAAACCAACGTTCAACTTATGCCCGGGCTTTAGTTTTTTCATTTTTCCACTTAAGTTTAGCAAGTAAAACCTAACCAATGAAACATTCACCATTTCTCTTGCGCTCTGTAATTTTATCCGTAATCGCCTCTTTGATTTTTACTTTTTCAGCACAAGCTCAAAAAAGAGCTATAGATATCAATGAGCTCATCAATGAAACACAGCTAATGTCCGAAGACCAGAACCTGATGCGGTTGGTTTGGTACATTCCTTTAGAGTACTGGGAAGCTTCTTTTGCTGCTGACGAGAGCATATCGGCCGATGAGTTGGAAGAAATGATTGATATTTTTGATGATTTTGAACTGATAGCCGTGATTGATGGAGAGTTTGGTGTTTTTGGTAACATAAAATACACACCAATATCTGAGGTAAGAGCCATGATTCGCCTAGAAACATCTGATGGTAAAAAACATCTGCCACTAGATGACTCCGAAATAAGCAATGATGCCAGTACGCTAATGTCTTTCATGCAACCCATGCTAGCCAATATGATGGGCGATATGGGGAAAAACATGCAGTTTTTCATGTTCAAATCTAAGGGTAAGGAAGATCGGCTTATCGATCCCTTTAAACAACATTCGTTTAAAGTACATTTGGGCGATGAGGTTTTCTCTTTTGAACTTCCGCTTGCCTCGCTCCTACCACCGAAATATTGCCCTACCGATGGAAAGAAAATGAAAGGAACATGGATTTACTGTCCATTTCACGGAGTAGAACTAACCGATAAGAACTAGCCAACTATTTTCAACTTGTAATACAGAATTGAAAAAGGTCATGTATGAGCTTCTTAAGTTCTATACATGACCTTCATTTTTTGCTTGTGCCCTACTCTACTCTACTCTACTCTACTCTACTCTACTCTAAGAGCATTTACAGGATTAATTCTGGAAGCCCGCACGGCATGATACACTATAACGGACAGCATAATTAAGAAAGATAGAAAACCACTGGCCACAAACACCAGCAAACCAATGTCTACCCGGTAAGCAAAATCGCTCAACCACTGATTCATTAAATACCAAGTAACGGGAATGGAAATCAAGAACGCCAATCCAAGTTGAATGCTGAACTGCCGGAGTAATATATTCATAATGGTTATTGGCGAGGCTCCTAATACTTTTCGAATGCCAATTTCCTTAACCTTGGTGTTGACTACAAGTATGGTTAAGCCCAAAAGGCCAAAAGCAGCAATCAGTATGCTTATTACGGTGGCAACGCCCGCTATCTTATTTACCCTTGCTTCGTTTTCATAAAGAAGTCGCAACCGTTCATCGATAAAGCTAAAGTTTAACTCTTCATTTGGAAATAACTCAGACCATGCCTCATCCAAAATATCTCTAACCGCGAGCAAATTCTGACCGGTATACTTGAAAAACACCTTGGGTATGGGGTTATCATTGATAGTAACATCGCTTATTCCGGCAAATATGGGTGACAGGTTTTGCACTATAACCAGGGGTTCTACATCTGTATGTAGCGATTGAAAGTTGAAGTTTTCTGTAACCCCAATAATTCGATGGTTACCAAAGTCGTTGCCCGGAAGCTTTTTACCTACTGGGTCTTCTAAACCAAAATAGTCAACTGCCGCCTGATTAATGATGATTGACTCCCGCTTATCCACTTCCATGTCTTCGTCAAAGGCTCTCCCTTCTTTCATGGCAATGTTAAAGCCGTCAACAAAATGAGCGTCTGTAGCCAATACATAAAACTGTCTGAACTGTCCATTCACATCGTTGAAGCCCACCTGAGTCCAGCCGGTAGATCCAAACATATGGTTGGCCGCTCCAAGACCCGATACTTCCGGATACTGGCTCAATCGTGCTTTCAATAATTCGGCATTTTCGAAGCCGGAAACTATCCCATTGAGCATTCCATTGGCACCTTCTTTCGGGTACAGATTCACATAAACCATGGCGTCTTTTTCATAGCCAACATCGCTGCTTTGTAAGAAATTAAGCTGCTGACGCATAATTAAGGAGCCTGAAATAAGAAAAATGGTGAGCAATAGTTGAAACACCACCAACGACTTTCGAAATATACCAGCTCCGCGACCTCCGCTCTTTCCTCCTCTCAAAATATTGATGAGCTTGAGGTTTGAAAGCACAAAGGCAGGATATAAGCCCGTGGCAATTCCTACCAATAAAATGATAGAGATAAGAAGTAATAGGTTCTGTAAATCAAAAATGATAGCTATTTGAGTGCCGGCCAGATGGTTGAAGGTGGGCAATAGAAACAGAGCCAAAGCTACACCAGCCAAAGTGGCAAAAGCGGTGATAAGGATGCTTTCTGAAAGATACTGCCAGATAAGGCCGCCTTTCTGCGCCCCAACTACCTTTCTGATGCCTACTTCTTTAGACCTTCTAATGGACTGACCGGTAGACAAAGTAGTGTAGTTAATGCAAGCCATTACTAACACCAGCATGCCAATAGTGGCCAGCACATAGACATACCTGGGGTTACCCACGGGCATGGAAGCTGCAGGGAAGTCGGGGTTTAAATGTATGTCTTCCAATGGTTGCAAGCCTAACTCGTATTGACCTTCTTCTATTCGGTCACCTAAAACACTGTTAATCATTTCAGGAAACTTTTCAACCACTTCTTGTGCCGAAGTATTTTCACGAAGTAATACAAAGGTCTCCGGTGCAATATTGAACCAAGCCTGCAAAGCCCTGGGGTTATAAAATCGTTCCTTATCTTCATTAGAAACGATCATATTCATCTGAAACCCGGTGTTAGAGGGCATATTGGCCATTATGGCCGATACCTCATAACTCACCTTATTGTCGTTGACCTGCAGCGTTATGTGCTTACCCACAGCTTCTTCCGATCCAAAATATTTAAAGGCATAGTCTTCCGAAAGCACAATGGTGTTACGCTCTAGTGGCTTTTGCACATTGCCCTTTAGTAGCTTAAAACTAAAAACATCGAAGAAGTTGGGGCTTACAAATGCCACTCGTTCATTAAGTCTGTTTTCTCCATCTCCTACCAAAAAATTGCTGTAGTCTACCAGCACAGTGGCCTCTACCTCAGGAATATTAGCTTCTAAAGTGGGGGCTAGTGGCAATGGTGAGGAGGTGTAGAAAAACTGCTGGCCCTGACCATAATCTTCTTTGGTCCAGGTTCGGTATATCCGGTCTCCCTTATCGTGAAATTTGTCGAAACTAAGTTCTTGCCTCACATATAAGCCTATGAGTATAAAGCATGCCATGCCAACAGCAATGCTGCCTATATTTAACACCGTGTTGGTTTTCTGTTTCCACAAAACCCGGGCTGCAACCTTAAAATTGTTTCTTGTCATGTTGATGATATTTGAGTTTGTTGTTTTGATTCGCTTGATGTTCATTGGGCGGAAGAAGCGAAGCACATCCCAACAGAAGAGCCACCGGGCGCGCCTGGGCTTTTGAGAAACCCGCCTATCGAAGAGTTCATAAATGTCTCCTTCTATTTCTTCCAGAAATTCCTGCCGGCAGTAGAGTCGCAAAAAACGCTTGGCCAATCTTGGGGGCGATATGTGCTGTTGCTTACTCAAGAACTTCCCAATGAGATATCTGTTATTCGGTTATAAAGCTTCAATCGCAAAGACTGGGCCTCGTCCAAGGCCTTCTTGCCTTGGGAAGTAAGCTCGAAATAGCGCTTACGCCTCCCGCCTCTTTCGTTGGTGGCACCACCCATTTTGCTCTTCACAAAACCTTTATCGTCCAGCCTCCTCAAGGCCGAGTGAATGGCGCTTATGTTCACAGTTCGGCCAGTCTCTTTCTTTATTTCATCCATTACAGCTACTCCGTAGGCTTCGGGGTAAAGGGCCCCAACGGTAAGTAAGACCAGTTCTTCGAATTCACCTAGATATGTACCTTTCATAAGCGTGTAATATTAGTTACACAAATATAAAACAAATATATCTTTCATATTTGTACAAGTAATTAACACTTGTTAACCTGGTCTTGGGTATGAATCGGCAGATTTGTGTAGCGAACCGTAGCCAGCATAGTTTAGGAAATAATGACCTTAACCTTGAGATTAACCAGCAAAACTGCGACAGAGGAAACCAACACCAATATGTAATAAAACCACCTATTGGTAGAATTGTCTTTCAACCTGAATATGTGGCCTTCCTGGACATAGGCAGACCAGAAGAATGGGTTCTTATGAAAATCATCTGCTTTAGCCAGATAATCTATTTTAGCCAATTTAAGACTGCGATCGCTGGGAATTCCTTGCTTTAAGTACTTAATAAAACTTGTAATGAGTTGCTGGGAGGCTTTGTCATCTACATTCCACAAACTCCCAATAACGCTTTGTGCTCCTATTTCAAGACTCCTACTGGTAAAGCTTTTGTTGCCTTCTCCACTAACCGGCCAACCTGCTCGGGAGTGACAACTGCTTAGAATCATTACCTGTGGTATAATTTTGAAATTATACAGGGCATAACGATAAAGCGTATCATAGTCGGACTTTAGCAGCAAAGGTTCTCTATTCAAGTCCAGTAGTTGATGATTACCCATGTGGTATACGTTCGATTCTTTACTGCTGGCAAATTCAAAGGCATTATTTGCTAAACCGGAGACTCCTCTCCAAGACTGTAGCTCTCGACTCACATGCTTTAGTCTACGTTCAGCCTGATGATACTGACCGATGGAATAGGTAACTGTCCGGTCGACCAAATGAATCGATGCCTCTGACATTCCGTAAGTCACATTACTTTTCTCAATGAGGTATTCATTCTCTGCATTTAAGAGCAGTTCAAAAGGCAGGTCATTAAGAATACCATCGCTCAGTATATATACCTGCTTATACCTACTCACTTTAAAAGGCACAATTAAGATTGCTCCCAAACTGTTCAAGGCAGCTGTAAGCTCTTTAAATTCTTCATGACCTCCTGTTAATGCATTTTTGGCCTGCGTGAGTTTGGTAAATAGTTCACTAACCAACCTTTTGAGTCGGTCTTTATGATGAACTACCAGATCGGTCTTCTCCTGACTTTCAACCACCTGATATATTCCATCTCTCCCTTCAAAAAAGGTGATTCGCACCACTCCTTCTTCTCTAATCAATGGTATCTTTTCCTGACCTACCAAGTTTTTGACACCACTATCAATAATTAAATAATACTTATTCCGATGGGTATTGATTGTTCTTCTAAGCATTGATTTTGTATGAAGGTCAAAGTCTGGCACCTCTGTAAGCTCTAACTCCGTTTTTTCAATGGTCTTTAAGACTTCTCTCAAAAGCCTGGCTTGTGCCCCTCCTTGGCTCAGAAATTGATTGTTCACTGTAAGTTCACCTAAACGACTTACCTCCATGGCATGTAAAACAAGTTTATTGGTTGACTCAGAGGTATTTAACTGAGCAAGAATTCGCAAAACCCCTTCAATCAGACCATAGGTATGGGTTACGTAATTCTTTCGTCTGCCGCTCATAAGTCCAGACATGTATACTTGTCTTAGATACTGAATACATACTCCTAACTTATCTTCAATGGCTTGTTGCTCTAGTTGACCTGATGTGTATTTTAGCCATAGTGCCTTTATTTCTAACTCATATAGCTCCATTTGTAAATTTGCCATATGAAAATCGGTAGTATACCTGCTTAGGCCGGAAAACCATTGGGGTTGACTATTCACCAGGTTAAGTTCCTCTTTAAGTTTCTGAGAAAGGGAAAGAGTTGAAGGCTTTGACAAGTGAGGTGTGTTCTCAATGCGCTTCAGCATAGTCGTATAAAAACTTATTAAACGATCAATGCTGTGAGGCTGAATTGCAGGGCGGCTTGGACTGCAGTTCTCAGGCAGCTCATTAAGCCATTGGCCAAACTGTTCTTTGGTAATATCACCTTCCCAATATAATTCAGTAAGCCCGGCTATGTCGCTACAATCTTTAGCCACTACTCGGTTTTGCAAATGAGCAACAATAAGACATACGAAACTGATAAAAATCGTTCGCTGTGAATATTGAGTAAGGCAGTTTAGGCAGGAATGCAATAGTCCTCTACCCATCATACATGTGTGTGTTTAATCGAAAAATATGGGGAGCACTAAAAAAATTGGGGAAAGGAATTTAGTGATAATATTTGTGATAGGCACAATAAATGTCTAAAATTAATGGCTTCAACCACACACACCTGCAATGCTTAAGATAGAGATAAGCAAAGGCTTAGATGACGAAAGCCTTATTCAAGGTATAAAGAAGGGGCGCAAACGAACGCTCCTGCATATCTACAAAAAATACTTCCCTTATATTAAGAGTCATATTTTAAAAAACTCAGGTTCGGAAGATGATGCCAAAGATGTTTTTCAGGACGCCATGATGGCCATTTTTCAAAATGTGTCGAACAAAGATTTTGAGCTTACCTGCCAGTTTAAAACCTACTTGCACGCGGTTAGTAGCAACATCTGGAAAAAGAAACTGCGGGATATCAAGGGAAAAACACTGACCGAATATCAAGATGCTTCTCACCTTGCACAAGAAGAAATTGACGATGCTGTACTAACCTTGGAGCGCTATCAGTTTTATAACCGAAAATTCAAGGAGCTCAGCGAAAAGTGTCAGCAAATACTAAAGATGTACCTCAATGGTGTGAATATGAAACGCATTACGGAACATTTTGGCTTTGCGAGTGTCTCCTATACCAAGAAGCGCAAGTTTGTATGTAAAGAAAAGCTGATTGCTTTGATCGAAAAAGACCCTGAGTACCAAATACTTGTTGGAAATGACTGAACAGGAAAGAAATGAACTGATTGATAAGTTTCTACTCAATGAGCTTGAGGGTTTAGAGTTAGCCAGATTTGAGTACCTCATTGGTTCCGATAAAGAGCTAAAAAAATCGCTTCAGTTGGAGCTTGAGCTTCGTTCTGCTCTCAATGAAAAGAGCGATTTCAATTTATTTAAATCGTTGGTCAATGATGCGCAAAAAGAGTATTTCGAAGCAAAAAAGCCCCAGACTAAACAGGTTTGGAGGGCTGCCGCAGTTTTTGCTGTGATAGCCACTTTTGGTTTTTTGATTTGGCGAAGCTCCGTTACGAAATCGCCTGAATACATCTTCGATAATTATTTTGAACCTTACGAGGCTCCTACCAACCTAAGGGGAACAGACATAACGAATATCGATGATGATTTCATGCTCGGACTTGTGCGGTATGATGAACAGCAGTATGCTCAGGCCATCGCTTTGTTCGAAAAGGCTTACTCTAAGGATTCCAAAAACTATACAGCCCGATTTCTTATGGCCGTAGCCTACATGGGCCTAAAGGAGTTTGAACAGGCTGAACCTATATTTTTAGAGTTAATTAGCGACAGTTCTCACCTTTTTCAAGATCAGGCAAGATGGTATTTGGGTTTGTTGTATTTGACAGACAATGATACAAGTAATGACCCGGCTGCCAAGCAAGTATGGACAGGATTGAAAGATACTGCCCTCAAAGCCAAGGCAGATCAATTAAAATAATACCCCAGCTTTAGTCTAACGCTGCAGCTATTTGTTTGCCTGTTGCATTAGTCTTTAGTCCCAGAGCTTGGAGTAAATGTTCCCTTTCATCGGCACTAATTTCATTTCCTCCACTTATAAGCTTATCTGCTGCAGCTCCCCTAATAATATCATGTGCGCGCATGGCTCTTGTCCCTGACATCTTTTTCAGTCTTGATTGTGAGTCCAGAATACGATTTAGCTCTTCCTGTTCTACAATATTACCATGTCTTACTCCTGCCAAGGCTTTCTTTCCATGTTTATTCTTTCTCCACATCTTATAAACCGTACTACCCAAACCCACTAAGGCACTTGCTCCCAAAAGTCCCCAACCAATAGGGCCACTGCCTGCGGCAAGGACAATACCACCCGCCAAAGCCAGACCACCCTTCAGTGCTCGAGCCACTCCTGTTTTTTTCTTAGTTTCCTGGGCATCCTCACCCAACAGGGCTACATCTTTCACCTTTTCAGATTGGCTTGATTTACCAATTCCTTTTAGCATTTCCTCTCGATCTGATGCCACTTTTGACCCAACCAAACCAGCACCTACATCGAAGGCACCTGATGCAATGGCAAACGGAGAAGCAACCTTAGCCGCTGTAGATACTAACCCGGTATTGTTAGCCGCATGGGCAAACCCTAGCATGGAGCTTCCCACACTCGTGCCTGCACTAGACAAGCTAGATGCAATCTCTGCCTTAAGCAAATGCTTATCTCCAGCCAACTGGTTTCCGGTAATATGTGAATGCAAAGCAACTCCGGCATCAATTAAAGAACCGGTGGCTCCAATTATACCACCAATTCCGGCTGCTTCAGAGCTAACCTTCAGTGCGGTGCCACTTGATGCTGGAGATATTTTAGAAATGATATCAGCTGGTTTACCAACGGCAGAACTAACCCCTTTAAGACCTGATGCTACCAACGAAGCCTTGCTACCTTTGTTCTTTTCGATATGTTGATCTACCTTTTCTGCGTCAATGCTCACTCCCATTTCTTTCAGCAAAGGAGAGCTCTGTTGATCATATTTTCCTTTGCGAATACCGAATTTTTTCCTGTACCAATTCTTAATAAAATTGCCTTGAACCACAGGGTCATTTATTTTGCTCGCACTGCGCATGGATTGTTCCCCCGTTCTTTGAACGGAACCCAAAGGTTTTGAGTCCATTACACCAGTTCCATACACTAAACCAGCATCATTATTGACACTAATTCCACCTTTAAATTGCATGATGGGTTTTCTTTGTATTGGAGGATTTCTGGAAACACCTTTCTCACCCACTCTTTGAGCCGGAGCACTTTCATTATCGGAGTTCCTTTTTACTGGTTGTAATGACTTCTTTAGCACTGCTTGGTTGGGATACTTTCTAGCTTGATACCCAAAAAGAGAAAAGGTTACCCCTAGTGTTTGCTATTAAACAAGAGATATCAGCATATTAAATTCATTCCATAGGGAGGCATATGATCTATTCGTGTTGTCCCCATATCCAATTATAAGCCTGCAAACTTCCCTCCTCACTTTCACTCCAGTTCAAGGATTTCAGATACTTCACTTGTTCTGCACTTATTTGATCAATATTGTCTATAGCATAATTCTCAATCAATTTTACCCTTTCATCGTGGTTGGGAACTTTCTTCTTTCCGGTAGACCTCGATGAGGTTTCTTCTTTACTGGCAATCGCTAATGAACTTGATGAGCTGGTCTCATGTGATGAGGAGGCAACAGTCTCTTTAGAGACCTCTCTTTTCATTATCTTGGCTTTCAACTCAGACATATATGGATCTTCTACGGAAGCTTTTGGTTTGGAAGAAGAAGAGGATGCAGCCGTTTTTAAACCATGACTTCCTGACATCTTAATGATTGTAGGGTCTTTCATTAGGCCACTTCCAGCAATCTCAGTACAGATGAGATTAAAATGTCTGACTCTGGGTGGTTGTCCTCCTTTATGCATAATGCTGTGTGTTTCAGCATTAAGTTCATTATATTCAGCCTCCCAGTCGTGACCATCAACAGTACCATATTCGTCTTTATTGCCCAGCATATGCCCTACCTCGTGCGGAATATCCTGTGGGTCTTCCTCTCCCCATTTGGTCATGCTCTCTGTTCCAAAAAGCCCTCTCACTCCATGGGACTTTGATTGTTTAACATTTTCTATTGTATAATTGGTATAAGCCTTTTCTTCACTCCTTACTAACTGTACCTCTATTGGAAAGATTATACCCTCATCTTTAATCGCAAATTTATTACTCCACTCACCTTGTACCTGACGACTCCACGCCTGAACTACAGAGTCATCAGCGGCTGTTTCGATTCTAATGTAGACCAGAACCTTAGGCCGTTCTTCCTTTTCATGAAGTCCGTATATATAAATGGTGAATTTACTTTCCCATTGATACGAAGTAGCACTGTCTTTACCGGGGTCTATCAACTCCTGGCTTATTGACTTGTTGACCTGAATACTCTTGACTTTTTGAACCGGTTGATTAGTCAATGACGCAATTATGAGTTTACGGTTATTTACCGAACCGGTGGTAGATTTAAAACCCATGGCTTTCTCTCCCATCTTATCGGCCTCCTTTTCTAAACCTGCATCATCGTTAATATTTATCTTGTGTTGGAACTGTATGGTTGGTTTTACTCTGCCCTGCTTTTGTTGTACCACATGCCAGGCTTCGTGTGGCAAGTGTTTTTCCTGACCGGGTGCTAAATGAATTTGATTGCCCTGAGCATAGGCATGAGCCTGTAATTGGGCCGGTTTCGATGAATTATAATGGACTTTTACATCGTCCATTGAATGACCGGAGAGGTTTTCAATACCTGTCTTAAGTTGGTCTGGTAAGCCCGTAAGGTTCGGTTTTCTTTGAATTGGGGGAGCTAGTGAAACACCTTTCTTCCCTACCCGCTGGGCAGGAACGCTTTTACTTTCAATCCTATTGGTGGATTTTTGAAAGGTTGATTTTTCAAGCATTGTTTATTTTGGGTGCTCAATTGCTTAATGCCAAAAAATCAGAAAAGGTTACCTTCATGCTGTCAAATGACTTTGTTTTCTAATCACTTTCTTGATTACTCAATCGTTCGGAGATAGATTCTTCCTGAGGTTTACGCCAAATTTTAGGGTTTATCTCTTCTTTGACTACTGCTTTTATATATTCGATGGTAGCCGGTTCTAATTTTACATCTATATACTTAGACATATCACTGAAAGACTCTCTATTCTCTCGTAAAATCAATCCTTTTAAAATATTACGTAAACTCTCAGGAACCAAATTGTTATCGCTTTTGGAAATTCCAAAATGGGCTAAAATATTACTCAGAGTAATACTATAACTTCTCACAACATCATTAAAAACTGTCCCATTAGCATAACTAGGAACCATTTGATCAATCAACTTTTCATCGACCTTATTGTGATAACCTGAACCAATTTTGTCAGTCATACCCAAATCAATTGCTTTAAGGTTTGACTTATCGTCATATCCTGCATTGTTGTGCTTTATATCTTTATGCAGATAACCCAATGCGATGAACTTCCATCTTAATTCCATTAATTCAGTAAATGTTTTAATCTCCTTTTTAATACTATTAAAGTGGTCCACTTTAAGGTCTTCACTTTTAATAGTTTTTTCTGGTTTTAGAATATTCAGAACTTTTACTTTCTCCATTACAATTGCCAGTTGTCCTGTAGAGACATCATTATCAAAGGCCGTTGGCTCAACTCCCTTTTGAACTGAAATTTTCCCAAGAAACAACGGTTGAGCTATAAAACCATGTGGTGCTTTGTTATGAATTTCCTCCATAAGATGATATTCCTTTTCTAAGGAATTTTCTTTTGCCTCGTTCAACCCTTTAGGGTTTTGATTTGCCTGGTATTCAGGGTCAATTTCTAAACCATCGGAGTTCATTATTTTTACTGTATTGGCTCTAATACTTCCAATTTTGGCAACGTTATTTTTCGAAGTTTCATAAGCCGATCCATAAGACCCAGAACCCAAAAACCGGACGAAGTATTCAGAATCATTATTGTCAGAGTTGTTAGTTTTTAAACTCACATTAACCTTTGGTTGAGCTATTGAAGCACTATTAAAATTACTCCCTGCAGTTAGTCTTAGCTGGTATTGGTGTTTCATATTAGAGTTGCCTGAAGCTTTCTCTCCCATCACATCGGCCTCCTTTTCTAAACCTGCATCATCGTTGATATTTATCTTGTGCTGGAACTGCATGGTTGGTTTTACTCTGCCCTGCTTTTGTTGTACCACATGCCAGGCCTCGTGTGGCAAGTGTTTTTCCTGACCGGGTGCTAAATGAATTTGATTGCCCTGGGCATAGGCATGAGCCTGTAATTGGGCCGGTTTCGATGAATTATAATGGACTTTTACATCGTCCATTGAATGACCGGAGAGGTTTTCAATACCTGTCTTAAGTTGGTCTGGCAAGCCCGTAAGGTTAGATTTCTTTTGAACAGGTGGTTCCAATGAAGTTCCCTCTTTTCCTTTTCTTTGAGCAACAGCTTGCCTGTTCATCATTTCAGGGCATGACTTATATTTTTTTGAACTTTCCTGCATAATCACTTTCTCTCAATACACATTATTTGATGATGGTAGGAATAAGTACTTTCATTGCCTGACTCACAAGTATCCACATCATTCTAGGTCGTCTCATTATCGGTATGCACCTTTTTTCTGAGTTTTTCACCAGGCGGAACATACTCATCCAGTTCCTTCAGGGCCCTTTTCTGATTTTTCTTTTGGATCTTCTTAAGATCTTTGACTGACGTTTCGGTTTGTTTTGGTCCTGTAGAGGAATAAGTAATGTCGGCTCCAACGATATGCTTCTCTTTCTCGAATCCAGCTTTGAATAGTTTACCTGTAATGTGTGGTCCGGTAGAACCTGACTGCCTTTCTGAGGTCAAATCTACATACACATCTATACCATCTATTTTTTGATGGTAATCAGGTCTTGACTTCTGCGAGGTCTCCACTTTATCACTCTTCACGCTGATCTGCGTACTCCAGCCTTGGCTGGAGGCATAGTCATCAAGTTGTTCCTCTATACAATAGCCCCAATTGGCCGCGGTAGGGTTTCTCACATACTCTAGCTGGTGTGGCGTTTTATCGTTCTTTTGCTGTAGGCCTTCCAAAGCTTTTTGTTCAGCTGAGGGTATATCACTGTTAAGGCTCTTTACCTTGAGGTTTATTGCAGTTACCGTTTGGGGATTTCCGATTCGTTTAGTGAGATTAAAAAACCTACTACTGAAATGTACTTTTCTTTGGATCGGTGAATTTAAAGATGATGCTCCCGGTGATTTTTCCCCCAACCGATTGGCCACTGACTTAACAGAAATATCGGTATTCTGACTTTTCAACTCTTTCACGCCAAGCTCCCCCCTAAAAAGTATTCTATATCTTCCAGACTCATATCGGTCCATTCAAAAAACTCATTGGCATTGCTGGGGTTAATCTCAATTTTTGGAAATAGATGAAACAACTCATTGTCAATCAGTTCTACCGCATACTTTTCAATATCACGGTCTTTTGTCGCAAATATCTCACGAATAAGCGTATCCTTAGCCTTAATTGACAACCCCATCTTTTTTGCTCTAAAAGCAATACCTCCTCCCTCATGTTTGAGTTTGAGTGTTTCCATTCCAAAGACTTTTTCTACATCAAAAGTCTCTTCGGAGTTTACCAGATCAATGAGGTTGCCATTGTAATAGTCGGATCGGGACACCTGAATAACCGCATTTTCTATAGCACTTACTCCTACCGAAAAATCTTTAACTGCGGCCACATCGGTAACCAGATATATTCTGTGGAAATTATAAAACTCAGTAGTGAGCCTTCTTATGAGTTCTTTATGAATCTCTTTAAAATGAGGCATTCTACAATAGTGAGGGTGGCTAGAGGCAAAAAAATAACCTCCGGGCAAGGGAAACTGGGTATCATATATGTTCACCTCAGCCGGCAGGAGTTTCTTTTTGTGTGGTTTCGTAAGGTGCTTGCTTTGGTAATTGGTATAACAACCACTCATTATATTCCACATTCCTTCGGGAGGCCTGAAAGACTCCCATCCCATCCTGTCGAAGTCATAGGGTTCTAGTAGTGGAGCCTCAAAACGATGGAGATCTTTCGAAAAAGTGTCGCTAATACTCAGTTGAAAGTAGGACTCATAAATATTGCCTACCACACTGATTTTACCAGCACGCAATGTAAAGAAATCACCAACCCTAATGGTTTTTCCCAAGGGCCAGTTGAGCATAAATCCATTGGTCTTTCTAAAAAGATCTCTAAATAACTGAGCATAGTTGTTCATGGCTCCATACATTAGGTGGGTTAATAAGGGTGAAACTTTAAATTAGTTTCACCCTCTCATTTCAACTACCAACGGCTGCCTCGGCTGCATTGAGAGCCGACTCGGCATTCGCCAGTTCGGCTGTGGCCCGATTAAGTTCGTTCTTACTCTTCATCATTTGCTGACGCGCTTCATCGGCTGCGCTGAGAGCTTCTTTTTCAGCTTCTCTGGCGTTAATGTAGTTCTGGTTAGCACGTTCCTGAATGGTTATCATGGTACTATCTAAATTACTCATGGACGTATCTCTTACCACCAGATCTTTGAGGTACAATATCTCCGCCTGCACTATTTCGGCTGTATTACTGGCCTGATTGGCCGTGGCCAGCGCGTTGAAGGTAGAGGTTAGCGCGTTTATAATCAGAGAAACCGCCTTGCCTGCATCGGTAGTGGCTCTTGAGGCCTCACTGACCAATTCTGACGATATGAGCGGGTTAGCTGCTTTTCGCTTCATAATCAGCTCTCCAGAAAGGCTAATATCTGTGGCGGCAGCCAGGGTGGCGTCTACCACCTTTTGCACCGACTGAAGCAGTTTTTTTGTATCTGAATAAGTATCATTGGCTGTTCCAATAGCCACCGTAGCTGTCTCGAAAAGCGAATTCACCTTTTGAACAAGATCCGAAGCGAGATTTTCCTGATCGGTCATCACGCTTAGCGTATTGCTTGCATTGGCATGCAGCTGATCGAAGAGCTCTGACTTTGATGCGTAACTATTGTAAGTAGCTTCAGCCTTGGCCAGCTTGTCTTTGGCCTCCTCAACCATCCGTTGCAAATGCTTTATTCGCGTAGATTTTTCGGCTGTCACATCTTGAAAAACTTTTTTATAGGCTCTCTTTTGGAGCTGTATTTTCATTTTTGAATTACTCATGATTCTGTGTTTTTTGTTTTGAACTAATTGATTACTCCACTACTCCCCATAGAGCACTGGGTTTAGAATAGTGTGAGTGCTGCAGGCGATACTGATTTACCAGGTCTTCTTCATTGTTGGCCTGAATGGTTGTAAGTACTACTGCCTGATAAGAAATACCTGGATTGTTACTTTTCTGAGCCAGGTACTGATCCTTCACTTCTTCAGGAAGCTGGTCGGCCTCCTGATCGATCTTATATTCAAGAATGGCTTTAAGAATGGCCTGAATCTCCTTCTCAAGATCAATAGCAGCTTTGGTTAGGGCTTCTTTTTCATTGATCTTGTGTTCAGCCTCATCTTCAACTTCTTTGAGATACCTTTTTAGGTAAGGACCTATATCCTTACTATCAAGCAAATGGCCGAACGTCTCTTGAACAGACTTTTCAGCAGCTTCTTGCAGCTTGAGTTTTTTGAGATCTTTCTCCAGTGACTGCCCCAATTGTTCAATACCGTTGAAGAACGGATCGAATTTCTGTGCTTCCTTCTCCCAAAGCTTTTCAAAGATATCGAGCGTTGTTTTCCAATTGCTGATATCATTGAACTGCAACGGTTCTCCATAATTATCAGTAGCGTCTTCACCTGTTTCGGTATAGAACAACACCACCTCGTTTGTAGCCGAAGCACCTCTGTTTGTCCGCTTGTTCTTCTTACTTAACTCTAAAATTTCGGTAGAACGCTCATTGTTAGAACTGGCTACGACATAACCGTCCAGCACCTTCTGAATTCCTGATAATCCTGAAGTTTTATTGGCTTCTACAATTTGGAGGTCAACTTCTCTTCCTGCCAATTCAGCTTCTGCCAATTGTAAATTGTCACGGGCTGTGTTCAGTGCTGCGATAGCGTCATTCAATTCTTGGCTATCCGTAGAACCGGAGGTGTTCATTTCCACTTTATCTAAGTCACTTTCAGCCTTGCTAAGCGCTGTTTTCATTTCATTTACCTTGTCACTAGCTTCCTGAACGGCATTGTGAGCCTCCTTTAGGTCAAAATCGTAGAAGGCATACTCTTTAATGGCATCTGTAGCCTTTAGTTGCGCTAGTTTTAAGGTTTCTTTGGCTTCCTTATGCTGGCTTTTAGCCGATTCCTCTGTCCATTTAAAAGGCGTGGCAGAATAGTAATTGGCCGGTTGTACACTATTCATCAGGTCAGCATCGAAAATAAAATCGCTTACGTTTTGTTCAATTTTCTGAGTAGAAATAGCCTGATCTGCCTGCAACGCATCTTGATACTCTTTATAGGCACTGGCCACTACTTTTTGCTGGCCTACTGTAGTAGCATTGCCATAAATGCTCACCTCCAGCTGAACCTGACTGCTTCGGTTGGTCTCCAGCTTTTTGTTCAGTACGCCCAGCTGCAATGTAATTTCATCTTGCTGCGCCTTAATGTACACCGGTGTTTTTTCGTCAATCTCAATCTGATTTGCTTCAAGTTCCTGAACGTTGACCTGGGTGGTGTTAAACTCAATTTCCAGTCTATTCAATGCCTGCTGCATGGTTTGAAGCTTCTGTTTTTGCCGGTTGTAGTTATACTCCGCTCTGTCTAACCTATCTAAGGCAGCCTGCACTTTCTTATTAAGGTTTTGTGCATCTACATTTCGTTTTTCTACCAGCATGATCCTATACTCCATGAGATCTGGATTATAGTCTTTCTGTTTTACCTCAAACTGCACTGCAAAATTTCTGGAATTCAATTGTGTTGGGTCGTGTAAAACCAGGTTGTCTTTTGATTTGCCGTCTTTGTCTAAACCATGCTTCGGAATTTTAGGTAAATCCATTTGCAATTGAAGGTTTTTTGAAGGCAGGGAAAGCAAGCCATCGGTATTGCTAATAAGCTTCTGGTATGCATCTGAATATACAGCGTATACATAGGCCACATAATGTTCTCCCGGTTCAACCGGCTTGCCTAGGTAGTCTACGGCTATACCTCTGACATGCTTGGCATCTGTTGCATCTAGCGAGTTCGGATCGGTTTCTTTAGGCACACTGGGGTCTCTTGGAATAAGTGCCTGATCGGTTCCCAATAAGTAGAAAGTCCGAGCATAACTGCTATACCCTTTGGCCGGAATTTGATGATATGTGCCTACATCGAGATCTTTGGCCACATTGATATCGAAAGAAGCAGAGGCATCATACTTGACCATTATAAGTCGATAGTATTTTACATAACCGCTTTCGGTTGGGTCACTCCCATTATTGCCTGATAGGCCATCGCCCTCAAATTTATTGAAGCTGATGGTATAGGATTCACCCGGTGGAACTATCCAAACCTGATCGGTAGTAGCCGACTTTGTCTTTTTGAGAGCTGGATCGAATAGCTGAAGGTTGTAGTTAGATACTTTGTTGATAAGCTGACGTGTAGACTTTATGGCCTTGTCTTGCTTTTTGGTAATATCGAAGTTGCCCGCTGCAGCCTTTTCGTTTTTCCGGGCTTCAGTAAGGCCTTCATTTCCGGCCACTGCCTGTGCCGAGGTGTTGCTATACTGGGCGGCAGTTGATTTCTGGAAGTTCCCCATAGCCGCAACAGTTTGCTGAGAGTCTGTAACCACCGTGCTTGCTGTAGACTGTGCGGCTTCAATAGTCGCATTCAAAGAAACAAGACTTACTTCCTCTGCCAGTTTAGCAGCCTTTCTAATTTTCTTATAGGCTCTTTCAACAGAGTTCTGAATTTGGCTTCCATGGTCTGCAGCATTAGCCACGGCCAGTATTCCGGCCACATCGCTAGAGAGCTTGGTAATGGCATTGGCAGCAATTTGCATGTTGGCGGCCGCTGTGGAGATATTGCTTGTGGCTTTACCGGAATCTACCAGTGATTGCTTGGCTGCAGTGGCCGCGTTGGTGGCCAAGTTTACCCCTTGAACAGCCTGATTGTCCAAGTTAAGGGCTCTGCTTTGTTCTATTTTTGCATTTCGGTAGTTAATGGCATTTTTTTCGGTCTCGCCATGGGCGTAGTACAGCGAAATTTTAGCTGCATTGTTGGCATGATCGAGGTCGTATTCCTCTTGTATAAACTGATTGTTCGAGTTGTTGATTGAGCCCTGGAGCTCCTCGGTGTATGTAATACTCATTGTCATAAGGTTTAATCGTTGAAAATTTTAATTGCCGGTGTCCTTGACCTTTAGCTGGTATCGTTTTGTGGATCATTTACTTGCATGGCTGTTGGTTTATAGTGTTTTTCCTTCTTTTTGAAATTCCTTCTGTATGCCTTCTATCACATCTTTTTTTAGAATTACTTCCGATTGGCGCAGCATGGCTCGCAGGGCACCAAAACGATAGACATTTATGGCAGAACCTCCCGATATCTCATATTTAGTAGCCAATTCATGGAGGTCGAGAGCAGATTCCGGCTGCAATGGTCCATCAAATATTTTGGTCCAAAGGGCTAACCGGTGGTTGGCATCGGGCATACCGAAGTACACCATGGACTGAAACCTTCTGGAAAAGGCTTCATCGATATTCGACTTCAGGTTAGAAGCTAAAATGATTACTCCGGGAAAATCTTCTATGCGCTGGAGTAGATAGGCTATCTCCTGATTGGCAAATCGGTCGTTGGAACTATTGGTCTGTGTTCTTTTACCAAAGAGTGCATCGGCCTCATCAAAAAAGAGTATCCAATCGTTCTTTTCGGCATAATCGAAAATGCGCGCCAGATTCTTCTCCGTCTCTCCAATGTATTTAGAAACAATCACAGAAAGGTCTACCTTATAAACCTCTCTACCGGTAGATTTACCCAAAAGGCATGCGGTGAGGGTTTTTCCCGTTCCGGGTGGACCATAGAACAGGCTTCTATAGCCTGGTTTTATTTTCCGATCTAGTTCCAGTTCATGGAGTAAGTACTGGCCATGCTCTATCCAACCTTTTATGAGGTTTATATCCTCTCTCACGTGCTTGTCGATTACCAGATCAGTCCACTCGAGTTTCGTACTAATCTTTTTGGCTGGAAACACGGAATAACTTTCAGGTGTGTGTAACTCTCCTGTGGTAAAGCGTTTAATGTACTTTTCACTCATTACCAGCGGACGGCTTAGCTTAGGCTCCTTTTCAGGCTGCTCTTGAAGAAAGACCATCTCATGCTGAATAAAAGGATGACAAGGCTCAAAATATGAGATAGCCCGTATTCTATGTTCTAAATGTCCGAGGGCTATAAGGAACACAGCTGTTTCTCCCGTGGGCAAAAAACCACCATGATATTTGCCGAGATAACCGCCAAACTCCGTAAAGCCCCGGTCGAAGTGCGCATTTTTTGTAAAGAACAAGTCTAACCGTTCCGGGCAAAGGTGTGGTGCCATAGCCAGCATTAAAATAAGCCGCTCCTCTTCGTTAAAGCTGTGTTGCCGAACGGTCTCAGCATATTTGGAAGGATCTTCAGATAGGTCTGGCGGGGGAATATTCAATGGCTCGTTTTGTTCAAAATAGGCTCTAAAACGGTCATCCAACACAAGAACAAACCATTGCATCTCTTTCTCTATAGCGGCCATATTTTGAAGAACATTGCTCATCTCCACTCCACAATTAAAGGTTTTGGCATCCATGAATATTTTATTGGAGAAAGACTGAAGGGAATTCGATCCAATAGAATGTCGTAGCTATTTTGCTCTACCCGCAAAAGCCAGTTTTCTTCTTTGTGTTCCATTTTGCCTTTGCGCCAAAGCCATGAGCCTCTAAAGCCTTCCACACTGCTTTTCCCTATACTCGACCAGTGTTGAATAACGGCTTCAATGAGGCCATGAACCATTTTCATTTCTTGCTCGGTAGGTACAAGTGCCGTTTGAATAGGTTCTTCGAGCGGTAGTCCACAAAGGAGTTTATTGAAAGGCAGATGGTGTTCGTCAAGTGGTGGCCTGTCCAGCATAATGTATTGCAACAACAAAGCGGCTTTTTGCTGGTGATCTGATGAAAGAAAAGCCCCGGACTTAACGAGTCCAAATCGCTCAAACAATACAGGGATGTAAGAATTTACAATGGCTAAACCTGCATTGTTAATGTACACCTCATCGAAAATAGCATTGGTGGTTTCCTCAAAATAGGGTATGGTGGTAGACTCTTTTGAAAGCCCTTTCTTAAAGTATTCCTGCTCAATTAGTTTCTTTAGTGACTCTTTGTCCATTGGAGAGCGTAGATCAATACCATGATTCAGGTGCTTCTCCAACTGATGAATGGCAGAAGTGACATTGCCACTGCTCGGCAGACTCAATGAAGACAAGTTTTTGGTAAGAATGGGTATAACCTGAATATAAACCCCGGGAGCAGTGCTTAAAATAAGTGCTGCAAACTCTTCCAGAAAATGGTTGAGATTGAATACTCTCCTGCTTAGGTTAACAAGAGCCAGAGAACGCGCAGCACTCAGGAATCGATTGAGCGATTGAGAACTTCCTTGAAGGTTTAGTTCGAGTATTCTCAGCAATTCAACTAACATGCGCCCCTCATGCGGTTTAAGTGTTATTAAAAGAGCATAGAAGGAGCTTAGAGGTATCTCACGGCCAATTCCAACAAAAGGATGGCTCTCCATTTGTAAACTACCCATGGACTTCTTAAGTCGGTCAGGACGGTTTTTTCTTAAATAGGTCAGAACCTCGTCTACCGATTTAAAGCCGAGTTTAATGGCACTTTTTCTATCAAAAATACCATGGATGCCGGAGAGTAAAATAGTCATTAGCTGATCGGTCATGGCTGCATCTAGCTTTTGAGGGTCATGCTCCTGGTCTTTGGCTTCCAGCTTCTCAGGTCGACTATCTGTGGCTATTCGGTATTTTTCAGCTATCTGAACTACGGGTACTAGTAACTGCTCATGCTGAGTGGTTTTGATGAGCCAGAGAAAAGACCTTATAAAGGCATTGAAATCTACACCATGTCTGGCAGTGATTTGAAGAAGTGCTCTTTCAATTGTTGCACTTTGATAGCCTGCCGGATTTAGCACAAACGCAAATACAAACTCTCTAATTACCTTTTGGTGAGCAGCAGGATTTAGAATTCTAAGGGATGGAACCTCCTCAGCTGCTTCTAAAAGCCGCTGCCAATGAACACTTTCCCGGGGTTGTACTTCCCTAAGCAGAATCCATAAAAGCCTGGAACTCATTAGTTTTAGAAGTTTTTGATTGAAGAGTCCTTCTTTATGATGTTTTAGTATGAGTTGATAAAAGGATTGGGGCTCAGTTTCTATGTATAGTTTCAGAAACTCATCCAGGTGACGGTATCCTTGTGCCTCGATTTCTTTAACCAGTCGCTGCTCGCTAATGGACCGGTAGAGCCAAATGATCTCCATTTCCTTTAGAGCCAGTGGCCTTACCTTTGTCTTGGTATTTCCCCCAAAGTCTTCGTTATATATATCTTTTATTAAATTGAAAAGTCTGACAAAACCATGTCTTTCAGCACTTGTTGCCTTTAGGTTGTCCCACAAGCTTTGAAGAAGTGTTTTGTAGGCTATATTGTACTGCCGGGCCATTTGCTGAACAAGTGCTCTTGTAAAAGTTTTATGGTTGAAATAGCTACCATGATTATCGGCCAGGATTAAGATTACCATACTCCATATGAGTTTGGAGAAATTGGTTCCGCTATGTGCGAGTATGTTCTTTTCCTTTTGTATTCTGACAACCTGATCCTGGTATTGTATTATGTGCCTTTCTTCACCGGGAGCGAGTACTCTTACCAAACCGTGAATAGCAGGCTCGCTCAGGGGATAGATAAAGTCATATACTGCCTGTACATTAATAGCCAGGTTTTTTAGGAGTTCAATAATCTTCTGAGGTCTCTTCTGCACCCAATGGGCAATGGATTTTTCAACCAAATGACTGGATTGGGGCAACGTGCACTTCCATTCGTTGTGCAAAGCGAAAGCACACAATTGATCAAGACTTAAGAGGTTGCTGGCTAGCTCTTGGCGTTCGTCTTGCGCATTACTGGGAAAGCCCTCCTGCAAGTGGTATTCATTGAGAATATCGCCTATCATATCGTGAAAGGTGCCCTTGGCACCGCTTTTCGCCTCGGCTTCATAACTATGCTGAAGCAGGGAAATAGCAAACTCAAACGACACATTAAAGTGCGAAGCCACCTGTCTTAAGGTACTCAACAAGAAGGCTTTAGTATTAAAATACGAACCCCTTTCTTCATAGAGGTAATTGAGTATAAAAAGCCAAAAACGTTTTGAGAGTTCTTTCTCGTTAGACTTGAAAACCGGCTGTCTTTTCTGAATGTTCATCCAATCTTTGTGATAGGATATAATCAGTTCGGCTTGGGCCGGTTCTACTTTACGGACCAGTTCTTTGGTAGAACGATCATTGATGTGGTTCACTAACCGAACCCTTGCTGCCGATGATTTTAGCAGAAGTTGAAGCTCCTGAAGAAGTTCTTGCTCGTGTTTTAAAAAGGCATGGTCAAAGAGTTCATTGAATGAGTTCCAATTAGCATTGTTGAAGTTCCAGGGCATATACCCTTTCATAAGAAAGTAGCGGATCATGACTATCACATGATCAGAGCCTGACTTGGACCTCGGTTCTGTGGGTTTCTTTTGCTGGTCTGAAAGTCTTTCAGTCAAGGCCTTCATAAGTTTTTCCTCATACAATTGAGGCAAAAGCTTTTCAAACCCATCGTACGGAATGTCTCTCAGATTTAACTCAATACGGTGTATGTATTGAGTTATGGGGCTATCGAAATGGGCAAGGCATCTCTCCGTAATGCTATTAAGCTCTTCTTTAATGAGCTGGGAAAGGCGCTTCTGAAAATCGATTCCTTGCTTTTCCAAATTGAAGGAAACCTCAAATACCTTACTTTTCACTATGTGATTTCCTTCTTTCATTGAGTTAAGTGGATGGGTTGATGAAGAATGAACTGAGCTAGTAAGCGGGTAGCCTCGATAGCCTCTTCTGACATGTTTTTTCCTTGCTGAATTTCATAATTGCCTGCCAACCATGTCTTTTTTAATCCCAGCAGCTCGTTCATAGCGGGTTGGTCTATGAGGCTTAGGTTATACACAAGCTGTAGTGGTCCTTCTTTTGCTATTTGCGTAAGAAAAGTTTGTAGAAAATCGGGCTGAGCAACGCGACAAACCCATTTTGGTAAAAACAAACTGACATGTCCGTTGAAAAGACTCTGCCCCGAGCTAACCGATTCGGTATTTTCATTGGCTTGCCAATGGCAGTTTAGTTCTAGTGAGTCGTTACTCCAGTCATTGGCATATTGTTCAACAACCCGCTGAGCCTGCCGGAGATTTACACTTTGGGGAGACTGCTTACTTCCCTTTCTTCTAAGCAACACAGGCTGGCTATTTCTAAGTATTTGCCATTGTTCAGCCTGAAGGTTATCTACAATGAGGCTGTTATCTATCAATACGAAACCTTTGGTTTCATGTACCCATTTGCGCAAGGCGGTTAAGTAGCTGGCGATTAGTGTCTCCGGACTTTCATTGGTTGGATTAGGCAGTTTTAGGATTTCTTCATCATAATAGCTCACCTGCAAAAACCGTATGCTTAGTGGTTCTTCAGGCGTAGTGTTTGGAGCTGGCCCAAAAAACTCATCGGTTTGAAGGTTAGGATCATTTTCTGCCAAACCACGCGAAACCACATCAATGATGCCTTTGTAATAGTTATTCAGTTGAAAGAGCAAGCCCATTTTATACTCCAACCCACTAAACAAATCGGTTCTGATAGCCTTTAGTTTGCTGGTCCTTTTACGCTTTTTTAAGTGCTCCGGTAAAAAATAAGAACGACTCAGGTTTCCTCCGTAAAGCGCAAAGTTTTTGAGCAAAGCACTAATATTTTCTACTCTCGCCAGTTTGTAATTACCATATCGGGGATTTAGCTCCAACAGAGACTCCAGATTATACTGCTGCCCATAACGCGCCAGCACATGAGAAAGCATTTGGTTCTTTCTTCTAATATTGACCTTCTCCGAAGCCTTGCTCTTAGCCAGTCTATCTTCATACAGATTAAATGGATCGGCTTTGAACTCGTTCCAGTTGGTAGATGGGTACTGATCTAAATAACTGTTTCTGTTCTTGTATACATCAAAGGCCTTAAGGATCAACTCCGCCCCAGGACTGTCATACAAACCTTGAGCATAGTAAGTATTACACAATGGCTTAGCCACCTTCACCCCCGAATTGAACGAAAGCAATTCTCCTAAATGAGCCAGTTGCGACTGATGGTCAGCTATGATTTGCTCAAAAAGCATCACATAGGCTTTGAGCTGTTTAATCTGTCCCCTCCTCTCTTTGGATAGTCCGTCTAAATTTCTTGTGGTTTGAAGGCCATAGAGCGATGGAAATAACTCTTGCAGGGAATAGAACTTCTCAACATTTCTAAACTTCCCCGTAGGAATTTGTGGGCCTAATTCTTCCTTAAAACTATAACTGCTAACAGCCTTTCGTTGGGTATACGATTGGTAGTAGGCATTTACCTTTGCCTGATCTACATTAAAAATGCGCTGTTCTCCATGATATATCTGGAACAGACTTTCCTTATCGGTCAGAAGCTGAGCCGCATTGGTGTAGTCGAAAAAAGGTGAAGTAAGTTTGGGTATCTTTATTTTACCCGTTGTGTTTTCGGAATTTGGCATTTCCACCCCGAACGAAAAAACACTGTTTATGCCACTTACAGCTACCAATTGTGATTTTAGGGTGGTTGTATCAATAACTGATTTTCTTGGCTGTAGATCGCTATCATTAATAAAGCCATTGGAGAGCCTTGGCCCCTCCATAATATCTCCTACCGAAAGGCCATCTTTTTTGAGCTGCCCATAGGTTTTAAAATGTATAAAACGGGATGAGTAGTTATTTAGAGTAAAGAAAATTTTGGCAATGGTTTTCTCCACATCTGCCTCTTTAGACAGATAAAAACTGCCTTGCACCTCTGCTTTTAGCGGGGCCAGCAGCGTTGGACGGTAGAAAATGGTTCCTAAATTTCTATGCTGGTGAAGTATGGCATTGATTCCATTGATAATGACCAACAACTGCTCCTGAAACTCTTGTCGAAGCTGCTGTTTTGGCCCAGGCAAAGACTCATTATAAACGGAAAGAAATTCAGTTTTCAGGCTATCGCTCAACTCGAAGAACACCTCATAAGTACCTGAAAAACCATGCTGTGTATTACTCTTTTCAAGCCAAACATTTTTTATTTCTTCTACCCTATCTACAAGCACCTTTCGAAAATCTTTGCTTGTCAACGGGTTGGAAAACAGTATCTGCCGGGCTGTATAGAACCGGTTACGTGTTTTAACTTCCTCCTCCTTGTCGGTAAGTAGATCCTTCATAGGAAAACTACTTTTATACCCCAGATCCAGCAGTCCATAGCACAGATATTCGAGTATGGTTACCCCGGGATCTGAAGGGTTGTAGTTGGTCCAGTTTTCGCCCGCCATTTCACCTATTGCCTCAATGGCTTCCCTAAACATGGCATCGTAGTTCACGTGCGCATCTTTCTTAACCTCCTTGGGCATGGTCATATGGTTGACTTCTACACTCATGCCATAATCGTTTGTGGACTTTGAACTGGTTGATGAGAAGCAGGAATAGCTACGGCTACCTCCTGAGGCGGGTAAAAATGATGACTCGAAGCTGAGATAAGGATATTGAGCGGACTCGAAGCCGCAATTACCTGAGCATTAACGGTATCGGAGGCATGATCTACACTATAAAGCTCTCTTCCATTCAGGTATATCTTCAGATGGTCGAAGCTTGATACATAAGGCCTATTACTAATCCATTGGATAATATCATTGACATAGAGCCTTTTTCCTGAATACGCTCCACTATTTACCTTAATCCAGGGGGAAAGAAAGTATTTAAACTCATTATTAAGTTGCCTGGCCAGGCCAAAGTATTCATCGGATTGGTTAAAGGTAATCTGCGCTGAAACTTTGACGGGTTCGAACCCGGCATGCTTTACTTCCAGGTTAAGCTCATCGCTCATTTTATCAGTAAGTAGCTGAAGTACTTCAGTGAGCATATTGGCCGGAGCCACAGGTTTAAACAGATCTTTGGCCAATGCACTATCTACCCAGGGAACAATAGTAAGTGTAATAACATCAGCCGAAACCTCAGGCAAAAACTTACCCGGCACAACATTGAGTCCATAGATCTCCCTAAACTTATCAAGCACTATAGACTGTATACTTTCCACAGAGTTTCCTCTCTCTTTATGGCCAATGCGTTGAGCTACTCGCTGATGAAACTGACTGGCAGACTCTGGCTCTTCACCTCCAAATGAGGCAAAGGGCTGTACTACTTTAGCAATAGGTTGTAGCGGCTCGATAAAACTTTTAATGGTGCCTGCGGCTATGGTATTCAACCTTTGGTTTCTGTTGTCTTTCTCTATACGCCTGGAAGCTAACACCCCATTGGTAGCCATCACTGTGAGTTTAGTTTGGTTTACCTGCAACCGAGTACCTGAAAGACGCACCCAATAGCAATTGGCAGGCATTATAGAGTTGTTCTTCGCTGCATCATCAGCTATCTGAAATGTAATGGTTCCGGTTTTGTTCAAACCGTAAGTAGAGTCCGTCAAAACCTGTGTAGAAAGCCAGCCATTGGAGGTAAGATATTCTACCCCAACAGAGTGAAAGTCATCCGAAATGGTGGTGTCCTGTCTATCTTCCACTCCAAGGAAAAGCGTCAGAGTGGTGTTGGGAATCAGTGAATCGAACCCCAGGAACACATATCCGCTTGCAGGGTATTGAGCAATTAGAGTCTGCTTTGACTGTTTTTGTGCCTGTTCTATACCGTAGGGATGCAGGCGATAAAATTGATGATTTGAATCGGCCCCGGGTGTAACTGTATAAGAGGCAGTATATGACAGCGATATGTCTTTTGCCTTGGGTATGTATGGTTTATTGGGAACGGATTTAAAGGTTTTACGGCTAAGAAAGAATTTGTACACAATCACAAGGGCCACCAGAACCAGCAGAACTACAGTAGTTTTTACCGTTCGGTTACTTTTGGGAAATGTCGGTGCCTTCCCATTTACACCAATGCTTTGATGAGCGATAGTTACGCTATCGGAACTAATGGTAATCGCACCTTTTTCAATGGTTAGCTCTTTCTTAAACAAACTCAGCGTTTTTTTAGGAATGCTCACCGTTCCAACTAGTCCAAGAATGATGGCTATCAGAAGAAGTATGGGCGCCAGAGTAAGAAATTTTTTAATTGAGCTGCCAAGTGTAAACTTCTTGGCGGCACTCATAGTATTTTGCATGGTAACTGCCGAAACCACCTTCGGATAAAGTTCATTGCCAAATGCCTGTTCAGGCTGAGTAAGCGTGAGTCCGACAAAACCCGATTTCGATTTATCCGAGTATTTCAATGAAGAATTGAGCGTATAGTCGGGTTCTAGATTGTTGTCCAGCCCTACATTGTAGTTTATGGAAGTAGTCTCCGGAGTAGAAACTTTGGGCTTTTTGTGCTTAGGATTTAATCTTTTGATAATACCCCATAACCAATGAACAATCTGGCAGAACAAATACTTCTTCTCTTTAGAGTTTTTGGAATCTCCACCCTCAGTAGTCTGATCTGATATAGGACAGGTGCTATTTCCAAACAGCTCCACATCAGCCGCTCCACTTTGCCATTGCCCCTGGTCTAACCAGGAAAAATCGCAAGTATAAGCATCAAGTGAAAAAGTAAACTTGCCCGAAGCAGGCGGATTGACTTTGAGATAGGCGTTGTAGGCCTCATAGTACTCACTAAACTCTTTAGCAGATGGTAGGTTGACCCAACTCATGTTGATACACATGGACTGAGTGTGCTTTATAAAAGCTTCGTAGTTACCAACAAGCAAACGAGAGCCAACAGCCGGAACACTTCCGAATGGGGTTATGGTAGCAGTGGCGGGGACACTTTGTGCACCAGCCATTAGACTAATGTTTGTAAGGTCTTTTACACTAGTCTCTATGGTAAAAGTGGTGAAATCAATAGACGATAATACCTGATAAGCATTTTGGGTATTTAACTCATTTGCCTTTTGGGTTGTGCAACTGGTACTAGTACCGTTTTGGGTCAGTTGGGCCTTTAGTACCGGCCAGGAGGTGTTATAACCCGGTCCGTGTGTTTTGGTGCTGTAACCGCTTACGGACGCAACCCCTCGGTCTAAACCGAGGGTGAGCTCGAGTTGGTTGCCGGTAAGTATGGCCGTGTAACACGATGGCTGCAGCCACTTCTTTTCTCCTGTAATCGAAACATCGAGAAGAGAAGATAGATCCACAGTCGTACTGTTCATCGTCTTGTCCGGCTCTGTTTGACCATCTGTAGGTAGATTGAAGGTAATTTTAAGCTGACGCTCTCCCCCTTCAACCCACAGTTCCGGAGAAGCAAGAGCAAATCCCAGTATGGCTTTAGGCAACGTGTTTACAGACGCCTGATCGGGCTGTCCAAACATGTAAAAGTCTTCGTACTTACCTGTGTTTTTGTCGATAACGGGTTGCCCATAACCGGTTACCTCAGAAGTATAAAAGGTCTTAGCCAGACCATCAGCTGCGCCTTCATCTCCGGATGATAACATGGTAAGGTATTGCCCAATCACAGAAGGCACCACCAATAGCTCTTTGCGTGTCTCAAAAACAAGTGGATTGCCTTGGGAATCTGCCCCAGCCGCTAATTGGGTTTTGGCTTTAAGTCCATAAGGTGTTTGACCTTTGTTCAGGCTAAACAGCAGGTAAGTATTATCGGGTTGGGCACCGAGCTTTCGAAAATCGAGCACATCTTCATAGTAAAACTGTAAATGCTTTGGCACCAACTTATTGAGGGCCTTTTGCTGGTGCTTATACACCTTTAAAAAAGCTGAAATTAAGGCTATGTGGGGCTCCACAGTACCACTCTTCAGGCTATTATAGTAGGCTTTTCGGGCATGTTGGGTAATGGAGCCGTAGAGATTGTAAAAGTCCTTTATTGAACTTTCCAAAGCTTTGAAGTAAGCCTTCCCTCTTTTTCCAGAATGATATTTGCTTAGGTCTTTCGTAGTAGGAAATGGTTCAAAATTCCATATAGCCTGCAACCCTTGAAGCTTTTTAAACAGATCATCTATCTTTTCTTTGTCGTCAATCACTTCTTGTCTAACCGCCTCAAAATACAGTGAGTAAATGCGGTTAAAGCAGAAGCTTAGCTTCTGCCATATCATTTGATTGAGATAGGTTTGAAACGAGTGGTTTACATGGAATTGAGTCATCACATAGTACCACTGGTTAACCTCAAGAGCCGTTTTAAAAACCCGTTCAAAAATCAGCCATAAAAACTCAGCCTGATTGGCCTTTTCTACGGTATAGGGTATCCCGTTTAAAAAATTGAGTACACGGTCGTATTCGTCTTCTTTGGAATGCTCACTAATTGTAGCCAACAAGGCTGTGAGGTCGGTTTTAAAAAAATCGCTCCAATCCCCTTGTTTTTGGTCGTTAGTATCGTAGTACCAGAACTGTTCAGCCAGTTTCGAAAGAAAAGCCATAAGCTCGGTATCTCTGCGCTCATCCAACTTCACTTTCTTAGGGTCTAAATATGGATTGATGAGGGCATTCTGGCTGCTACTCAAGAAATCAAAGGGGGCTCTATGGAGGTGAAGGCTACTCATTTAGTATCCAGATAAGTACCTTCATTGATGTAGAATGGAAAGACAAAATTGTGGCGGGAATTCACCTTTCTAAGGGGGTAAGAAACCGAAATAATGATAATGCCATTTTCCTCATTGCGTAGTTGAATGGCCATTTCATCGACCAGAATACGCGGTTCATAAAATTGAATTGTGCGTTTGAGCGAGCTCTCAATTTCTTTAGTGGCAATACCCGACTGAGCTGCAAAAATGAACTTATTCAATTGAGAACCATAGTTAGGATTGAGCGCCCGTTCTCCTCTTTTGGTTTTAAAAAGAACAGAAAGGTTTTGGTTAATGTTAGCCACATCCTTGGTCATAATTACCTGATTAGCACCTTTTACAAAGGTTGGAGGCGAACCCCATCCTGAACCCAGAAATGTTTTCTTAGAAAAATCGTCCATGCCTTATCCTCCTATCATTACTGTTGGTGCACCGGTAAGTATGGTACCTCCATGTGCTGTTTCATCGCCCATACGGGCTGCCGGTCGGCCCTCAATCATCACCGTGGTACTGCCCTTAACCACGGCATCGGGCGGGCCTACACATACGAGCATATCGCCTACCACAGAGGCTGGCATACCCGCAATAATTACCGTTGGAGCACCAGGTCCTACAATGGGGCCTCCCACATGGGGTATTGGCACCGGGGCCGGATCTTCCATCGGGCATTCATGAAAATCGGTAAGGCGTGCTGCTGGTGGCATTTGGCTTAATTAATCATTACCATAGCTCCACTAATGGAAACTTCTGTACCTCCTGAAATCGATGTGCTGGTTCCTCCCTCAATCGATGCTTCCATATCGGCCTGAGCACTAATGCTCGCCCCTTGTATGGATACTGACTCCCCACCTTGAACAGTGACACTTTCGCCTGCCTTCATGGTAATGGACTCAGCCGCTTGCAGAGTCATGCTGGAGGCACTTTTTATAGTGATCCCAGACGATGACATTTCTATTGAATTTTCATTCTGATCTTTAATAGTGATGCTCTGATCCTGATCGCTCCACACCATTTGGTTTTCGCCAGGAGTTATAATGGTCACCACTTTGTTTTCATCATCAAAAATCAGTTTGAGTTTATTCTTGGTAACTATCGCCTTAGTGCTATTGGTCTCATCGGGCGTGTAAGGCGCGTTTTTGCTATTGCTATTGTACAATGAGCCAAGAACTATGGGGTACCTGGGATCATCATTAAGAAAACCCAATACCACTTCATCGCCAACCTCAGGATAAAAGAAGGAGCCGGCCTCATTGGTTGCGTAAAAATTGGCGTATCGTGCCCACACTCCATCACCTCCGGGCGCAATTATGGGTACGTCTACCAGCACTCTGAATTCACCATCCGGATCTTCATTGATCTGCTTTACCGTACCATTTTGAAGTCCTTGGATTCCGGGCAGCTGCCCTGATGCCAGAGGTGCTTGCATGCGCACCTGAGAAGCAAACCAGTCGGGAGAAATTCCCATTTGCACTTCCGTAATCCAGTTGCCAGCGGAAAGCTTATGCTCTACCCCGGAAATAAAGGCTTTCCCGTTAAATCGCCCTCCCATACCACCTATACTAATGAGCGTGCCAGGCAAGGCTTTTGCATTGCCCTGAAAACTCACCGAACCCCTTATTTTCGCATACTTAGACTTGGTGGTTTGTGCTTTGGCCCATGTGTTGAGACTACCTGAATCTAAGGGAGCGGTAGACTGCAGTTCAAAGTCGCTAAGACCAATCACTTCGGCCAGTTTGCTGTTCGAAATATTGCCTTGCGAGTAATCTGAAAGGCTTGACTGCCCCGATATGATTTGCTGATTTTTCATATCCCAGGCATTGGCTTTCACCGATTTATATTGATTAAGCGCATCTACCGATGCATCAAAATCAAGAATATCCTGCCCATAGACCACCTCTAAAACTTCGGTGGTTTCACTGTCAGGGTCTTTTACTGAAACCTTTCCGCTTTCAGTGGTTACTATCATGCCATTGAACTCTGCTCTGGAAAGTATAAAATCCCAATCAGTGGCATAGTACTGAACAATTTCGGGTAGCTGGCCTGAGGTGGAAGATACATCAGCTGTTAGGCCTCCATAGTTTCCAATTACTTTACTTATGGCATCACTATCGGTTGTGTCTTTATAGTAAGCATTCTTTCTGCCAACGGTCATTTTTACCGCTTCATCTTTGCACACCACCTCCAAAACGGGCCCTTGTCCGCTCATTACACGAAGGCCCTGACGAAGCACAATTCCTTTAAACACGGTTTCATTGTGACTCTCATAGCCCATTTTTACTTCAATGGAAGTACCCGGAACAAATGTATTTGAATCGCTGATTGGAAAGTCTTCTTGCGAAGCACTCCCATCTAACACCACTATTTCACAGGTAGCTATTTTATTTACCTCCTTCTGAATATTTATAGAAGTGACATTATAGGTAGAATCAATAGGGCTACCGTTCGCCAACACTTGGTAGGTGATCAAATACGTTTCGCTACTTACCGGTGCTGAAGGCATGTTACTGTGAGGCTAATGGTGGAAAATAAAGGGTAGAGCCTGACTTAAGGTGCAGAATGGAATCGAGCTTATTGTGCTCGGCAACCTTTAGCAGGTGCGTTTCATCGCCATATACATTGTATGTGAGTGATGGCAACAAGTCGCCAGAGACCACTGTTTTCACATGGGTCATATCCGGTGAATTGTCTTTGATAGGTTTGGTGGGCGCTACGTACTCCTTAAAGTCTACCGTAACCTTAGCCCGCAAGGGAGTTCCGTCTGACTTAAAGAGTGTGTAATTCACCGTCATACCAGTAAGCTTACACTGATAAACCAGTGCATTACCCCAGGTTACTTCCAGGTAATTAGGACTATGAATGTTGCCATTGTAATCATAAACTACCTTTCGAAATTTCTGTATTTCGCTGCCTACATCAGTAACACTGGTATTGACCACCCCGGTGGCGTCAAATATAAGGTCGAACTTAAGCGTGGTTGGAGTAGATTTTTCATACTTCAAAGTAGCCTCCGGGGTTCCCGGAGCCTGTTCTTCATTGTAGCTTATATTATAGCTTTGGGTGTAAGACTCCGGATTGAGCATAGCCGTATAACTCCCTATCTCCGATCCAAAAGTATCATCCTTAAAAGCCTTTATCATAAGTTGCTTCAATGCCATTATCGCTCTTTGTTACGTTCTATGATTTTAACCACCTGATGAACACAGCTTTCAATCAACTCACGCTTTTCCTTATCTGTGAGCTTTTTCTCTCTCGAGGAAGGGCGTCCTTGATTGGCCACTATGTTAGTCCTAATGATGAGTTCTTTGATTTCTACTGGCATAAGGCTGTTAAGACTTTTTAAATGAGTTGTAGGCAAACTCTAGCGTTTCCACCACTATGCCATCTTCTTGTGACTTTAGATCCGAAATGTTCCATTTTACCGGATAAGCATTCACAAAATTCCAGGTCATCAGGGGCGACTTATCCGCATTAAGCAAGGAAAGATTAATCGACTTGGTTTTAATGGCTGAGTCCAGCCCTGATGTCAGTGTTTCTATACACCACTGGGTAAGTGCCGAATTTGGCGACAGAATGCCTCTTTTGAGAACCAAATTCGAATACTTAGTAGCCTTAGGAAGTTTATACTTAAAAGTATTGTCTCCTCCATTGGCCACCTCCTCTGTTTCTATTTCGGCACTAATGCCCGAAGCCTCCTGAAAGCCGGCATCGGCATCTCCGGATATACCATCGAAGGATAAAGAAAAGTAAAATGACGGAGCCGGATAATCCATGGCTAGCTTAGTTCAAAAGGTTAAGAGTTAGCAATTGTGAGCCCTTCATGGGCTATTTCAATGGTATCTACAGCTACCTCATTACCGTCAGACTTCAGGTCAGTACCGGTAATTTTGGTGGGCCATGCATTGGTTAGCGTCCATACCATGGTTGGCTTCCCCGATTCATCGAGAAGCTTAATGGTAACGGTCTGCCGTTTTATGGTATTCATCTTAATCTGATTGTACCAGTTCCAGAAGGAGTTGTCTTTGACAAAAATGCCTCGCTTCATAGTTACGTTGCCATACTTGGCTATACCCGGCATCTTAATAGTGCTAAACTGAGCACTATTACTGGCCCGATATTCTATAATTTGTGTTTCGGCCTCAAGCCCTGAAACCTCCTGAAAGGCTATGTTTTGTGCAATGGTTCCCCAGTCTACGGTGAACCTAAACTTGGGCATTGGCCATACATTGTTTTCGGTTTCTCCTGCCATGATTATGTTTTTTTGATGATGTTTTAAATTCTGTGTTTACTGATTAAGACTTAGCCATTTCCTGTTCTACCTGAATAATGATGAATTCAGCAGGGTGAGTAACGGCCAGTTTTACGGATACACGCATGATTCCCTCCAAAATGTCTTGGGCTGTCATGGTCACGCCTAGGCCAACCGCCACACTAAACGCATCGGCTGGTTTAGCTCCTTGCAAAGCGCCTTCTTTCCATATGTTGGTTAAGAAGTTTTCTATCATACTCTGCACCGAACGCCAGGTGTTGGCATCGTTTGGTGCAAATACATAGGCCCTGGCTGCCAGCTTTACGGACTGTTCTATCATCGTAACCGTTCTGCGAACACTGATGTATCGCCAGTCATCGCTGTTCCCATCCAAAGTTCTGGCTCCCCAAACCAAAATGCCCTGTCCGTTGAAGAAACGTATGGCATTTACTGATTTACCACTTACGGCATCTACGTTAAGTCCTGCCTGCATGGAGTCATTTATGTTTAAGGTAAGCCCGACTGCACCCACCGGGGTAACGTTGGCCGGAGCATACCACACTCCCTTGGTATTATCTACCAGGGTATAAATGCCCGCCATTGCCCCACTGGGAGGCAGGGTATTGATTTTGGTCTGAACAATGTTCATTACCTGTTTGTATTGTTTGCTGGAATTCATTAGCGCCTGATTAAGCTGACCAGTGGTCATGCCTTTGGGCGGATTTTTAATGTTATTCAAAATTTGCTCAGCTGAGGGGTTTGGAGCCGAAGGAGGATTAACTATGGCAGAAAGTGAACTAGTGTCTCCACCGTTCAGGTTTTCATAACTAATCTCATCCAGTTCTGTAATGGTTGTATTTAGAAATGGATAGTATGCCGCCCCATAGTCTAACCCGGTATTACCTGTGCTATTTCTAAAATTCTGAATATCCTGCGTGTAAAGAATCGGGTCTGGCGCATCGCCACCAATAATATCGAGTAAGGACATGGCCGTACCCATTTGGTCACTTTGCATAAGCATAGACTCCATTAGTGTACTGTTGTCATTGGCTGTGAGCAATGTGGCCTCTGGTACCACGTACATGGTTACTTCGGTCACTTTTTGCAACTGAGCCAGGCCATTCTGCAAATCAGATAGTTTCACATTGGGGTTCACTATCTGGCTACCAGGCGAAACAGGCGAGCCTGTGCCTGCTCCATAAGACCCAACAGAAACAATGTATGCCGAACCTCCACCATTCTCGAAAAACAAACGGACACTGTTGTATAAATAGTAAATGGTGCCAGGATCCGGATCAATGGTGTAAATGCTCCCATTGATAGTGTAATAAGAACCTTTTTCCGGGGCCTTCTTCTGCTGAGTGAGATAATACTGCGGTGAGTATTGACTAGCGGGAGCTGCCGGAGCCGGTGGATTTGGAAATGTAAAAAAGGCCTGAAATTGCTGAAAAGAGGTAATCTTAACAGGGGTATTCAAGTACGACTGTCCTTCATACTCTGCTTGTGGTGTATAACCTATAAAAGCGGGTATGGCGGTTGCAACTTCCACAACAGAGTTGGGAAAGGCGTTTACTTCATCGATATAAACACCTGGAGTTTGACTTGCGAGTGGTGATAATGCCATAGTTTTATTCTTTACTGCTTAATAATTCTATAAATACACATAGATGGACGAACAAGCTATTTCCTGATTGCCTGCATCTATATTTTCAATACTGGTTATGGACGATGGAGAAGCTACCGGCAGCTTCTCAATGACAATATTGTTTGTCAATGCATCATTACTTTCTGCCTTGCTCTCTCCTATTTTCTTGAGCGAGCAATAGTGTGCAGGCTGCTCTCTTAAAGGATAATATCGGCTGCCGGATGAATATTTATAAGCAACGGAGCCATCGGATATTTCGAGCTTTTCGGGACCTGAAAACAAATTACCCTCGGAGTCTTGAATTACATATTCCTGTGAATGATCTTCTGTTGTATTGGCCAGGTAATAGTTCCACTGAGTAGTACGGGCACTGAAGGCAATGGTATAATCTTTACTGGCCAGCTTATTATTGACCAAAAACTCATCCAGGTGAATATCAATAAACCCGAGTGTTCCTGACATAAGAATGTCGGCCTGTAAAGTAGGTAACAACAGGCCTGTGTCATTCTCTGAAACATTTTTGTTGGAGAAATGATAAAGGCTCAGCTGCTCTAAAGAAGTATCGGTGATATAAATAAAGTCTTTGGCCGTACTATGCAGATTGAACCTCAGATAAAAATTGCCAAAAAAGCTCGTGAGCTCTTTAATATACTCTACATCAAAGCTCTCATTGTGGTAAAGGGCAAAGCCTTTTTCGGTAGACTTAAACAACAACCCTGCATTCCACATAAAGACCTGTGCCTTTTGGTCGGGCACTACCTTTGCATCTCTGAAAATTCCGTTGACATAGTAGCTATGCAATAGATCGATTTGGCAAAGCGGTCGATAGGTGATCTTCTTCATACAGGCCGGGCCTCCACCCCTTGCGTGTTGATGATCGATACAATTTCCATTACCTGATCGGCCTGGAAGGTGAGCATTCGCACCTTAAAGACAATGGAAGGAACGTATTTAGCCCCCATTGATGACCAAAGGTTGTAGGTTTCATTAGAATTGAGCTTGAGCACCTCCAGGGTAAGTTGCAACACACGACTGTCTAAATTGGGAGAGTTTTGTGCATTGAATATGGGCTTGGCCTGAAAAAAGTAAATGGTGTCTGAAATAAATTTGAGCGACTCTTCATATTGGTTAAATAAACCGGAGAAAAGTATATTCATATTGAAGCTCAGGGGCGGATAGTACTGATCTAGCTTTCCTGAGTTTACCCGCCCATGCAGAGTAGTATTAGTGGTGGTTTCATGTTCCAGGTTTACCAAAGTAACCAGAACCTTATTCCGATTTTCTTCCGGTATAGCTCCCCCCTGATCTAAAATAGCACCAAGCTGAACACGGCTTTCCTGAGAGTTGTATTTTCTCTTTAGGAAGTCGTCCAGCTCAGTGGCAATGTACTTCAGGCTTTCCTTGATCATGTGTTTACCATCAATTCTGTGCCTTTATTCCAATTCTCCCTAAAGGTTACCCTGCCAAAAGAAAAAAAGCGGAAAAAAATTTTCCGCTTTTAATTTTTTACCGAACATTTAATTCTTTCAGCGATCTTATCACATAAACAACCTACAGGTTATCAATTACTTACAAAAAAGGTTATTCGCTTCGAAGCGAGTTGACAGGATTAGAGTTGGCCGCTCTTAAAGCTCTATAGCTCACTGTAACAATGGCTATGAACAATACTCCTAAGCCTGAAAGCAAAAACACGTCTACCCCTACTCTAACTCTATATTCAAAGTTTTGCAGCCAGTTGTTCATAATCCAGTAGGCTATTGGAGAGGCAACAACAAAAGCCAGCAAAATTTGCCGGGTAAAAGAGCCTGAAAGCAGCATAAACAGTTTCCATTCACTAGCGCCAAGTACTTTTCTTATACCCAACTCCTTCACTCTTTTCTGAATGGTAAACGATGCCAAACCAAACAGGCCTAAACAGGCAATGAAAATACTCAAACCGGCCCCAACGGTGAAAATAACCTGAGCCTGACGGTCGGACTCATAGAAGGTTTCCAGTTGTTGATCGAGGAAATGGTATTCCATAACGGTGCGGTTGTCGAATTTCTCGTGAACCTTTCTGGCTTCATCTATAATACCGGAGATATTTTGTCCTGAAACTTTTAAAATAAAATAGTCGATAACTGCGGCTTCGTTATTCCAGGCACCCACAATAAGAGGTTCTATACTGGTGTGCAACGATTGATAATTGAAGTCTTTGAGTACCCCAATTATTGTGTACTTGCCGTCTCCGCTGCGCGTTTCCAGTTGTAGCGTTGCCCCTATAGGGTTTTCAATACCCAACGATTTAACTGCGGCCTCATTGATCAGAATTTTTGTACTGTCAGATACATCATTACCACTAAAAAACGTACCATCGGCCAGCTTAATATCAAAGGTTTTCAACATGTCGGGGTCAAAACTCATGTAATACAGCTCAGTAGAATCCATCACAGCTCCACCCTTATTGAAAGCGCTCACTTCTACCCTGTTTATGTTTTTCCACTCACCCGGAACTCGCGAAGCCACTCCAACACTCTCTACCCCGGGTATCTGGGCAAATTCATTCTTCATGGTTTTGAACACCGGTCTTACCGCACCATTATTAATATCTATAACCAATAGGTTTTCCTGGTTAAAACCGAGGTTTCTATTTTTTATGAAACTCATTTGGTTAGAGACCACCAAAGTGGAAATAATGAGTACAGTAGACAAAATGAATTGAAAAATAACCAGGGCCTTGCGAATGTTGAACGAACCTCCCTTTACCTGCTCTCCTTTGAGAATACTTACCGTTTTAAAACCAGTCATGAAGAGAGCAGGATATATACCTGACAGAACCCCGATAACCACCGTAAGGCCTATGAGTATATCGGCATAATTGAGCAGGCTATACCAGCTAAACTCAAAGTTTCTACCCGTTAACTGGTTAAAGAATGGCATGGTAATATCGGTAATGGCAATAGAAATAAACAAGCCTATGAAAGCTATAACCAGCGACTCAGTAAGTATTTGAGCTATAAGTTGCTTGCGCTCTGCCCCCACAACCTTGCGAATTCCAATCTCTTTTGCCCTGAAAACAGCCTTTGAAGTTGCCAAATTCATGTAGTTAACAGCGGCAATAACTACCAGAAACAGAGAAATAAAAATAAAAATGGTGGTGTAGGTTTTATCACTTTTAAATCGGGCAATATCCGATTCAATATGGGCAGACTCAAAATGAATATCTTCTAAATTCTGAAATTCGAACCTTACCATAGAAGCTACGTTTTGTGGCATTTTAGAACGTGCCAGGTTCGATGCTTTGGTTTCAAATGCGTCATGGCTAATTCCTTCTTGAAGCACCAGGTATGAGGTGGAGTTAAAATCGGTCCAGGAGTTTTTTACGCTTTCCATGAGGTTGGGCGGAAGCAGTTCGCTAAAGAACAGCTCGGCAAAAAGATGCGAATTGTCCGGAATGTCTTCCATTACCCCGGTAATTTCTACATTACCGCCCTGAGTAAGAATGACTTTTCCCAACACATCTTCCGTTCCAAAAACAGCGATGGCTTTGGAACGTGAAATAACCACAGACTTAGGTTGGGCAAGAGCAGTTCTTGCATCACCACGAAGCAGCTTAAAATCAAAGACCCTAAAAAGCTCAGGAGTGGTAAAAAAGAAATCTCTATCCGTAAAATTCTGATCATTGACCTTGTAATTAATTTGGTTGCCATAGCGATAGAGGGTAACCTGATCTTCTATTTCGGGAAGTTCTTCCAGCAGAGTTGTAGCCAAAATCATGGGATTGGCCCCATGATAACGGTGTTCATCGAGATTGGTCTGAATGGTCAACGGCCTTACAATCCGGTCGGATTTGGAATGCATTTTATCAAAACTCAACTCAGCCTTAACAAAGGTGAGAAAGAGAGTAGCTCCCGCTATACCAATGGCCAACCCTATGATATTTATAAAGGCATAGGCCTTGTTTTTCCAAAGGGTGCGAAAGGCGATTTTAAAATAGTTCTTTAGCATATTGTTTAATTTTGAGTTTTTCGATTATTCGGAGCGAAGAGTTTGAGCAGGGTTACACAAGGCTGCTTTTACGGCCTGAATACTCACCGTAAGGAGCAATACAACAAGTACTGTGAGCCCGGCAAGCGCAAAGGCAGAAACACCGATATTGATCCGGTAGGCAAAACTTTGCAACCATTGGTCTATGAAGTAATAGACCAACGGAACCGAAGCCAGAAAGGCAATAGCAAAGAGGTATACGAACTTTTGATTGACTAACCAGACCAACTGCTTTACACCGGCTCCTAAAACCTTCCGTACACCAATTTCCTTTATTCTCCTTTCGATGGTGTAAGCAGTCAGGCCATATATGCCCAGGCATGAAATAACAATGCAGAGTATGGCAAAAACCTGAATGGCCTTCTGAAGTTTGGTCTCTTCTTCATAAAAGCCATTAATGTTGTCTTCCAAAAACCAGTAACCCATGGGGTAATTGGTTTCAATGGCCTCCCAACTGTTTTTTACATGAGCAATGGCCTCCTTCTTGCGATTAGGATCAATTTTTATGGTCCAGAACCAATTGGTTTTTCCACTTACCGTAAAAACAGCCGGAGCCACCTTGGAGTGTAAGGACTGAAAGTTAAAGTCTTTAACCACGCCAATAATCGGCCTTCTCCCCGACTCCGGACCATATAAACGGAGCCTTTGTTCCAGTGCCTGTTCTATACTCAATCCATTGGCTCGTACAAAAGCTTCATTGACTAAAACTGCCGAACTATCTGCGGCATGGCCAGGTGCAAACGAACGACCGGCAACCACCTCAATTTCTTGTATCTCCAGAAAGTCCATGCCTACGGTAAAATAGGTGGAAACCGGAGCTCTATCTATCGACTGGCCATCGAGTACTGCCGTACCGGAATTGTTAGTAGAACCAAAACCAAGTACATCCATGCCGGTGGTTGCAGCATAGATATAAGGGCTTTTGAGCAATTCGTTTCTGTAGGTGGTAAGCTGGTCGGCCACCTTCTGAGAATTGTTCGGCACAATGAGAATATCATTTTTACTAAAACCTAATTCCCTGAGCATCAAAAATTTATTCTGCTTTAAGATGAGAAAAATAGAACTCATTAGAAGAGCGGCAAAAAACAGTTGTGTTCCTACCAGCAAGGATCTTAGCCCATTGCCACGCAACCAGCCCGGCCTGAGCCCCTGACGCAGCGACTCTCCGGGTTTAAGGCCACTTACAAACACAGCCGGATAGGTCCCGGCCAATAAGGTTACCAAGATTAAAATGAAAAAAAGCCCCCACCAATACACCGGATTGGCCAGTAAATGATGCCGAAAGGAGGTTTGCATAAAGTTTTCGAAATAGGGTAAGGCCAGATCGGTTAGTAAAATGGAAAAGAGCACTGCCAAAAGTGTGACTAGCAGGGCCTCACCCATAAATTGACTGAACAACTGAATACGGTAAGCGCCAAATACCTTCCGAACCCCTATCTCTTTTACTCGCTTGATAGCTTTGGCCGTAGAGGCGTTGATGTAATTCATGCAGGCGATGGTCAGTATAAAAAAGCCAATTGTAGCCAGCAATAGCAGGTTGTCTTTATTGCCCTTTTTAAAACCTTCATCGAAAGTCACATGGTTAGAACCAAAGTAGATATCGTGTACCGGTTGCAGCACATAGCTCTCCCTATCGAGCGCAGCATATACCTCTGCATTATCTCTGTAGAGCTCCTTGTAATAGGCCTTAATTCGACTGGCCACTTCTTCGGGAGCTACTCCTTCCGACAGGGTGAAATAACCATACACAGAATTGGCAAAGCCTTCGCGAATAATTTGATAGTCTTCCTTTTCATCACGTAAATTGAAGTTGAAGAGAAAATCGAACTGCAAATGAGAGTTCTTCACATCCTCAATAACGCCTGTCACCTGAACTGTAAAATTCATGCTTCCGGAAAAATGAAGCATTTCGCCAATTGGGTTTGCCTCTCCAAATATTCTACGGGCAGTAGAGGCATTGATTACTACATTTTGGGGCTCAGCCAGGGCGGTTTTGGCATTGCCTTGCAATAGCTCAATGTCGAAATAATCGAAAAACTCAGGTTCGGAGAAAAAGAACTTCCTTGACTTGAACTTAACCTGACCGTGCTCTACCAACAAAGGCCCCGCACCATGATCCCTGGCCATTAGAATATCTTCTACACCCGAAATTTGCTCTTCTATGGTGTTAAAAGTTTTTACTCCCACCGTACCATACGTTCTCTCTTCCCCATCACCGGTTTGTTCGGTAAGTAAAAAGCGGTAAGACGGATGACTTATAAAGCGATCGTGACTCCATTCATTTTCCACATACAAGCCTACCAATACAAAGCAGGTAATGCCCAACGTTAGTCCCAATACATTGAGTATGGTATAGGCTTTATTACGCTTTAGGCTTCTGTATGCAGTGATGAGATAGTTTTTAAGCATGGTCGATCGGTTGGCTTAAGATGTCTGAGACTTTTTTAAGAATCGGGAAGAAGAACGATAAAGTATTATGCCCGAAAAGAGAAACAACAGGCTGGTTAACGCTCCCAAAAACCCCAGTTGTTCGGCAATATGAGCCTCCGGCACCGGTTTAAGAAACTGATTTACTGTACTAAGAAGCAGTCGAATTGAAGACCAGATAATGAGTAACACCGCCCAAAAACGTAGCGCACGACCAAAGCCTTTGGCAGACTTTTGCAGCGAAAAGAACAATAAGAAAATCACCAATGCAACCAGAGCCAATGGCAGCCAACTGCCCAACCATGCATAGGTTACTCCCCTGTAAGCAAAAAACAAAAGAGTTAAAAGCAGGGCCAGGCCAGGCAAAGAGTGCGCCTTAAAATCCTCAATCGTAGTTTGTTCGCTGTCTCTCATATCACTATAGATTTAATGACCTCCTCTACCAACTGAGTGCAAGACAGCAGATAGTCAAAATTTACGGTTTCGTAGGTGTCTTTCGGAGTGTCTTTGTACGGACTAGAATCTCCATGATAATAGCACTCCCCGGCTCCTATTACACTGAATCCGGGCAGAACAAACGCATCGAAGTCCGTTGCTCCTACTTCAAAACCCACAGGGTTAATTGCTTTTTGAAACAGAGGAATACCCCGCTTTTGCGCTACCTGGCGGTAAAGTTCACTGAGTTGCTCATTGGGCGAGAAAGTCTCCATAGCCCAATCTCCGTTAGAGTCCCAGCCCACCATATCGAAGCAATGCACCGAGTGGACCTCCCAATCCGTATCGGCCAGCCAACCTGCAAAAGCCTGACTACCAATAAGCTCCTCTTCTTCCTGATCGAAAAACACGACCATAACATTTCTGGCCCGTTGGTCTGTTTGAGTCAATTCTTTCAACACACTATATACTAAAGCTATTCCTGTAGCATTATCAATTGCACCAGGCGCTCCCCTCTTTCCCGTATCATAGTGGGCTCCCAACACCACATACTCGTTACTTTCTTCAGTGGCAGGTAGTACTGCATACACATTACTCCCTTTAAAGGGGTTGAGAATCAGGTCTATGGCCGGGGAAAGGTTTGGCGCCTTATAGTTATGTTCTCTGGCAGTTAGCCCTAACTCCTCCAGTCGGGCCTTTAGGTAGTCCTTGGCCTGTGCCCTACCATCTGCTGACCACCTGCTAACCATTTTGGAGCCATCGGGCAAGGTCTGATGCCCCGATAGTTCGGCTACCATTACCGACTGATAATCGGCCCGATTTTGAGGTAGCTCATTAAGTGAGACTATTCCTTGGTTCTGAGAGTTACACGCACTCAATATCAGCCATATTAAAACCGGAAGTCCCATCGAAAATCGGGAAGGACTCTCTCTCCGGGCAATCTTTGGGTTGAAGGGCTTACTCATTGCGCAGCGACTTTACAGGGTCTTGCTGGGCGGCTTTTATGCTCTGCAAACCCACCGTGAGGCTAATGACTACGAGCGTTAGCAGCACCGCTAAAAATATGGGAGCTATTCCAAAATCTATTCGATAGGCAAACTGCGAGAGCCAGTCTTGTCCTGCCCAAATAATGAGTGGACTGGCCACTGCCGCAGCAATAATTAAAAGCAGAAGAAACTCCCTAAAAATAATACTGTTGATTTGCAAAACAGAGGCACCCAGTACTTTGCGTATACCTATTTCTTTGGTTTTTCGCTCTATTACAAAAGTGACCATACCAAAAAGCCCCAAAGCTGTGAGCGCAATACTGATGATGGAAAACACCGTAATGGCTTTGAGCAATCGCATTTCCGACTCATAAAAACGCTCAAACTTTTGGTCTACAAAAGAATAGGTAAATGCTTCTTCTGGCTCAAATTCGTTCCACTTGGTTTCCAAAAAAGACAGAGTTTCTGCAATCCGCTCCTTATCTACCAATACGGAAAGGTTCCAAATGTTCCATGGCGCAATTCTAAAAGCCACCGGGCTAATCTCCTGGTGCAATTTCTGGAAATGAAAATCCTTAACCACACCTATAATTGGCAATCCTTCATTTTGAGCATTAAAAAGTGCTACTTTTTCATTGAGCGGATTGGTGCCCCCAAGCTGGCTTACAAATGTTTCGTTTACAATTAGTGCCATGGAGTCGGAAGAAAGTGTTCTATCGAAGTTTCGTCCTTCAATCACCTCAATCTGATAAGTATCCAAAAAGTCATGATCTACACCAAACAACGTGGTACGAATGCTTTGTTCAGGATTAGACTTGGGGTAAAATTCGCCCGAATTATTAGTATAGCCCAATCCTAAAATATCTGTACTGGCTGAGGTAGATAAAACGCCAGGATTGCTTTCTAGCTCCGCCTGAAAGGCCCTTAACTTACCACTCAGGTTTTTGGTAGAAATACTGAAGGTTAATACCTGATCTTTGTTAAAACCCAGCTCCTTGCTATTGATATAGCGGGTTTGTTGATAGGCTATGGCCGTAACCGCAATAAGAAAAAGAGATATGGCAAACTGAAAGAAGATTAGCACCTTTCTGGCTTTGGTTCCTTTTAAATTGGCATTGGCCGAAATTTTAAGCACTCTCGAAGGTTGAAAAGAAGACAAGACCAACGCTGGATACACCCCGCTAAAAAAGGCCGTGAGCAGTGTAATAATGATTAATAAGGGAAATAAACCTACCTCTATTAAAGAACCGGTGGTAAATGATTTTCCCGACAACTGATTGAACGAGGGTAGTACAATATCTATCACTAAAACGGCTAAAGCCGCAGCCATAGTGGTTACAACTACCGACTCGCCCAGAAACTGATAAATGAGTTGTTTACGGTGAGCTCCCATTACCTTACGCACACCTACTTCCAAAGCACGCTTAGACCCTTTGGCCGTTTGCAGATTTACATGGTTTATGCATGCCACTAACAATACGGTAATGGCTATAAAGAGTAAGGTATTGACTATGTTGATGTTGCCCGACTCAAAAGCCATGAACTGTACATGACTTGTACCCAAATACATATCAGTTAAAGGCACATAATCAAACCGATACATATCGGCATGCTCCGGATCTTCTTCAGCGATCTTTGCATTTCGGCTTTGCCTGATCAGGTCTATAGGGTAACCATCGGCCAGTTTTATATAGGTATACAAAGAGGCCTGATACCACATGTGTGGAATACTGCGGCCCCTTGAATCTGTCATTTCCCATGGTATAATTGCTTCAAAGGGAATGTGTGTATTTTCAACATCCTGGGCTATACCCTTCACAACCAATTCTTTATCGAACGATGCCACCCTGATGGTTACCGTCTTGCCCATTGCATTGGCATTACCAAACAGTTTTCGCGCAGTGCTTTCAGTGAGCACTATGGCCGAAGGATCGTTGAGTACAGTGGTGGGGTCACCTTCAATAAGGGGAAATCCAAAAAATTCGAAAAAGTTGGCGCTGGAAGACCACGAGTCAACCGAAACTTTCCGGTTCTCGTTTCCCTGTGGCATAATAGAATAGCTGTTATTACGAATTTTAACCACATCGGCTATACCCGAGTAGTTGTTCTTA
>NZ_DBHC01000031.1:0-45047 GCF_002296035.1 Roseivirga sp. UBA838
AACCATTGATATAGCGGCTAATGTCGCGCAGGATGCTGCAAGTAATGGCAACACTGCAGCTACTCAATTTAGTGTAGAAGCCGATTTGACCAATCCGGGTGTCGTCATTTCAAGCACAGCACCAGACCCAACCAATAACACATTCACTGCAACATTCACATTCTCAGAAGATGTAACAGGTTTTGTGATAGGGGATATCACCCTGGGCAACGCTACTGCTTCGAACTTCTCTCAAACCAGCGCCTCGGTTTATACGGCCGATATCACGCCCACGACTGATGGAACGGTGACCATAGATGTAGCGGCTAATGTGGCTCAAGATGCGGCTACTAATGGAAACACGGCCGCAGTACCATTTAGTGTTCAAGCAGACTATTTAGCTCCAACCTTAGTCATAGATAGTGGAGTAAATGGTCTTACCAATAAGGCCTTTACTACCACTTTCACTTTTAGCGAGATTGTAACTGGCTTTGCGGTTGATGATATTGTTGTTGGAAATGGTGCCGCTTCCAATTTCAATCAAGTAAGCCCATTGGTGTATACAGCGGAAATTACGCCAACTACTGATGGAACGGTGACAGTTGACGTAGCAGCAAATGTGGCTGAAGATGCTGCAACCAATGGCAATTTAGCTGCAGCGCAACATAGTGTAATGGCAGACTTTACGGCTCCGGAGGTGAGTATTGGCAATGTTCCGACAGAGCTAAATGATTTTAACCCTTTTAGCCTCACCTTCACCTTTACGGAAGAAGTGGTTGGCTTCGAGTCTTCTGACCTTCAACTTACAAACGCACAATTAATATCCTTTGAAACAACCGATAACCTTGTTTTTAAAGTCTCACTTTCTGCTATTACAAATGATGAAGTGATAGTGGCCATGTTGCCAAATACATTGATGGACCTTGCAGAAAATGCTTTCGTACGTACTGAGCAGCTAGTTATTGCTTTCAATAGCTTGCCAACAGACATTACACTATCTGTCCTAACCATTGATGAAAATAATGCCATAGGAGATGAAATTGGCCGATTGACTACTGCCGATAATGATTTGGCCGATGTGCATACCTACAGCCTGGTACCAGGCGCAGGTGCTGAAGACAACAATGCCTTTGGCATAACCACCGACAAGCTACGAGCAGCAGAGCCTTTCAATTTTGAAGCTAAGTCTGACTATACCATACGAGTAAAGACCAACGATGGCAGAGGCGGAACTTTTGAAAAGGTCTTTACCATCACTGTTAACGATGTAAACGAACAACCCACGGATATTTTTCTGAGCAATCAAATCATTGAAGAAACAGATGATGAGCAAGTATTGGTAGGCTTGTTCAGCACTGAAGATCAGGATGTTGGCGATAGTTTTTCTTATGAGCTAGTAGAGGGTAATGGAAGCACACACAACGCCAGGTTTGCCATTGTGGGAGATGAATTGTTCACCTCCCAAATGGTAAACTTTGAAGAAACAGAGGTGCTTCACATTCGTGTCAGGGCAACTGATTCTGGTGGTCTGTACCATGAGAAAGCCTTGGAAATTGCTGTAGTAAATGTTGAATCGGAAGAAATAAGAGACTTTACCAAGGATAGACCTGATGCGAGAATTAAAAACTTCTTCACTCCAAATGGAGATGGTAAAAACGATACCTGGGTGGTAGACGACATTCAGGATAACCCGAATAATCAGGTGAAAGTCTATAGCCAAAACGGGCAGCTGGTTTTCAGTACCCATAACTACCAAAACAACTGGAGGGGTACTTTCAAAGGAAAGCCATTGCCAAGCGGTACGTACTACTACGAGATAAATATTGCAAATGGCATGTCAGTAATTAGAGGAACCGTGTTGATTTTAACCCGATAAGCAAGAATAATGAAGCATTTAAAGAAACTCGTTTTATGTTGTTTGCTTGTATTGCCGGGTGTTGTTTTTAGTCAGCAAGTGCCTCTCATCAACCAGTATTTTGCGCAGCCTGCACTGGCATACCCATCTGCTGCTGTGCTTCAGGATAAAGCGCAATTAAGCCTGCTATACCGGGGGCAATGGTCGGGAGTAGAGGGTGCTCCGCAGGTTTTTTCGCTCAGTTTTGCCAATCCATTCAGGCAAAAGTGGGGTTACAATGTGAATATAAACAGCTTTGAAACGGGGCTATTACGCCAGACTAAATTGAGTGCAGGTTTAACTAAGGCTTGGCTTTTAAATCAACATAGATTTTCAGTAGGAGCAGAAGCAGCACTTTCACTTTTCTCTTTAGATGACAGCAGAGTAAGCGTTGAAAGTATGGACGATGAGCTCATCAGAAACCTGTTGGGTAGCAATGGCTCATCCGCCAGTTTAAACCTGTCTCTCTCGTATCAATACAAAGGCCTTCAAATAAATGCTTCGGTACCGAATGTTATTAATGAAAGCCTTTCTGATGATGAATATGTGCAGCTTTCGGATAACACCAATGCCGATTACCTAGTGGGTATGGGCTACCAATTTTCGCTAGATCAGATGGGGAACATTACTCTTACCCCAAATATAACCTGGCGATATCAGGAGCTATTTGGTAGTGCGGTAGACATACTTGCCCTGCTCGAGTGGCAACACAAGTTTCAGCTTATGGCGGCTTATCGCGATGGTTATGGCTTGAATGCTGGAATAGGTGTACGGTTGAAACCAAACATTCGCTTTACCTATAATTACGACTTTGGGAAGAAAGAAACGCCAATTATCTCGAACGGCTTTAATGAGGTTGGTCTACATTTTATATTCAATAAAAAAGCTGGTATTGATAAGCAGGAGGCTTTAAGTCGAGAGGCAAACCGAATAATTGATCGATTAAGGGCAGAGGAGATATATGACAAAAACCTTATCTCAATAGAAGATCAGGAAACCGTTGTGCATTACTATGCAAGCTTGCACAGCGGCAATAAAAAAGAAAGAAGAATAAAAGGTGAAGCCGATTTTGATAAGCTGCTGGAAGATATCAGGCAAAAAGGGCTTGAAAGAATGAGGGCCGAAGCAAAGGCCAGAGCTGAGGCGGCTAAAGAAGAGAAAGAGGCACAAGAAGTCATACCTGTGCCCGCTCCAGTAGTTACTCAAGAACCTGAACCGGTGGAAGAGCCAAAAGAAACACCGAAGGTTAAGGGGCGCTACATTTTGGTGGTAGCAGCCTACAACCCGGGAAGTCAATACGCCAAAGTATTGGTGGATAAATTAAAAGACACCTATCCTCAAGCCGGTATTTATAGCAATGAAGTGCGTGGATATGACTATGTATATGTTCTTGAGTTTGAAGATAGGAACAAGGCTGTTTCAACCATGCTTAAACTAAGGTCTAACGGAGAGTTTACTGACGGTTGGGTGCATGTAATAGAAAGGATAAATAATTGAGTTCGGCTGATGAAGTACCTTTTGTATTTGATCAATAAGAAAGAGGAGGTCCCTGAAACCTGCTTTTGCTGCAGGCAGGCAAGCTCAGTGTGACGCTCACCCAGTTTAGTTTTTGAGACAGCCTCTACGTTTATGAGCCATGCACACGAAAGGTGGCGAATGGTAATCCAATTTGGTCTTTACCTTCCCTCAAGAATATTTCTGAACTCGGCCAGTGCCGCACCGGTTCCAATAACGGTAAGCTGATCGCCCAGAAGCAAATGCGTATTGCCATGAGGAATAAAAACTTCTCCACCCCGCTTTTGTATAACCAACGATCCGGTAGGAGGGAATGCGACTTCTTTCACCAGCTTGCGGTTAATTGCTTTGTTACTGATCGTTATTTCTTCAATTCGGTACACATCGAAACTGGTCGATAGAGAATCGATAGCATTAGGCCGCAATACAATATCTTCTATATGTCCGGCCATTAGCTCTTCATGATCTACCGTTTTAATTCCCTCAAAGTTATTGTCAACCAAATCATGAGTAACAGATTGTTTTCGGGTAATGATTTTACTATGCTTTAGCTCATTCTTTAAAAAGGCCGTGAGCTGTTGGTTTAGCAGGTTAGACTCTGTGAGCACAATTACCAAATCGCCACTGTAAATTTTTAATGATGCCAAAAAGTGGGTTGAGAGTGGTTTTACTACCTGATAAGGAAGGCTTTTACCATCGAATTGCTGAATAATTTCATCGCGTTGAAGATAGGTGGTAAAAGAAATATTGTGCAGCTTAAAACGCTCAGCGAGTAGTAAGCTGGCTCTGCTTCCGCCCAGTATTATCACCTTTTTGTGCTCCTCATCCTTGCGGTTCATAAGGTTATAGACCATAGGAGCAAGCAAACAAGTAATGATGGAAGCGGTTACAATTGCCGCATTTTCCGACTCGTCCAGCACGCCCAGGGCAAGACCAATTTGAGCTCCGGCAACAGTTTCACCCAACCTTGCCGAAAGCAAACTACCTCCTGAAATAGCTTTTTTTAACCCAAAAAGGCGTACCAGGCTTAGGGCGGGTATGGTTTGAGTTACAAAAAAGCCCGCCACCAGAAGCAAGATAAACCCATATGATTCACCAATTTGGTATAGACTGGAAACATCCAGATTAATACCCACATTGATAAAGAAAATTGGAATGAAGAAGCCGTAGCCCATACCGTCAAGCTTAAAAAGCAAGGCCGACCGATCTTTTGTAATGAACAGGCTCAACAAAAGTCCGGCAAAGAATGCCCCTAAAATAGGTTCAGTTTCTACCACCGTGGCAATTACCACAAAGGCAAAAAACAAGGCCACGGCACCCCTTACTTTAATTTGGTTTGCTGCATGCTCCAGCCGATAGATTACCTTCTGAAAGGTGCGTAGGCGGTTGAGCTTTTTTCCGATAGCATGAAACACCAAAAATGCAATGAATATGAAATTAAAAAGCAGCAGGTCGAAGTCGAGCCCGTTTTTAACATAGCCGGAATAAATGGAAATAAGGAGTATACTCAGGAGGTTGGCAATACTGCCTTGCATGAGTAAAATCTGACCAAACTTGCGCTTGATTTCTCCACTCGATTTGAGAATAGGAACCGTAATACTTATACCTACCGTAGGGAACAAAAGCGCGTAGAAAACTACATTGATATCGTGAAAACGGCCTATGAGCCACAGAGCCGGAAAAGATAAAGCCAGGGTGCCAAGATAAATACCCATGGCCAGCATGAAGGTATTGCTTAAAATGGATTTAAGCTTGAAATGAAAGGCCGAAAGCGAACTGATGATTTTGTTTACATCGATTTCCAGCCCTACCAGAAATATAAGGAATAGGAAGCCCGTATTAGCCAAAAACTCCATATAGGGAGTTTCTCCCACCCAGTCCAGCACAAATGGCCCGATCATTACCCCCAAAATGATTTCTACAATCACTGAGGGAATCTTGCCAATCTCTAGCCAGGAGAGTATCAAAGGAACGCCCCAGGCTATGGCAAAAATGAGAAGTAAAGGGTAGTAGTCCAGATGATGCATGCACTGAGCATTTAAGTGAATGGGAAAAATACATATTTATCTTGTTTCAAGAGCATCATTTGGCATGAAACCACAGAATGATTTTCTTATTTTGCTTTGCCAGCGGCACTGGCTATATTCGGTAATCCATTGGTTTAAAGCACAAAAACATGCATAGAGCTCTGCTGGCCATTTGTCTATTTTTTTCTGTTGTGTCGTGGGGCCATGCTCAACACTCGGTGGCTCGTGAGTGGAATGAAAGGCTTCTTCATTCCATTAGAAACGATTTGGCACGGCCAACCGTACACGCCCGAAATCTTTTTCATCTGTCTGCCGCCATGTACGATGCATGGGCCTATCTTGACCCCGAAGCAGAGCCCTATTTATTGGGAAAAACCGTCAATGGTTTTAGCTGTACCAGCCCAGCTCTGGCATCGCTCGATAAATCATCGCTGGATATCGAAGAGGTAATCAGTCATGCAGCCTTTCGCCTGCTTAGTCATCGGTTTCAAAAGTCACCGCGATACACCAGTTTGTATAGCCGTTATCGCGGCCTCATGACCTACATGGGCTACAATCCCGACAATAACAAGGTGGCGCTCGATGGTAGTTCGGCTGCTTTTGGAAACTTCATTGGTCAATGTTATATCGATTATGGCCTGCGCGATGGTTCCAATGAGGTCAACGACTACGCCAATCAATACTATGAACCTACAAATCGCCCGCTTGCACCCATGCTCAGCGGCAATCCTTCCATTACCAACCTCAATAGGTTTCAGCAGTTGGCATTAGATGTATTCATTGGTCAGAGTGGCTTTAGTAGTGGCGACCTTCAGCCCTTTTTGAGCCCGGAGTGGGGCAACGTGATGCCTTTTGCCCTCAACGAAACAGATCGAGTGCTCAAGAAACGGGATGGTCAGAACTATTGGGTTTATCTGGATCCGGGTCCGCCACCAATGTTTGATGACTTTGATAACGGAGGGCACGATTTCTATAAATGGAATTTTAGTCTGGTATCTATTTGGAGTGCACATTTGTCTCCTTGGGACAACGTGATGTGGGACATTTCTCCGGGAAGTATTGGCAATGCCACGGAACTGCCAGAAACCTGGGACGATTACAAGGAATTTTACAAACGTAAACAGGGGGGAGATGCCGGTAGTGGCCATGCCCTAAACCCCAAGACGGGTGAGCCTTATGCCCCTAATATAGTGCCCAGAGGAGACTATACGAGAGTTTTGGCAGAGTTTTGGGCCGATGGTCCGGATTCCGAAACACCTCCCGGGCACTGGTTCACTATTCTTAATTATGTGAGTGATCATCCCGAGCTACAGAAGAAGTATAAAGGAGAGGGGCAGGTTCTTGACGACCTGGAATGGGATATAAAGGCCTATTTTGTGCTTGGAGGAGCCATGCACGATGCCGCAGTAGCGGCCTGGAGCGTTAAAGGATTCTACGATTACATACGACCTATTTCGGCTATCAGGGCCTTGGCCGATTTGGGGCAGTCGTTCGATACACGTTTTAATAGCTTTAACCGTCAGGGCTTTACCTATGAGTATAATTTTATAGATGTGGTAGATTATGACGATCCTTTGCTAGGCTTTAACCAAAGTGGCTTGGGTAAAGTGAAGGTGAAAGCCTGGCGCGGGCCTCTCTATATTCCGGAGCCCCGAACCGATATGGCGGGAGTTGATTGGATATTTGCTGAAGATTGGTGGCCTTACCAACGACCTACTTTTGTAACCCCCCCGTTTGCAGGCTATGTGTCAGGTCATTCTACATTTTCAAGGGCAGCGGCCGAAGTACTGACTCTCTTAACCGGTGATGAGTATTTTCCGGGTGGAATGGGCGAATTCATTGCCCGAAAGAATCAGTTTCTGGTTTTTGAAGAAGGCCCTTCTGTCGATGTAAAACTTCAATGGGCAACCTATCGTGATGCTTCTGACCAAACCAGCCTTTCAAGAATTTGGGGAGGAATTCACCCACCCGTAGATGATATTCCGGGAAGGAAAATGGGTATTAAAATAGGGCATAAGGCCTTTGAGTTTGCCGAGCGCTTTTTCAATGGAAAGGTACCCCGAAGATTTGGTATAAACCACTTAAGCCTGGAAGCTGCTCCAAATCCTGTTCAGCGTGGCGAGTTACTCACCTTGTCGATCTTCAGAGATGTAGAAAATTACCGCTTTATACTTCTGGAAGCCAATGCCGGAATGGTGGAAGATGTTCGTATAACCAAGCAAGATGGTAAAGTAACTATTGATACTTCTACTCTGGCTCCGGGGCTGTATATATTGAGAGTAAACAACGGAGCTGTGGCTCAAAGCATTCGCTTTATTGTGCAGTAGGTTACCGGCTCGAAAGTAGAGACTCCTCAATCAGGCCAAGGAATTGGTGCATACGGTCAGGCGTATCGAAATGATGCCGAAGCGTTGCGCCTTTTAGCGTTTTTATGTCCAGATCTTCGTGTATAAATGCCAGTATAACTATAGCCTCCAGCAGACTGCCAAGGGAAGAGGGGTGAAAATCATCATGCCCGTACAAGTCAAAACCAGCGTTGCTCTCATGTATGTGCTGCCAAACAGTTCCCAGGGCTATGAGGCCTGCTTTATTGGAATCGGCCGCCTCTGAATAGTTTTTCACTACCCCGTCAAAAGTATGGTAGTAAGTTAAGGAGGGCCATACCATAAGGTATACCGGCTTTGCCTGGTGTTTTTCAGAGAGCTTTGCCAGTTGTCTCCCAAAGCGAAAAAGCGTTTCCCGACCATAGGCCTGAGAAGAAGGTCCCTGTTGAAAAATCACAAAGTTGTAAGTGTCTTTGGCAAGTTCTTTAGTGAGTTGTTTGTCGTTGAGATGATCTTCCAGTCCATAATTGGGGTTGCAAAGGCAATGCGTAGCGAGTGAATGTCCGTTTTCACGTGCTAGAGCCTCTAGTGTTTGAGGCATTTTGTTAGAATAGGTGAGACTGTTGCCAACCAAAAGTACCTTTTGCGCACAAAGTTCACCTGAAAGGAGATGAAAACCGGTAAGCAGTACGAGCCAATACTTTCTCATCCCTTTACAAACATTCAGAACACTTTGTAACCCTTACGGTGATTGGGAGTCATTAACATTATTAAGACTACGTTTAGGACTTTTATATATTTTGGCTACATTTAAGACTTAAATAAAAAACATACCATGGGAAAGTATTCAATAGGGGAGTTCGAAGAGGTTCTCTTGCTTACTGTAGCCATACTATACGACAATGCCTACGGCATATCGATTAAGGAAGAAATTGAGGATCGGCTCAATAGAAAAGTGAGTGTAGGAGCCATGCGTACTGCTCTTAGCCGCCTGGAAAAGAAGGGGTTCCTTCAGTCAGAATTTGGTGAGGCAACGGCCATTCGAGGTGGTAAAAGAAAACGTTTCTACAAAGTAACTCCTTATGGCAAAAAGGCCTTGGAAGAAGTGATGGAAAACCGAAAGAAACTTTGGGAGGCTATTCCTTCTGTAGCCTTTGACTTTAAAGCTCTATGAAAAATCAGCCGCCCAATCTATACCCTCCCTCATTGGCCATCCGGCTTTTACGATGGTTTTGTGAGCCTGCCCTGTTGGAAGACGTGGAGGGAGATTTGGAAGAGCTGTTTTCCAACCGCCTGAAGAATGGTCGTAGGCGTGCCAAATGGTTGTTTTATTGGGATGTACTCCTGCTATTCCGTCCGGGAATTATTCGCGAAATCAGAATTTTTAAAGGTCAAACTAATCATATTATGTTCAAAAACTACATTAAAATAGCCTGGAGAAACGCCATGCGCTATAAGGGTTACACAGCTCTAAATTTATTGGGGCTTATTGTGGGTATGGCTTCCAGCATACTCATTTTGTTATGGGTGCAAGACGAGCGAAATGTGAACGCCTTCCATACCAACGGAGATCAAATCTATCAGGTATTTAGGAACATGCGCCAATCCAATGGTCAGGTAAACACGGGCACTTCTATTCCAAAGCCGTTGGGCGATCTGGTGAAAAGCGAATACACAGAAGTGGCTGAAGTAGCCTGGCTGAGCTGGTCTATGCCAATGGATATTGCCAGAGACAACCAGGCCATTGAAGAATCTGGTAGGTTTGCCAGTCCCGAGGTTCTTACCATGTTTTCGTTCGAATTGCTGTTGGGAGATAGCCAAACAGCCCTCAATTCTCCATCGGGTCTGTTAATTTCTGAACGAGTAGCCGAAAAGCATTTTGGCCCCAACTGGCGAAACGAGGCTATGGGGCAGGTATTTAAGGTAGAAGAACAGTTCGATGTGCAGGTGACAGGAGTTTTTCGTTCTCCGGGTACAGAATCAACCCTCGACTTTGAGTGGCTGCTGCCGGCACAGGCCTATTTTGCGGCCAATCCGTGGGTAGAAGACTGGGGCAATGGTGCTTTTGAAACCTACCTTTTGATACCCGATACCGATAAAGTACAGGCGGTGGCAGATAAAATCCGCATGGAAATAAAGAAGCACACCCAGGGCAACCCCAACGCTGGCGATGAAGAGCTTATAATTCATCGGTTTTCAGATACCTACCTCTATTCGGCTTTTGACAATGGCGTAGTATCGGGTGGGCGAATTGAATACGTACGGATAATGACGGTAGTAGCCATCTTCATCTTGCTTGTGGCTTGTATTAACTTTATGAACCTTACCACGGCCCGGTCAAGTCGCAGGTCTAAGGAAATTGGTCTGCGCAAGGTTATGGGAGCTGCCAGAAAGTCAATTCGTACTCAATTCTACTTAGAGGCTTTTCTTCTTGCAGGCTGCGCGGTGGCTGTTTCTGCCGTTGTGGTGGCGTTTCTTTTACCGTTGTTCAATGAATTGGTAGGCAAAAGCCTGGTGTTGAATTTTGAAGCTCCCGAAACCTGGTTTTTTCTCATGGGTCTCATTTTTGGTGTTGGGCTTCTTTCCGGTACTTACCCTGCACTGCTATTGCCCACATTCAATGTTATTCAATCCATGAAAGGTGGAGTGGTGAAGCAGTCCGGTTTTGCCTCTTATTTTAGAAAGGGGTTAGTGGTCTTTCAATTTGCCATTTCTACCTTGCTCATTATTGGAACTACCGTTATTTACCGCCAAATCGATTTTGTGCTAAACAAAGATCTGGGGTTGAATAAAGACAATTTATTGGCGGTGAGTTTGGAAGGTGACTTGGCCTCCAGGTTGGAGACCTACAAAAATGAATTGCTCAGGCTACCGCAAGTTACCCATGTATCGGGAGCTTCTGGCAACCCACTCAACTACGGCCGCTCAACCAGTTCGGCCAATTGGGAAGGTAAAAACCCTAACGAAGGCTATGAGGTAAACGTGATGCTCACCGATGAGCATTTTATTGAAACTACGGGTATGGAGATTCTTGCCGGCCGTAGTTTTTCCAGTCAACTTCAGGATTCAACCAATTTCATTATCAACGAAGTAGCGGCTGAACTTATGGGCTTTGAAGACCCCATTGGCAAGAAGCTCTCTTTTTGGGGAATTGATGGTAAGATTGTTGGAGTGGTTAAGAACTTCCACATGAAAGATCTTTATGAGCCCATTGCTCCGCTTATTATTACCTGCATATCTCCGAGTAATTCTTCGATTGTTTTGATAAGAACAAATGAGAATACTTCCGATGCCCTGGCGGCCATAGAGCAAGTAACCCAATCGCTAAATCCGGGAGAAGATTTTCGCTATCAGTTCATCGATCAGGCCTATGCTGAGAGCTACGAAGCCGAACAAACCATGCGTACCCTGGCCAACCTATTTGCCCTGGTATCTATTGTTATTTCTACCCTGGGTTTGCTTGGTCTGGCTTCTTATTCGGCAGAGCAGCGATCTAAGGAAATAGGAGTACGTAAGGTGCATGGGGCTTCTGTTATGCAAGTGTTGCTGTTGCTCTCAAAAGACTATGGAAAACTAATTTTAATGGCCTTTGTATTGGCAGTGCCCTTTGGCTACTACTTTATGCAAAACTGGCTAAACCAGTTTGAATTCAGAGAGGCACTCAACCCCGTGGTGTTTTTATTTGCAGGAGTTATTGTAATGAGTATAGGAGTCCTTACGGTGGCGGCCAAATCATATCAGGCAGCTTCTGTCAACCCGGTCAAGTCGCTCAAAGAGGAGTGATAGATATCTTTATTAAACACAAAAAGTCCGTTAGTCTTATTGTCCTTAACCTGATCTAACGGACTTTTTCTTTAAGAATCCCTTTCTAATTCCAAAGGCCTTGCTTAATTAGTGTCTTATTGTAAACACAGATGACATTCGTTTTGCTGGCTGGTCTGGGACTGGTAATCTACTTTACCTTCAATAGTAAAAATGGCATTGTTCACCGCATCAAGGTTGTTTATCCGCCCAATTGGCAGCAGCTACTGGAAGAGAAGGTGAGCTACTACAGGCAGCTCAGCGAACCGCTGAAGAGGCAATTTGAGAAAGATGTACAGGGCTTTTTGGCCAGAGTTACCATTACAGGGGTAAAAACCGAAGTAACCTTTACCGATAGGCTTCTGGTAGCCAGCAGTGGGGTGATTCCCTTATTCGGTTTTCCGGCATGTACCTATCGCCATCTCAATGAGGTTATACTTTACCCTACTACCTTTAACCGTCAGTTTCAGCTCGATGATCCAGACGAAATGATTACCGGAATGGTGGGTTCTGGTAAAATGGAAGGGAAGATGATTCTTTCTAAACCGGCTTTGCATGAGGGCTTTGAAAACGACCATGAAAACACCGCACTACATGAATTTATTCATTTGTTTGATAAGGAAAATGGGATGATAGACGGGGTACCCCCCGGTTTTGAAGACCGATCGTTTGCCATGCCGTGGATCCAGTTTGTACACCGAAAAATTAAAGAAATAGCTGAGGAGCGGTCAGACATTAGAGCCTATGCGGCCATGAGCCCGATTGAGTTTTTTGCCGTAGCAGGAGAGTACTTTTTCGAGCGTCCTGAGCTAATGCGTCAGCGACACCCCGACTTGTATGAACTGCTTACCAAAACATTTAAGCAACAACCTCACCGCTTTTTAAAACAATCATAATGGTATTATGCCACACAACAGGCCATTTTTCGGTCAGATTGTGATGCGCTGAGCAAAGGTGTTTTTCGATCGAACAGGAGATTTTGGCATCTTCATTCTTCCACTAACATAATTTATAGTCGAAAAGCAGTTGGAGCACAATATTTTTGGTTTGATGAGAAAACTGTGCGCGACTATTTTTTTGGCGTTAGGGCTTTGTGTAAACCTGCTGAACGCTCAGGGAATTGAGATTAAAAGAACCGATACGCCTATTGTGATTGATGGAGCTATTGATGAACAATGGTCTCTGGCCGACTCGGCCTATAACTTCATGCAGTACTTTCCTATGGATACGAGCCTGGCCCGTTCCCAAACGGTGGCCAAAGTGCTGTATGATGACCAGTTTATTTACGTACTGGGAGTTATGAAGAACCTTTCACCGGAACGCAATTATATAACTCCCAGTCTTAGGAGAGACTTTTTTGGAGATGCTAACGATTCGTTTTCTTTTCTAATCGATACGTTTCAAGATAATACCAATGCCTTTATTTTCGGAATTAACCCGTTTGGGGTAAGAAGGGAAGGCCTGATTGTGAATGGTGGTAGTGGGCGCAACTCCTTCAGTATGGATTGGGATAATAAATGGAGAGGCGAGGCCCAAATGTATGGCGACTATTGGGTGGCAGAAATGGCCATACCATGGAAAAGCATTCGATTTAGCGAAAATCAAAGCCAGTGGAACGTAAACTTTTACCGGATTGATAGTGAAGAAGCAGAACGTTCTACCTGGTCGCCTATTTCGCGCAACTTTAGCATTATCAATCTGGCCTCTCTGCGTAAGATGAACTGGGATACTCCAACCAAAAAACCCGGATCGAATATATCTTTTATACCCTATGTGGCTGCTTCGGCCAGTAAGGATTTTCAGAACGGTGATGGTTCTCAAACTACGTTCGATGCCGGTTTTGATATGAAATACGCGGTGACTTCCGGGCTTAACCTCGACCTGACCGTAAATCCGGATTTTTCGCAGGTAGAGGTAGATCGACAAGTAACCAACCTGGATCGGTTTGAGATATTCTTCCCGGAGAGAAGGCAGTTTTTTTTAGAGAATGCCGATTTATTTGCCAGCTACGGCAACAACGGTACACGCCCTTTCTTTTCCAGGAGAATAGGAGTAGCACGCGATGAAAGTACCGGCCAAAATATTCAGAACCCCATTCCGGCCGGTTTGCGACTTAGCGGAAAAGTGAACAACAACCTGAGGTTGGGGCTATTGAGTATGCAGGCCGGTGAAAACGATGAGGCCGGCTTGCCTTCATACAATTACTCGGTACTTTCATTGCAGCAAAAAGTTCTGGCAAGGTCCAATGTCTCTTTCTTGTTCGTGAACAAACAAACCTTTGCCGATATTACAGAATACGACCCCAGGTTCTACGCCAAATGGAATCGTACGGTGGGAATGGACTATAACCATGCTTCGGCTGACAACGTGTGGAATGGTAAACTGTTTTACCATCAATCGTTCGAAGGAGCAAAAACAGACGATTCCTTTGCCTCCGGCTTTGAGGTAAACTACGATGTACCGAAGTGGTCGTGGCGAATGTCAGGTCAAGTGGTTGGAGCCAATTACAATCCGGAGGTAGGATTTGTAAGGAGAAGAGACATTCGCCAGCTCAATAGCACCGTTCAATATGCCATATTTCCTAAGAAAGGCCCTGTGCAGCGGCACGGGCCGGGTTTTGATTTTGACATGGTCTGGAACGAAACATATGGGTTTTTAGATTGGGACATGAACATTCTGTATGATGTGAATTGGAAAAGTTCGGCCCGTTTCAGTGCTCGCCTTCGCAGGCAGTACACCTATCTTTTCAATGGTTTCGACCCCAGTGGTTCCGGTGGTCCCAGATTGCCCAGTGGCACGGGGTATCATAACAACATGATCATTGCCAGCTACAATTCGGACCAGCGTAAGGTGCTATCGTTCGACTTGCGTACGCGCTCCGGAGAGTACTTTAACGGAACACGGATTAACCTGGAAGGAGGGATTAATTTTCGCTATCAACCGCTGGGCTTTACCAGCCTGAGTTTTGCCTACAACAATATAAAATTACCCGATCCGTATAATGATGCTGTCTTGTTCCTTATTGGGCCGCGTTTCGATTTCACCTTTACCAAATCTCTTTTTTGGACCACATTTATTCAATACAATACACAGATTGAAAACCTAAACATTAATTCGCGCCTGCAGTGGAGATTTGCTCCGGTTTCCGATTTCTTTTTGGTGTATACCGATAATTACCTGGCTACAGACGATGAGGGATTTATTAATCTGGGGCCTTCTAAAAACCGTGCCTTGGTGTTTAAACTTACTTATTGGCTTAATTTTTAGCCGCGTATATTTTTTAAGTGGTCTTTGCCGGAGGTATTAAAAACAAAAGAGAACGGACTGTTTTCAGCCCGTTCTCTTTTGATATATCTATTGAGAAACAAGACTCTCTTTAGTTGCCTTTTTTGGCCGGAGTGTTGTACGGAGGTACGGTTACTTTAGGTGTTGGATTGGCCTCAAGCAAGCGCAAAGCTTCTTGCACGGCTCTTTCCAGTTGAAGGTCTCTGCCATCAGTAAGTGCTCTGGCCGTCTGCCTTACATTTATGTCGGCAGGAACTCCTTCGTTTTCTGCTACAAACACATTGTTTATGGGGTCAAACACGGCATTGTCCGGTGCTGTGAGGGAACCTCCGTCAACCATGGCGTAGTGGGTCGATGATTTGACCAAACCACCCCAGGTTCTGGCTCCAATGAGTGGTCCGGCTTTTTGCTGTCGGAACACCCAGGGGAAGAAATCTCCTCCTGAGCCGGCCAGTTCATTAATGAGTAATACCTTAGGGCCTAAAATGCCAGCCGGGAGTCTGAAAGGTCGGCCATTAGGAACCTCGTTGGTAAGCCCTGCTCTTAGCGAGCGGGTCATTAAGTCTACCATATAGTCATCGAGCAGGCCGCCTCCATTAAATCGTTCATCAATTACAGCACCTTCTTTATCTTGTTGAGCAAAGAAGTAGCGGTTAAAGTTGACGTAGCCACCACCACCGGTATTGGGAACCCACACATAGGCCAGGCGTCCGTTAGAAAGTTCGTCTACCTTGCGTCTGTTATCTTCAACCCAGGCTCGCTGGCGCAAAGCATTTTCACTTCGAATGGGCTCAACCACTTCGGTCCAGGAGCCTTCAAAGCTTGGTTTGTCATTGATATGAATTATCGTCTGTTTACCGGCTGTGCCATCGAGCAACTGCTGTGGATCCTGGCTGGCATCTAACTCATTACCGTTAACTCCCACCAGGTAGTAGCCGGTTTGTACTTTAATACCCGGCCTATCTAACGGACTGGTAAGCCCGGGATTCCAGCTTTCGGTGGTGTATATACGTTCTATGCGCCAACGGTTTTTGTCTATGGTAAAATCGGCCCCAAGAAGCCCCATACTCGAGCGTTCAATGTCTGGATAGTCGCCACCGCCAACAAAACTGTGTCCTACAGAGAGCTCGCCATTCATTTGGTCGAGAATATAGTTGAGGTCATCCCGGTGTTTTACGAACGGAATTAGTGGAGCATAGCGGTTGTACACCGTGTTCCAGTCGCGGCCATGCATGTTCGGGTCATAGAAGTAATCTCGCTCATACCTCCAGGCTTCTTCAAAAATCTGCTGCCACTCCTGAGAACGATCGAGTTTCATTTCCAGGTTGACCGAAAGAGTCTCACCACCTTTTCCGCTTGGGCCACCGGTATTGGTTACAGACCATCGGCCACCAGAGCGAACCAGCATTTTTTTGCCATCGGCTGAAATGTTGAATTGATTTACCCCGGTAAGGAACTCATCGGCCTTTCTTTTGTCAAGAGAGAACTTGTGCAGTGTGAGGGCAAAACTGCCTGCGGGCCTTTCGGCCAAAAACACGCTGCCGGAAGGGCCTGCGGCAGTGGCCACATAATTGCCGGTAGGTAGAGGGAGGGCTATGGTACGTCTGGCAATATTTTCGAAATCAATACGAATACCTTTGTCTGCTTCAGTTTTCTCTTCTTCTTTCTTACCTGAATCTTCTTTGGTTTCTTTTTTTACTTCCTCTTCATCGCTTTTCGGTATAAATGGCGACTCCTGATCGTTTTGAAGAACTACCACATAAGCGGCATAGCTTGGGTCGGCTGTCATGGAACTGGTGTTAGCCCACCCGGAGCCGAGGGCTACATCGGTGCTGGCCAGGAAGTAGAAGTGCTTCTGGTCGTTGTCCCAGGCCGGAGAAAAGGCATCGGCAAAATCGTCAGTCAGTTGGTTGATGCTGTTGTCCTCACTGTTCCATACCATTATTCTTCTAAAGTTGTTGTTGCCTGATTTGGCATAGGCCAGTTGCCTGGAATCCGGAGACCAAACAATGCCGGTTGAGCCCCTCTCCAGATTATTTCCACCCACATCAATAGTTTTAATCTCTCCATTCTCCACATTCAATACTCTGATTCTTACGTCATCGTCTACAAATGCAATGTGTTTGCCATCGGGCGACCAGGTAGGCTCCCAGGCTAGTTTAGATTCACCAATACTAAAACTGGTGGGGGTTGAAAGTCCGTCCTGATCTGTAAAATAGATGCGGTAACCTTTTCCGTCCATATCAGAAAACCAAGCAATTTTATCGCCTTTTGGCGACCATATAGGTCTCCTGTCGGCAGCATCTGAAGATTGGGTTAAGTTTCTGGGGTCTCCAAATTCAACCGGAACAGTAAAAATTTCTCCTCGAGCCTCCATAACGGCACGTTTTCCGGTAGGGGAAAGCGATACGCTGGTGGCTCGGTTGGTTACATTTTCCCATTTGGTTTCGGCCCAGGGAAAATCACCTACTACAGTAATGTTGAGTTGAGAGGTATTGCCGCTAGCTGGGTCTACCAGGTGTAGATAACCGTTTTGTTCAATAATCAGCTGGCCATTGGCTCCGGCATTCAGGTATTTTACATCGGTGCCGCTAAAACGGGTGATTTGTTTCAGGGCTTTACTGCGCGTGTCATAGGCCCAAACGTTCATGGTCCAGTCTCGGTCGGAAAGAAAATAGATGGTATTTCCTATCCATAGGGGTTGAATGTCTACTGTTCGCTCTTCGTGAGGCAGTAGCTCTTCCGACTGATTGGCGGGGTTAAGAATAATAAGTGGGGTGTTTTGGCCACCTCTGTAGTTTCTCCATTCAGAGTCCCAACGGCTCATTTTGTCTACCACCAATTGTCTGCCGTTGGGTGAGAAGGAGGCATCGTAGCCCCATTGATGAGAAAGCAGGGTAGAAGGACCACCTTCTACAGGTACCGTCCAGAGTCTGTTGTAAGAGGTAGGGGCACTTTCTCTTGAGCTGGCATACAAAATCTTGCTGCCATCGGGAGACCAACCCCTTACATAAGCTGCCGAAGGGTGCCAGGTTATGCGCCTGGGAGTGCCTCCGTTTTTAGACACTATATAAATGGCTGTATTGCCCGACCGATTGGAACTAAAAGCAATCCATTGACCATCTGGCGACAGGTGAGGGTTGCTCTCTATGGCCGGGGTACTGGTTATTCGTTTTACATTTTGGCCATTCGTGTCTGCAATCCACACATCGGAACCATAGGTAAATACTATGTGCTGATTGCTCTTGGAGGGTTCTCGCAGTAGCCTTGTGCCTTGGGCGACAAGGGCGGGGGCCAGGCAAAGCCACAATAAAAGCAGAGTGGCGATGCGGTAGGTTGAGTTTTTCATGGGCTTTTGTTGTCTTGTTTTGATCGATTCTTTAAAGTAATCAATTCTTAGCTCAGTAACCTTAAGGCTATGGCAAGCGGACAACAGAAGTGATGAGCTCGAACCTTTTAGTGGAAGAAGATATAGGAAATAATAATGGCTGCTATAATTCCTGCAAAGTCGGCTACAAGTCCTGCTCCGGCTGCATAGCGCGTGTTTTTAATTTTTACAGCTCCAAAGTAAACAGCTAGCACATAAAAAGTAGTCTCAGTAGAGCCTTGTAACACTGAAGCTACTTTACCGGCAAACGAATCTACTCCCAGAGCTGGGTTATCAAAGATATCGAGCATAGCGGCTCTTGCTCCGGATCCACTGAGTGGCTTCATCCATGCAACTGGCAATGCATCTACAAAGTCAGTATTGATACCCAAAAATTCAAAGAACAGTCTGAAGCCATTATTGATAAACTCAAGTGCGCCTGAAGTTCTGAACATACCAATGGCCACCAATATGGCAATAAGGTAGGGGATAATTTTGATGGCTACATTAAACCCGTCTTTTCCTCCTTCAATCAGAGCTTCGTATACGTTCACTTTTTTACGTATGGCCATGAGTATGAATACCACTACAATACCCAGTAAAATAATGGCTGCGGCTACTCCTGATATGACAGAGACCTGTTCCTGGGGTATGGAGCTAAAGTACCACAAGGCCGCTGATATGAGTAAGGTAAGGCTTCCTAAGTAGCCTAGAATAACTTTATTGAATAGGTTGATTTTTTGAATAATGGCTACGGTTATCAGCCCTATAAGCGTAGAAAAATAAGTGGTTAAGAGTATAGGAATGAAAACATCGGCAGGGTTTAGTGCTCCCTCGGTGGCACGATAGGCCATAATGGAAACCGGAATGAGGGTGAGCCCGCTGGTGTTGAGTACCAGAAACATAATCTGGGCATTGGTAGCCGTTTTTTTATTGGGATTGAGCTCTTGCAGGCCTTCCATGGTTTTGAGTCCCATGGGAGTGGCTGCGTTGTCCAGGCCAAGAAAGTTCATGGAAAAATTCATGAGCATGGGGCCAAACACAGGGTGATTCTTAGGTATTTCGGGGAAAATACGGATGAATAGTGGGCTAATGAGTTTAGACATTATAGCCACCACACCGCCTTTTTCGCCTACTTTCATGATGCCCATCCATAGGGTAAGAGCTCCCGTGAGTCCAATGGAAATTTCGAAGCCGGTTTTGGCCGTATCGAAGGTGCTTTGAAGAATGGCAGGAAAAACCGTGGTATCGCCAAAAAATATCAGCTTAATGAGGGCAACAACAAATGCAATAAGAAAAAACGCTATCCAAAAGTAGTTAAGAGCCATAGCACAATCTTAGCCAAATAAATTTAAAATATGTACTGCCGCCAGGCCGGCCGTTTCGGTACGCAGACGACTTTCTCCCAAAGTTACTTTTCGATAGCCTGAGCTTATGGCTTGCTGAAGCTCTTGCTCCGAAAAATCACCCTCGGGACCAATAAGCACTACTGAGTGCTGACCGGGTTCGACCAATTCTCGCAAATGAATGGGATTGTCAAAGTCTACATAGGCAATATAGCGGTGGGGAAGGTCACAATGGCTTAAAAAGCTCTGTAGCTTAACCATTTCATCGATTTGAGGGAGCCTGGCTTTGAGCGATTGCTTCATGGCACTGACCGCTTTTTTTATCAGTCGGTCTGTTTTTAGTACGTTGCGTTCAGCATTTTGGCAGAGTACGAAACTGATTCGATCTACCCCAAACTCTACAGATTTTTCAACAAACCACTCAATCCTATCGAGATTCTTTGTGGGAGCTATGGCTATGTGCCGAAAGCCATCACGCTGTTTTTCTTTTTCGGTTTCAAGAACCTTAAACCGACAGCGTCTGAAATTGGCTTCTGTTATGGTAGCCGTAAAGAAATGCCCTTTTCCGTCTACCAATCGCAGTAAATCACCTTCAGTCTTGCGCAGTACCTTTATGGCGTGGCGCGACTCTTCCGGGTCGAGTTCTGTGACTCCGTTCAGTACATCGGGTTGATAAAACAATTGCATGGGTAGTGCGAAAATAGGAAGAGTATCTCGCTAAACAATTATATTCGTTGCAATGCAGCACAAGAAGTTCTTTAGTGCAAGACATTACCAGTGGTTTGTAGTAACCGCCAACCTGGTAATGATTGCGGTTTGGTTTCTGGCCAACAATGGCCTGGCTTTCTGGGACGATTTTACTTACCTAAATTTTGCCAGGCAAATCAATGAAGGTTCGTTTGAGCTGGGTACTAATCACTTTACCAGCAGGGTGGCTTTGCTTTATCCAACGGCTTGGGTTATTGAGCTATTGGGTATTAATGAATGGACCATTACGCTGTACCCTTTGCTTTGTGGTTTAATCATTCTCAACCTTACGCTATGGCTGGGGCATTTGTATCACCACTGGTTGGGTGTTTTAGCAGCGACAATTCTTGTATGTGACTATCACATCATCACCTTTATTACACACCTTTTTCCGGAAATGCCCATGGCACTGTTCATTTTTATGGCTTTGGTGGCCTATGATAGGGTGAATAGACGGGAGGGAGATCACAGACTAGCTGCGCTGATTACTGCAACTGCTTTATTTCTGGCCTATCTTACCAAAATGACGGTGATTTTGATTGTGCCGCTATTCTTGTACCTCTTTTTCAACGATTATAAAAGAAGACAGACCAATAAGAGCTACTGGATGATTACCCTTGTTTTACTGATCTTTTTTGTTGTAGCCAATGGGTTTTGGTATCAGGAGGTATATGGAGACTTTTTTTATCGCTTCAAGAACATTTCGAACAATCACGAGGCTTCGGCTAAGACCTTCTTCGATAAAGATAACCTCACCCTGCTCAAACGGCTGACCTATTTACCATTACTGGGATTTTTAAGAGGAGGTTTTTTTGTGCCGCTCCTTTTTTGTTTGCCGGCATTACTCACTACTCGGAGGAAACACTGGAGGTTGGAAAGTCCGGAGCATTTGTGGAGGGTTTCTGTCATTATGGTTTTAGTTACCTGGTGGTTTATGAGTACCAACTGGAGGTATTATAGCCCCATGCCGGTAGACACCCGGCACATTACATTTCTTATTCCGCTTATGCTGATGGCTGGAGGCTTCTACTGGATTGAGACCCACCTGCTAAGTGCTATTCGTTACACGAGAGCCAAATTTCTTTTAGCCATTCTTTTGGTTATTCCGGCCTATAAAGTCAGTAGTTCAGGGGAAAGGAATTTTAGAGAATTAAAAGAGGCGGTGGAGCACAACCTGCGTCCGGAAACAGGGAGAGTTCGGGTCTTTACTGACGGACTGACTTCTTATGGGTATCCTTATTTCTACAATTTTCAGGCAACTGACCATAATTATGTTTGGTTTTCTGAGTTGAATGGCGCTGCTCCATTGGCAGGAGACTACTTGTTGCTTAACCCGGCTTTTTTGAACGATCGCTACCATGACCATGAAAACCTGGAAGCACTAAAGGTTATGGCGCGCGAAAGCGGGTTGGAATTGAAACCGCTAAGGAATGGTAAGGTGCAGCTTTGGCGTTGGGTAGAGGAGTAAAAAAAGAAACTGCTTTAAACAGGCCTGATTTCGGCACTGCCTAAAGCAGTTTTTATACGTTCAAGGTTGTTTTTAACCTATTTTTTTCAATTGTGTTTCGCCAGCTTTCATGATGGCGTATTCTTTCCATTGCTCAAATTCATCGTTGCTCAGCACCTTTTCGGCTGCACCGGCATCGGGCGGAATAAAGGTGAACTCGGATTCCCACCATTTTTGAGCATACTCTCGCGCCTGATTTTTGTCTATTTCAAATTGGTTGACCTGACCGTCTCCAACCAACCAGGGTTTTTCCTGAGAGCTGTATTTTTGAAAAATCATGGTACGCATTTTTGTACCCATCTCGTCTTTGCGCTCAAAGTGCGCTTTGGAGTAAGCCAGAGTTTCCGGCTCTACCATTTTGTTATCCCAAAACCGTTTTGATTTGATAATTTGAGAGGAGGTAAGCAAGTAACCTTCTCCGAACTCAAGAAGCGAGCCTTCAAGGTCGCACGAACGAACCGGTTTCTTTTTTTTCTTACCGAAACTGAATAATCCCATTGTTGTAATATTTGAGTTTTATAACCTTTTGCAATATGCAAAGAAATTTGCAAATGCGGTTTCTAATTTTTTGAATACGTGTCGGACACAGGCCTGCTCAAAAAATATTATTGAGCGGATTTAAGACGCTCTATAAGGTCGATATATTGTGTCATGGCTTCTTCTTTACTCATGCCTTCCAGCTTTTTCCAGGCGTTGTATTTGGCAGCGGCCTTAAAGTCGAAGCCTCCCGGAGGGTCTTCCGTATTGTTGCCTTGAGTGGCTTGTTTGTAGAGACTGTATATTTTTAGCAGGTCTTCGTTAGAAGGTCTCTCGCTTAAATTATTTGCCGATTTTGCAGCATTTTCGAAGTTTTCTTGTAAGCTCATCTGAAATTTTAACTATATCTTGATGCGAATCTAGAAAACATTTCTTTTTGGCCTAATGAAACTCCGAGTACTTTGCCTGACCCTGATTGTGATTTTAATGAGCCAGCAACCAATATTTGGCCAGGAGAGTTACAGCAGATTCTATCAGGCGGGACCGGTGGCTAAATTGCTTACGGCAAAAATGACGCTGGATAATAGCGAGATAGATCTGGCGGAAGGAGGTTCTGAGATAGGCTATCAGTTTGGTTTTTTCTTTCGGGCCAATGTAGAAAATGTATACGTACAACCGTCTGTACTGCTTTCAAAAATCAAAACCCAATTGGTGTTTCTCAATTATGACAATGTGCCCAATTTTAATCCGAGAGCCGATTTTGAATTCAATACGCTGGAACTTCCTGTAGACATTGGCTATCGAATAGGTAATTTACGTCTGCAAATGGGACCCTCTTTCAGTATTCTGCTTTCGGGCCATCGCTCATTCTTAAATGAGATAGAGAAGGTGAGCGATAGCTTCAACCGAACCAGCATGATGTGGCATTTTGGACTTGGGGGCGATTTTGACCGCGTAATGATTGATATCAATTACGAGTTTGGTTTAAGCAAAACCGGGGAGAGCCTTGGGCGTTTGTTGGGGCGCGAGTTCATTCCAAAGCAAAGGCAATGGGTGATTAGCGTAGGCCTCAATTTTCTTAATGATTATTGACTCGGTGTATTGGCGTAGCCGGAGTATAAAAAACCGGAAATAGAGGGGATAGAGTCGCTATTTCCGGCTTAACGTAAGTGTCTACACTTTACCTGGCGGGTTTCAACCAGTAATCGCGTAATTTAAGCTGTTCTTCCGATGGGTTTTCCGTAAACTGAAGTCCCAGCGGTATTTGAACTTCTACTTGCTGATTTTTGGCAGAAAGCTTCACTTCTTTACCTTCTCCGTCTACTTCTCTCCAAACCGTCATGGTGAAGGTTTCTAAACCCGGTATTTTTTGCACCTGAGCGCCTAAGAAGGCATTAAGCTCGGGGCCATAGGCCGGAAACTTATCGCCATTCATGGCTAGAATTATGTCGCCTTTCTTAAGCCCTAATGCATTGGCCAGAGCATCGTTGGCGGCTTCATTACCAATAGCCAAACGCTGCTCACCCTTATGTTGCACCAGGGTAATATTGTTTTGGTTAATGGCAAAAGAGTGTTGTTTGGTAGTGCCATTGTCAATAACATCTACCCCCACTTTAGCGAAAATTTCTTTGTAGGGTAGAGGGGTGGTTCCGCTCACATAGGTAGTGAGGAAATTGCGGATTTCCGGATAGGTGAGGTCAACTATTTCATCGAAAAGCTCTTCATCATTAAATGATTTACTAGGACCGTATTTCTTGGAGAGGTCGGCCATCATGTTCTGTACTCCATAAGCACCGTCTGATAGTTCGCGCAAGCGAATGTCCAATGCTGCTCCAATGAGTGCGCCTTTCTGGTATACATTGTAATACTGGTCGGCATGCTCATCGAGAGCACCAAGGCTCAGTTCGGTAAAGGGAAGTTCATCTTTGAACTGCTGTGAGATAATGATTTTCTCCTGTAACATTTGTAGGTATTGCTCTGGAGTTACAAGGCCATATTTCACTTGTACACTACCGGCAAAATACTCGGTCATGCCTTCATACAACCACAGGTGTCTCGACATTTTCGGGTTGTTGAAGTCGAAACTTCCAATCTCCTCTGAGTGGATATTGAGTGGCGTAACGATATGAAAAAACTCATGAGCCGCGAAGTCGCGCAGCTGTTGCTGCATTTGCTCTATGGTTTGCTCAGGCATATAATACACAGAGCTATACGAATGCTCCAGGGCTCCGTAAGAAGTTACGGGCTGATCGGTAAAGTAGAACAAAAACGCATATTTGTCTACTGGTAGTTTTCCACCCAGAAATTCGTTTTGAGCACTAAGCACCTCTCGAATGCTCTCGGCAATTTGAGCAGCCGTTATGCGCTTGTTGGGGGAGTAGCTGGCAATCAATACGTCCGTATTGGCTACTTTAATAATGGCCGTATCGGCCTTGCTATACATAAGTGGTGAGTCTACCAGCCGATCGTAGTCTTCCACTTTGAACTGGTCAACAGCCAGATCTTGGTGATTAGCTTCGGGGCTGAGCTTACCGATTAGTGGAGGGTTACTTTCGGCCTTAAGTCCGGTAGCTCCATAAAACTCTTTGGAGCGAATGAAGTTCAATTCGAACTCTTCTTTCTTCATTCCTTCAAAGTAGCCGAAGAAGCCCGAGGTGTTGATAATAAAGTTTTTACCTTCTTCTATGTTGGTACCGGCAGGTTGAAAGATATCTGGGCCGGGTTTGTCGGTATCGTAGGTATCTTCTACCATGTAGGTGATTTTGCGTAGCTTTTTCGCATTGCTAATCTTCCACGAGTTATCGTCCAAACGTTTAACTTCCATTAGTTTGCCCTTTTTATCATAGGCTTTTAAGTCGGACACCATGCGGCCATAGTCGGCAATGGCATAGGTGCCGGGGATAATTTTGGGCATATAGAAAACAATTTCCTTCTCCTTTATTTTTGGTGTTTCCAGCTCTACAAATACTTTGTCGTCAGCCACCCGGGTTAGGTCTACGGTATATTTATAGGGGTCAGCTGCAAATACACTGGTGCTTAAGAGCAGTGCCAGCAGCACAAATTTTAGTTGCTTCATTCTAGATTAGTTTTGGTAATACAGATTGGACGTCAAATAAACAGGATTGTTATGAATGCGATGTTAACAAACGCAAAAAATATTCTCTAGGCCGATGTTGCCTATTTAATGGGGTCTGAGGCTCTGGTAGGAAAATGAAGGGTGAAAACGGTGCCTGTATGAGGCGAAGTATCTAAGGTTAGCTGCCCTTTGTGAAGCCTCATAATTTGTCGGGATAAGGACAGGCCAATGCCGGAGCCTCCTTCTTTGGTGGAGTAGAACGGAACAAAGATGTGTTCCAATACCTCATCGGGAATTCCGGGGCCGTTATCGGCAATTTTCAGAAGTAGTTCGCCTGCTAGTGGTTCGGTAGATATGGTGATTACAGGCGACCTTGAGGCATTGAGGGCTTCTATGGCGTTTTTAATGAGGTTAATAATTACCTGCTCAACAAGGTCGGAATCGGCCTGAATCACTCCGGTGAGATTAGGAGTTTCTACGGTGATTTGCCTTGCTTTAAATTCTGATTCGAAAAGCTTTAGTGTATTGTTTATCAGTGTTTTAATGTTTGTTTCTGCTATTTTTGGTTTAGGTATTTTTGTAAGCCGGTCGTAGGTAGAAACAAAGTGGGCCAATCCTTTGCTACGGCTTTCGATGGTTTCAATTCCACCAATTACATCCTTTATTAATTCATCATCTAGTCTGGAAATGTCTTTGCTTCCGTTCTCTGTTTTCAACATTTGCAAAAGTACTTCAGAAAGGGTGCTGATAGGGATTACCGAGTTTTTGATTTCATGGGTGAGCACACGAATGAGTTTTTGCCAGCTTTCAATTTCCTGGGCATCGAGCTCACTTTTTATGTCTTGAAAAGACACCAGCTTAAAGTTTTCTTCTTTCAAGCGAAACTCTGTAGCCAAAACCGATAGGTGATAGAGCTGACCATTGAGTTGAGCTTTGATAAGAGCCTTTTCGCCATGATTCATTTGGACTATGGTGGTGGCAATGGTAGGTGCAATGCTTTCTATGCCTTTTACTGAAGTAATCTGCTTTTTGCCGAACAACTGCTGTGCTGCCCGATTGTAGAGCTTTATTTTAAGGTCTTTGTCGTAACAAACTACGACCACGCGAACGTGTTCTACAATGGTTTGTAAATAGAGCAGATTGGAGGCTTTTTCCTGGCTTAGCTCCTTCAATACTTCGTTAATCTCATGGAAGGCATAATTGAGGTCGCTTTTTTTCTTGAAGTGATAGGTGTTGGTAAAATCGCCCTGTTTGATAGAAAGTAGAAATTGTGCGAGTTCGCGTTTCGATCGTTCTATATATCGGATCAGACTAACTAATACCAGCAGCCATGCCAGAATAAGCCAGAAGGAGACAAGCCAAAAGTGGGTTGAAGTGAGTACATAAATGGAGGAATAACCCAGAGCAAGGAGTAATAGTATTCGAGCGATAATGTGCCAGCGAAAGTACTTATACTCCATTATCGGGCATTTTTATTGACATAAAACACGAGCAATCGCATTTCTGTGTCTAGCATATTTTTGCAGCCCCAACGAATACCGAAGTTAATATTCATCAATGCCCCTTTCTTGTAGGTATAAATGGAAGTTGCTGCTTTATAGCCCTGCAGTTCAGTTTCCAGGCTTATGGGGTCGTTGGTGCCAAACACGTAACTTTCTTTTTGATCGCGCACATCGAAGTACATATAGCAGTCTGTTTTGGCCAGCAGGTACATGCGTACGGTGGTCTGATCGTCTATGCGTAGTTGGGTGGTTGTGGAGTTGTCAATGCCCTTGAGTGTGAACTTATAAGTGCCCCAATAAGCCCAGTCGTTGGTTTCGTCTTTCAATTGGGCTTCCCGAATCGTTTTGGCCACATCATCGATCGATTGTTGGGCATAAGCAGTGCTTACGGCCAATAGTAAGCTAAATATGAAAAAAACACGCATCTATGATTGGTCGAAAATTCTAAAATAGTGAGAAATGGCGAAAGATGTGGGGCTGCTCAGGTGAAAAGAAGGCCATGCGAGAATTATGGGTTTGCAGATGCCTCTCAGAGTTTGTATTTCTCCATTTTTCGATAGAGCGTGCTACGGCCTACTCCCAGGGCTTTGGCAGCCTGTGTAAGGTTGCCATCGGCATTGCGGATGGCGTTTTGTATGGCCTGCTTTTCCATTTCTTCCATGTTGAAAGTGTCAGTGGCAATTACATTTTGATTGGGCCTTTCTACCAGCAAGAAATCTTCCGGAGCAAGGAGGGGAGAATTAGACATTATAATGGCACGCTCTATGGCATGCTGTAGTTCGCGTACGTTGCCGGGCCAGGAGTAGGCTTTGAGTTTGTTTATGGTGGTTTCATTGAGCCTCATTTTCTCCTTCTTATACTTTTTGCCATAGATTTTGAGAAAATGTCTGGCGAGGGGTTCTATATCCTCTATTCGCTCTCTAAGTGGGGGGAGTTTAATTTCAACTGTGTTGATACGATATAGGAGGTCTTGTCTAAACTCTTTTTCGCTGGCCATTTCATAGAGAGGCATATTGGTGGCGCAAATGAGCCGGGTATCTAGAGGAATAGCTTTATTAGAACCTACCCGGGTAACTTGCTTAAACTGCAGTGTGGTAAGCAATTTGGCCTGCATGGCTAGCGAAAGATTACCAATTTCATCTAGAAACAAGGTGCCATGGTTTGCCATTTCAAAACGGCCGGGTCGGTTTTCATGTGCATCGGTAAAGGCTCCTTTTACATGACCAAAGAGTTCCGATTGAAAGAGCGATTCGGTAACGGCCCCTAGGTCTACCTTTATAAAGTTTTCGTCAACACGCGGAGAGCTGTTATGGATGGCCCTGGCTACTAGTTCTTTTCCGGTACCGTTTTCGCCCAAAATGAGCACATTGGCATCGGTAGCTGCTACTTTCTTAATGGCCTCAAAAACAGGTTTCATGGCAGGGCTTACCGAAACTATTTCTTCATAAGCCTTGTGCTGATCTCGTACTACAATTTTTTGGCTGGCCTTAAGGTTTTCGAGTTGCTTTTTGGTTTTACTCAATTCGTAAATAGCTGTAACGGTTGCCAAAAGTTTTTCCTTTTGCCAGGGCTTTACCAAAAAGTCTACAGCACCTTCTTTCATGGCTTCCACAGCAATATCTATATCTCCATAGGCTGTGTTCATGAGCACATGCGCGTCAGGGTCTTTCGCCAGAACTTTGCGCAAGAGTTTAATCCCTTCTTTACCGCTGGTAAGGCCATAAGAGAAGTTCATGTCTAAAACAATTACATCGTATTTTTCCTGATTCAGCAGAAAATCCAGTTTTAGTGGATCTTTCTCAGTAACTACGGTTTCGAAATGCTGCTTGAGAATCATCTTGGCGGTGTATAAAACACCCTGGTCATCGTCAAGAACCAGTATTTTACCATCAATTTTAGACATGCGAAAGGGGGTAATTGTGGGTCTGATGGCGAATCTATAAATTGTATCATTATGAGACAAGCGAACGTTTCACATTGAAACAAATTAATTGATTAACGGCTAGTTGATTTTTGTAAGTATCTGATAATAAGTATTTTGAAAATATGGCATAACACTGGCTAATCAAATGGCATGTTTAAATACGCTCTCAAACTGAATATCAGGCAACTCTCACGACATAAGGCGTTGATGGGCATTCAGGTGGCTGGCCTGGTAGTGGGGTTTACCACACTGCTTTTGGCTGTCTATTACCTGAGTTATGAAACAGGGTTTGACAAGTTTCATAAAGAGGGCGACCGACTATATCGTTTGTTACTTGTTGAAGAAGGAGATGGAGCGGTAGTCACCAGTCCCAATTTATACCCGGCACTGGAGACTGTTCTGGAAGAGGAGTATCCTCAATTAGAGTCTGTGGCGAAGGTTATGTATTCGCCCGGGGGTGGGGGTATTCTCACCTCATTTGCCAATGACGAACGTCAAGTCTTACGTGATGATATTAATGCCATTTCTTTGGCACCGGATTTTTTCGATATTTTCTCGCTTCCCATTCGGCAAGGCGATATTTCTAGACTGTCGGAGCCGTTTACTGCCATGATTTCTTCAACCCTGGCACAAGAGATTTATGGGCATACAGATGTGGTGGGAAAAGAGTTTACAGAGGATGATGGGCACTCTTACCAAATAGTGGGCGTCTTTGACCCATGGGAGCAGCAAAGTCATTTTGCTTTCGAGCTTATCAAATCATATGAGAGTATTGGTGCTCGTCATGGTGTAGATTTTCACCAGAATTCCTGGTCATGGGCCAGAATGAAGTTCTATATAAAATTAGCGGCCGGGGTAAAGGAAGAAAAGGTTTCAGAGGCACTCAAAACTGCTTTGAGCAAGTTCAATCCAATCACTTCTGTTGGTGATTCTCAATACATTCAAATACAGAATGTTAAGGATATTTATTTATACTCAGACTTTAATAATAATGGCTGGCTTCAAAAAGCAAATAGTCGCTTACTGGCCGTGGCGGTTGTGGCGGTGATAATTCTTATAGTGTCATGGGTAAACGCCATTAACATATCTGTGGCTTTGGCCCTGGAAAAAATAAGAGCTCAGGGAATTCAGAAAACTCTTGGACTTAGTTCTACCCAATTATTTTTGCAACGGGCTATTGGCCATTTATTTATCCATACAATTGCGGTATTAATGGCTCTTACATGCTTTCAGCTACTGAAACCATGGCTTAACGAACTGGCTCAAATACCTTCATCATTTCGCTTTGATTTTTCTACTCTTTCTCTTTTGCTCTTACTTTGGATTGTGGGACTGCTGATGATTACTTTAAGCTCCAGCATGTTGGTCTCGCGGGTTTCTATTGGCAATGCCCTCAAAGACAAGCTAAGCCAACAAGTAACTTCTGCCGGTTTAGTATCGAAGGGCCTGGGTACCTTTCAGTTGATTATATCTTTGAGCTTTTTGCTTGCTGTTTCAGTGGTATGGAAGCAAACCCGTCATTTAGAATTAACTGATAGAGGAATTGCCACAGAAAACATTCTGGTGGTAAAAGGTCCCCGTGCTTTTGACTATGAAAGCTTTTCTGAACGCCCGGATGTAATAAAAGCTGAGTGGATGAATATTCCGGGTGTGCTGAAGGTGGCTTCCTCTTATGCTATTCCGGGAAGTCACATATCAACTTACGGTATTCGGCCGGTGGGCCAACCAGAGCATAGCAATTTGCCAATTGCCGAGCATCAGGTAGATCATAACTTTTTGAGCCTATATGGCCATGAGCTTTTAGCTGGTCGTTTCTTTTCAAAAGACTATCCGGCCGATGATCATGGCGTTGTTTTAACAGCTTCTGCCACCAGGTTACTCTTTCCGGAACTACCTTTTGAGACAGTTTTGGGCCGAAAAATAACCAGTCCTGAAGAGGAGTATCAGCGAACAATTATTGGTATCGTAGCCGATTACCATCAATTAGGGCCTGGCGAACCCTATTTGCCAACAGCATTTGTTTTAGATAGCGAGAGCCGGGGTTTTTATTCCATTGCTTACCAAACTCAAGATTTATCGATTCTTGAAGCTTCAATTAAAAGTCGTTTCAATGAACTGTTCAAGGGCAACGTCTACCATAGTTTCTATTTAAGTGACTACTATGACCAGCTCTTTGCGCGAGAAACTCAGGCCATAGAGTTGCTTGGCCTGCTTACTGTGGTTGCTTTAATTCTTTCTGTAAGCGGAATTTGTAGCGTACTATTGCTTTCACTTCAACACCGATTAAAAGAGTTGAGCATCCGTAAAGTTCTGGGGGCTAGTCGTACTCAGTTGTACGCGGTGGTATCAAAGACTCATTTTTGGCAGTTGGTTTTGGCAGTACTTTTAATAGTGCCTGTTACTTATTGGTATTTGAGTCAATGGCTCAATCAATATGCCGTGCGAATAGATATAAGTTGGTTGGATATCTTACAACCAATAGTGTTTACTGCATGTTTGCTTTTGCTGGCTATTTACTTTACGATAAGAAAAACACTCAGCGCAAACCCCTCTGAGGTATTGAATAAGGAATAAAATAAAAGGGAACAGAACAACTCAAAATGGCTCTAAGCCACAAAAGAACTTAGTATGCTCAAAAACTATATCACATCAACATTTAGGTCATTCCGGAAGAATAGAGCCTTTGCCCTTATCAATATTCTCGGATTATCCTTAGGTCTTACGGCTTCTATTTTCGTACTGCAATACGCTTTTTTTCAACTAAGCTTCGACAAGCACAATAGTAAATCCGATAGAATTTTCAGGGTGATTAATGAGCGTTTTGAAGGCGACAGACTCATACAGCGCGGACAAATCACCTATTCGGCTGTTGGGCCTCAGTTGGCCGCAGACTATCCGGAAGTGGTCAATCATACCACCGTCAACACCTTTGTAGACAATGTATTTTTATATGACAACCACCCCACACCGGTAAGTGCTTTGTTACTGGCCGAACCGAGCTACGCAGAGATGTTCGACCTTGGAGTGTTGGCCGGAAACCCGGAAACTATGCTCAGTGGAAAGTACCAGTTGGTACTCACGGAGTCTATGGCCCAAAAGGTTTTTCAGAAAGCCGAGGCCAACTGGGCCGACTATTTGGGCACTACTGTGCTCATGGGATCCAGTCGGCAGCAGTGGCAACTTACGGCAGTAATTGCCGACCCACCTGCCAACTCAAGCCTTCAGTATGAGGCCATTCTTTCGCGCGAAACCGTATTTAGCCTGTGGGGTGAATCGGCACGATACAGCTGGACCGGATCAGACTATTTTCACTACATAGAGTTAGCAGAGGGAGTGGATCCTCGCGCGTTTGAACAGAAACTGCAGGAGTTTTCGGATAAATACTTCAGAGGCGATGAGGTGACAGGAAACTTTGAAAAGTTTCATCTACAATCCTTAGAAGATATTTACCTCTATTCAGACTATGAGTATGAAATTCATAAAACAGCCGATGGCCGCATGGTTTGGATTCTCATTTTGGTGGCCGTATTTATAATGCTCATGGCTTGGGTAAACTATGTGAACCTTACTACCTCACGATCATTGCAACGGGCCAAGGAGGTGGGTATTCGAAAGGTAGCCGGGGCCAGCAGAGCTCAGCTTATACGCCAGTATCTTACCGAATCTATCTTGCTCAACCTCATAGCCTTTACACTCGCTGTTACGCTCGGTCAGGCTCTGCAGGTATCTTTCAACAACCTGATTGAAGAACAGCTGTCGCTTATAAGTTTTGGTGCCATGCAAACGGGGGGGCTGCCGGTGGCCGTATGGATGCTGATCATTCTGCTCATTGGGTCGTTGTGTTCCGGTTTATATCCGGCTTTTGTGCTTTCCTCTTTCAAGCCATCGCAAACCTTAAAAGGTGACTATGGCAAAAGTGCGCAAGGCCAGGTATTGCGCAAGTCGCTGGTTACCTTTCAGTTTATACTTTCTACTGCACTTATTGCCTGCACATACTTGGTGGTAAAGCAAACCAAGTATATGAAAAATCAAGATTTAGGGGTAAACCTGGAGCAAGTGTTAACGGTAGAAGGGCCTTCTATTACAAGCCTCGATACCACTTTTGTTACCCACATCCATGCCTTTCTCGATGCCCTGCAACAAAACCCCAATGTGATTAGTGCCGGTACTTCTCAAAATGTGTTTGGTAGCCGCTTACCAAGAACCTTTGATGTGAAAAAGCTGGGAGATGCCGATGGTCACATGCTCAACCGCATGGCCGCCAACTATGGTTTTTTCGATGTTTATGAAATTGAAATGCTGGCGGGCCGAAGTTTTAGAAAAACCGATCATAACCGTGAGTTTGATCTTATAAATAATGCCATTATCAATGAGAAAGCAGCTAAAATACTTGGGTTCCAGTCAGCCCAAGAGGCGTTGAATCAAAAGATTTTCTTCTTTGGAAAAGAGTGGAATGTAGTAGGTATTACCAGTAATTTCCATCATCGTTCACTCAAGGAATCTATAGAGCCTTTGCTTATACTGCCATTCTACGATGGTGGCGGAGATACTTATCACATTCGGTTGGGCGGCAACAACATAAAAGAAACCATCGCCCATATTGAAAGCACCTATAACGACTTTTTCCCGGGCGATATTTTTGAATACGCCTTTATGGATACCCGCTTCAATAACCTATACAAGTCAGACGTGAAGTTTGGCAAGGTATTCAACTTATTCTCACTTTTGGCTATCTCTATTGCCTGCCTGGGGCTGTTTGGACTGGTAGGCTATACTGCCATTCAAAAGACCAAAGAAATAGGCATACGTAAAGTATTGGGAGCTTCGGTGGCCGATATACTTCGGCTTTTATCTAAAGAGTTTATGGTGTTGATTCTGCTGGCCAATGCGCTGGGACTGCCATTGGTATATTGGGGTGCCGAAAACTGGCTCGCCCGATACGAGTATCAAACACCCATTGGGATTATGTTTTTTGTGCTACCTGTAGCTGCGGTGCTGCTTATTTCTGCAATCATTATAGCCAGTCAAACGCTAAAAACCGCCCGACTCAATCCTGTTCAATCGCTTCGTCAGGAGTAACACCTAAACCATGCGGAGTAAAAATATACATATACCGATGGGGCAGAGGCAGGCTTTTCCTTCAAAATACACCGACCCTGCCCACTTGGTTCGGTCATATTAAGTCAAGCATAACTCATTTCATTATGGTCAAGAACAACATTATTTATGCCTTAAGACATTTTAGAAATCATCTTTTCATTGCAATAAGAAACTTCCGAAAGCGCAAAGCCTTCACTTTTATCAATGTGCTGGGTCTGACTGTGGGCATGACGGTATGTCTGCTTATATTAAGCTATGCTAAATACGAGTTGAGTTATGATAGGTATCATCAAAACTCTGAATTGATCTATAGGGTCACCGTTGATCTGTATTCAGGTGAGGTTTTACAGAATCAGGATGCCCAATGCTACCCTTCTGTTGGACCCTTGGCTGTAGAAGTCTTTCCCGAGATCGAGAATTACGGAATGGCTCGACATATTGGTAGAATTCTGATCAAGAATGAACAAGTGGCATTCAATGAAGACAGAGTATACTTTGCTAATCCTGGATGGTTGGAGGTCTTCGATTGGGATGTGATTCAAGGAAATCCAAATGAGGCCCTAGATCAGCCAGATGAGGTAGTATTAACAGAATCCATAGCAAAGAAAATATTTGGTGATCAAGATCCGATCGGACAGACGTTAACTTTGGTGCCAGGAGGGGGTGAGGTTGATATGAAAGTAACAGCAGTTATTAAAGACGTGCCTCAAAATTCCCATCTAAAATTTGACGTGCTTGTTTCATGGCAATCGGGTGTCAAATACCTCGATTGGCAGGAGGAGAATTGGAATGCTAACAATGAATTCATGTATCTTCTTTCCAATTCGCCTTTAGATGGAAGCTTTGATGATAAGCTAAACAGGGCATTAGAAGAACGAGTAAAAGAAGAACGTGAAGAAAGACTAGTTACGCAGCCCCTTGAAGAGATTCATTTGTATTCAGATAAATCCTTTGAGGCGGAAGTCAACGGAGACATCAAGATCGTTAATATTTTACTGATTGTTGCTGGATTTGTATTGCTCGTTGCTTGGGTCAACTACATTAATCTATCCACTGCAAAATCTCTGGAAAGAGCTAAAGAGGTTGGAGTAAGGAAGGTCTTAGGTACTTCTAGAGCTTCATTGATCTTTCAGTTTCTGATGGAGTCATTTCTGATCAATCTTTTCGCTTTGATTCTAACTTTCACCTGTCTACAAGGGGTTTTACCAATGTTCAACAGCTTTGCTGCTCTAGATCTTGGCATCAATGTTTTGGATGATCAACTGTTGTTTTGGCAGGTCATCGGTTTCTATGTTATCGGGTCTTTAGCCTCAGGCCTTTATCCAGCTTTTATATTATCCGGATATAAACCTATGGTGGTTTTACGTGGCAAGCTAAGAGACTCTAAGAGAGGCTCTTATTTACGTAGGGGATTGGTGGTTTTTCAATTCTTGATCACCATGGTTTTACTCGTTGGAACATTAGTTATTTACTTGCAGGTAGACTTTATGAGGAATCAAAAACTTGGTTTTGACAAGGATCAAGTGCTCGTGTTAAGAGCTCCATTACTACCAGATGATGATCAGGTGATCTCTGAAAAGCTGAATTTATTAAGGACCTCTCTTCATACCATTCCTCAGGTTTCCAATGTGGGTTTTTCCGAAACTATGATAGGAAGAGGAACTATTGATTTGAACAGTACCACTGGCTTAACATCGATCGAAACTAATATTGGTGGTAACCTCAATTTCTACATGTACAGGGTTGATACGGCCTATTTAAACACTTTGGGTATTGAGCTTTTGGCTGGAAGAAATTTTGGACCGCAACTTGACGCCCCTGCATTCGCAGATGACTCAAACCTACTAAGTGGAATCATCTTGAATGAAACAGGTAGAGAAATGCTTGGATATGCTACAAATGAACAGGCCATTGAAAGTCGTGTAAAACTATGGGGAAAGGAGAGGAGGATAGTAGGAGTGATTGACGACTACAACCATAATTCGCTCAAGCTTAAAGTTGACCCATTATTCTTGATGTTCGATAAGTATCTCGCTTCTGCAAGTTTTATTTCCATCAAGCTTAATGAAGGTATAGAGAATTATAGCCAAGTGATTACAGCCATAAAGTCGAAGTATGATGAGATATACAGTGAAAGTGATTTTGAATATTACTTTTTAAATGAAGACTTCGATCGACAATACAAAGCCGATCAGCAATTTGGAAGCATATTTACCAGTTTCTCATTGATCACCATTTTTGTTGCTGTATTGGGCTTGTTCGGCTTAGTTCTTTACGAAGTTCAACAAAGAATCAAGGAAATAGGTATACGGAAGGTTTTGGGTGCATCTGTGAGTTCCATCATAAGATTGTTTTCATCAGACTTTTTGAAACTCATTGGTATATCGATCATTGTTTCGATTCCCTTGGCCTACTTGAGTATGCAGCAGTGGTTGGATACCTATGCATATCGCATTGAACTCAATTTGTTTCTTTTCCTTGTCCCGGCTTTGATACTCGTACTAATTGCTTTGTCAACCGTTGTTATTCAGGCATTGAGAGTGGCACGTGCAAACCCTGTTGATGCCCTGAGAAGTGAATAAAAAATAAGCCCTGACAAATTATTGTCAGGGCTTTAGTCAACCAAAACATATTTGCAAACTTAATTGCCTCCACCACGCCTTTGCATCGGTGGGTTTTCCTTTTTCCAGGCCTCGTACTTGGTCCACTGGGCCTCTGTGAAAATTTCTTTGAGTTTCTTGTCAAGGGCCTTTTGGTTTTCTTCCATGGCGCTGCGCATGCCCTCTCGGTCTCCTGAGGCCATCAGTTCGCGCATTTTCTCGCGCATTGTGTTTTGATTTTCTAGCAATACATCATAGGTTTTTTTGTATTGCTCATCGGAAAGACCAAACTTTTCCTGCCAGTCTTGAGCACGCTCTTTGGCTACAGTTTCGGGGCTCATTCGGCCACCGCCCTGGCCTCCCTGACCGCGCTGACCACCACGTTGTCCGCCTCCACCACCTTGGGCGTAGGCTGCTGTCAGGCCAAAAGCCACCAGCATGGTAAATAAGAATGATAACTTTCTCATGAATTGAAATTTGGTGGTTAGACCACCGGGTCATGAGAAGGTTTAACCGAGTGAAGATTGCCTAGGCTATTTCTCCAGAACCAAGCAGTTCATTGCCCTGATACCAAGCCACAAATTGCCCCGGAGCAATACCTTTCTGATGGTCTTTAAAAATGAAATAGACACCCTCGGGCTCACAGTGTAGGGTCACTTGCTCTAAAGGTTGTCGATAACGGATTCGCCCCAGATACTCGGCCGATTCTCCGGGCTGTAATGCCAGGTCGGGCCTTACCCAGTGTACATCTTTGTTGGCTACAAAGAGGCCTTTTCGCAGTAAGCCCGGATGATTTTCGCCTTGTCCGGTGTAGATTATATTGTTTTCGATATCTTTTTCGATTACGAAAAGAGGTTCTGGGGTTCCTCCAACTCCAAGGCCTTTTCGTTGCCCAATGGTGTAGTAGTGCGCTCCATTGTGTTCTCCAACTACCTTACCATCAGTAGGTTGGTATGAGTAAGGCTTTGTGAGGGCAATTAGTTCATCTTTCTTAGAGGAGTAGGTTGCATTTCCGTTCTGGCGATAAGCCTCAAAATTTTCGGCTGATGCTTCTAATTCTCTTATTTCACCTTTCTTCGGCTTGAGTTGCTGTTGCAAAAAATCGGGTAACCGCACTTTTCCAATAAAGCAAAGCCCTTGGGAGTCCTTCTTTTCGGCTGTTATGAGGCCCTGTTCTTTGGCAATTTTTCGTACGTCTGACTTTTGCAAATGCCCTATAGGAAACAATGCTTTAGACAGTTGTTTCTGGTTTAACTGGCAAAGAAAATAGCTCTGGTCTTTATTGGCATCGGCTCCGGCAAGCAAACGGTGTACAGTCTCCCCGTTTACCTCAACGGTCTCCTTTTGTACGTAATGGCCGGTGGCCACATAGTCCGCCTTCAGTTGCATGGCTGCATTGAGAAATATATCGAACTTTACCTCCCGGTTGCAAAGTACATCAGGATTGGGGGTGCGTCCTTTTTCATACTCGCGGAACATATAATCAACTATACGTTCTTTGTATTGCTCGCTCAGGTCTATGACATGAAAAGGAATGCCCAGCTTTTCGGCAACCGCCAGAGCATCGTTGCTGTCTTCTACCCAGGGGCATTCATCGGAGATAATTACAGAATCATCAACCCAGTTGCGCATAAACATGGCAATAACTTCATAGCCCTGTTCAATTAGCAAATGAGCTGTTACACTCGAATCGACACCACCTGATAAACCAACAACAACTCTTTCTTTCATTTTTCTACCAATTAGTAGGCCTAACAATGAATGGACAAAAATAGTTGAATTGTTGGGTAAAAAGTATTGACACCATCATTCTGTGGCTTAACGCCAGAAACTATCTCATCATAATTGGGGTGGAAATATCTTGCCATAGCCCAAGTCTCACTATATTGACTGTACTTTCAGTAGTGCTTGTTAGTACTAAAACTCTATTTTAACAGGAATATCATGAAGCCTTTTTTTGCCGCTATTTTGTTTGTTGGTCTTTCTTCGTTTATGGCCAAAGCACAGCCCAAACCTACCGAAGAATCCTATGAGCTATACCTAACTCAGATAGCCGCTGCGGAGGCTTTTTTACAGCTCAATAAAATAAGCGAAGCAAAGAAATATCTATATCGAACAGACGAGAGTCTAAGAGGTTTGGAGTGGCATTTTCTTAATAAGTTTCTCGACCAAAGTGAAAAGCAAACAACCGTAGAAGGGGTTAAGGCTTTTGCAGATATAAAAGTTAGTCCCAATGGGCAGTATATGGCCATAGCGGCATCAGACGGCATCATAAGACTATACAGCTTACCCGATTTGTCTGTGACTTTGGAGTTTAAAGGCCATGAGAGTACTGTTTCCAGCTTAGACTTTAGTCCTGATGGTCAGTTTTTGGCCTCAGGTGGTCGTGACCATAAGGTTATACTCTGGAGCCTAAAAACAGGACAACAGGTGTTTGTCAATACTACTGATTTTAGCCAGGGCATCTATCAGGTGAGGTTTAGTCCGGGGGGCAATCTTCTGGGAGTGGTTAGCTGGGAGTTAACAGGTAACAACCCTCCTGTGATGGGCTTCGCCAAGTTGCTAAACGTGGCAACCGGAGAGTTGATACGGAAAATAGAAACGGAGCCTCACCCGGCAGCTGGTCTTGTTTTCACTAAAAACGGGAGCGAAATGATAGTATCGTGCTGGGGGGAGATGGCTATTGCATACAAAGTGGATAGTGGTGAAAAACTGTGGGACTATGATCTTTCTGATCCGGCAGAGTACAACGCCTTTCATAGCAATGCCCTTAGTCCGGATGGTCATACACTAATGCTGGGCAGCGCAGATCATCGCATTCATATGCTTAATGCTACAACCGGAGAGCTTTTGCGAAAAATTGAATCTTCTGAAGGACATACAAAAACAGTAAAGGCAATTAGCTATTCGCCCAATGGCAGTTGGGCAGCTTCGGCCGGAGAAGATCAATCTATTTTGGTTTGGAACACCAGTGATATGAGCCGGAAAATCAGACTGATTGGGCATGCGGGTACAGTAAATGCTCTCGCATGGTCTAAAGACAATGCTTTACTTTATTCTGCAGCCAGCGATGGAACACTGAAAGTGTGGAATATTGAGAAACCTTTTGGTCACAGTTTCGAAGTCTGTGACTACGGCCCCTGGCAGTTGACAGCCACACCGGATGCTCGTTGGTTTGGTGCTCCATGCTCTAATACTTTGGGTATTTACTCGGTAGAATCGGGCCGGCAAATTCATGATTTTAAAGACCGGTCCGGACTTGCGGCATCGATGGATGCGAAAGGGCAACGCTGGGCAACGGCTAGTTTCGATGGTGTTGTAAGGGTTTGGGATGTAGAAGAAGGCAAAGAAATTAGGACGTACGAAGGGCATACTTCTCGAGTTGATGGAGTACTGTATCTAAATAAGGCCAATGCCGTGGCCTCTGTAGGAGATACCACGCTGCGAATTCGGTTCCTGGTCAATGACAGAGAGCTTGTAATACCCATTGGAAAAGGAGCGTTTAGAGTTATTGCCAACCCCACGGAGAGCCAGGCGTTTGTGAGCTTTTCAGACGGCAGGGTAGTGGTATTTAATACGGCCAATTGGCAAATAGATTATACCCTTAATACTGAGGCTTCGATCAATGAGATGGCTATAAGTCCTGATGGCAACTTTCTGGCACTGTTTGGAAGCAAAGGAGCGCAGCTGTGGAACTTGCCTCAAAAATCTATGAAGTATCATTTTACAGACCATGAGCAAACGGGTTATGGTCTCGATTTTTCTCCGGATGGCCGGTATCTCATAACCGGGTCTTACGATCAGACCTTCAGGCTTTGGGATCTAACTACTGGTCAATGTAGCCTTACCTTTCATGGTTATCAGGAAACGGTTTATTCAACTCGCTTCCTGGGGAGTTACAAATTGCTCGTAGGCTCTTCTCAGGGGCAAATGTATTACTACGACTTTACTCCGTCAAAATAAGGAATGACTCTCTTTGGCAGAACTCAGTAATACACAACCGAACAGCACAGAAACTAGGGTTGGTTGTGTATGCCTAAAGGAAATCTGATTTTACGTTTCGAATTAGCTAGGGCAAAACCACAGACATGGTACTGGAGCCTGGTGTTTTAGCATTGGGGTGTACCGTTCCGGCAGCGCCCACATAGGCATTGGTATGGAATGAGTCGCCATATACTCTAAAGTATACGGTTTCACCCGAAGTAAAGCCCATGCTTGCCAGTTCCGAAGCGGTAATGGTCACTTCATTGGTTCCTTGGCCTGAAAAGAAGGCTATGGGGCCTTTTATGCCTTCATTTTCTGTATTGGATACTGTTACTTCAGAGTCGAAGAAAAAGGTTACATAAACAGGGTCGGTGCTAGTACCTACGGGGATAGTTGTAACCCTTACTTTAATATCTCCATTTTCCTGGCTCGGAATGGCGTCATAAATAGCAGTGTTAGAAATCCTGCCCAGAGAAAGCGTGGTAAGGACTGTACCATTCACGCTAAAGCCTTTGTTGTGTTCAACCGTTTTGTAAAAGGTGCCAAAGCCTTCTTTCTTAAATTCCAATTGATACTCGCCAAAATCTACACTCGAAAAGTTAAACTTTCCACGGTTGTTGGTTTTGGTATTCATGGAGGTGCCTACAATGGTTACCGTCATGTCTTCATAAGCCGTGGGTACACCCTGGCTGTTGTAGAGGTTTACTTCTCCCGATATGGGGCCTTTGGTTTCCGGTTCAACCGGCCCTGAGTCATCACCCGAGTCGCAAGCCCAAGTCAAGGCCAGCATAAACACAAGGAGCAAACTTTTCAGGCTTTTGATTTTTTCGTTCTTCATATTGTACCTGACACCACTAAGGTTATAGAAGTTAAAATTTATGGAATTATTGTGCTTGTCCTTTTAGTTCCTGTTTCTTTTTGGGTAAAAATTGCTCTAAAAGAATAAGACCTGTCCCTACCATGACCGAAACATCGGCCATATTGAAAATGCCGGTATGGGCAAACTGCAGGTCAATGAACAACATATCGGTGACCTCACCATACAAAATCCTGTCGTATAGGTTGCCTACACCTCCGCCAACAATGAATGATAAGGCCCACACACTTATTGGGCTTATGTCTTTGTTGCGGATAAGGTAAACGAAAACGGCCACCATTACAATGGAGGGGAGAATGAGAAGAAGTATGGTTCGCAAGGCAGGAGGCAACGTAGAGCCCATACCCAGAAAGGCTCCCTGATTTTCGACTTTGGTAAGAATGAGGTATTCCCCTAAAACCTCAACTGTTTCGTGGTATTCAAGATTCTTTCTTGCCAGATCTTTGGTAATCTGATCGCAACCAATATTGGCAAAAATAATAACCAGTATGAGGGCTAACCGAGGTATCTTCTTCATGGATTCAACAAATTTCTCCCAAAACTAATTAAAAGGCTTAAAGTGAAAAGCAAGAGCTACAACTTGATGCTAAAAGTGGTGCCATTGGAGCTGGTCTGAAAGCTGAGACTGCCGCCATGCAATTGAACAATTTGCCGAGCCAGGCTAAGCCCAATACCTGAACCTTCGGACTTGGTGGTGAAAAAGGGAATGAATATTTGTTCGGCTATTTTCTCGTCAATTCCGGGGCCGTTGTCTGCGACTGTTATTTCTACCTGACCGGTGGCCTCGTGGGGCTTTAGGGCCAGCTGTATTGAACCTGTTTGGGCCGAAACGGCTTCCAGTGCATTTTTTAATAGGTTAATAATTACCTGCTGCATTAAATCAGGGTCTAGTAAAAGTTTCGGGCAATTTTCGTGTACTTCAACTTGAAACCGGATGGTGTCTGCCGGCAAGGTAGACCTGAACAATGTTTCAATTTGTTGTATGAAAGGAGTCGCCTCTATGGTTTCAATGCGTGGAATTGGTATTCGGGTTAGCTTACGGTAGGCTTGTGTGAAATTCATTAAACCCTGGCTTCTGGCTTTTATGGCTCCCATACCTTCTAATAAGGTGCTTTTGTGCTCTGAGGTCTGTGTTGACTTGAGCAGTAGATTCTCTAAACTAGAGGACAATGAGGCTATGGGCGATACGCTGTTCATGATTTCATGGGTGAGTACCCGAATTAACTTTTGCCAGGCCTCCATTTCATTTTGATCGAGTTCAGCGTGAATATCTTGCAGGGAAACAAGTGTGTATTCTCGTTGCCTCAGTTTGAAGATGCTTGCCGCAACCGAAAACCTATGAATTTGCCCCTGAATGGTTACTCTTACCACCTTTTGTTCGTTGGGTTTCAATTCCAGAATACTCTCGTAGAGTGTGTTAGAAATGGCCTTTACGGAATTAAGTTTGATTACCTCTTTTTGTTCTACCAGAGCTTTAAAGGCTGAGTTGACCACATGCACACGCTCCCTTTCATCGAAGGCCACCACGGCTATTTTTAGCTGGTTAATCATGGTCATGAGGTACTGGTATTGATTGGCCTGGTCTTGAAGGTTCTGCGAAAACTTATCGTTCACCTTGTTGAATTTGTCATAGAGGTCGCTGAGCTGTTTGCTCTCGTGAACGGTGGGGTATTTTATGGTAAAATCGTTGTTTAGAATAGCCTCTAGAAAGTTGCTGGTAATGCGATGGGTACGGTATAGATAGTAAAATAGATTAATGAGCAAGAGTAGGCTAAACAGAGCCAAAAAGAAAATGCGAATCGCATTGTGCTCAATAAAAGCATAGTACAACAGGCCATAACCAAGCAGGGTGAGCCCGGCCAACCGAAGAATAATTTGAAAGCGAAAATCTTTAAATACCATGTTTCTCCATTCTGCGATAAAGGGCTCCACGACTCAAGCCCAACTCTTGGGCTGCATGACTAATATTGCCCTGATGTTTTTTTATGGCCGACTCTATAGCCCATTTTTCCAGATCGTCCAGATTAAAGGAATTGAGTGTACCGCTTTCGGCTTCATTGGTTTCTTTTAGATTAAAGTCGCTTACCTGCAATTGTTTGCCGTCACACATTATAACCGCTCGTTCTATGGCATGCTGCAGCTCTCTGATGTTGCCGGGCCAATCGTATTTTATGAGTCTGTTGATCACATAATCCGGCACATAAAGGCCTGTTTTTTTATATTTCTGCTTATAGCTTTCTAAAAAGTGGTTGGCAAGTAGCGGAATATCTTCTGTTCTTTCTCTAAGTGGGGGCAGCTGAATTTCTATAGTGTTTATTCTAAAGAGCAGGTCTTGCCTGAATTCCTCTGCTTTTACCATATCTTCCAGTTGAGCATTGGTAGCGCAAATCAGGCGTATGTCCAGATCGGTGCTTTTGTTTTCTCCTACACGGGTTACTTTTTGTTCTTGAATAACCCGCAGCAGTTTGGCTTGTAAGGGAAGAGAGAGGTTGCCAATTTCATCCAAAAAAAGGGTGCCACCATTGGCTGCTTCAAATTTGCCCATTCTGTCGTTTCGGGCATCGGTAAAGGCTCCTTTCTTATGACCAAAGAGTTCACTTTCAAACAAGGATTCGCTAATGGCTCCCATGTCTACGTTCAGGAAAATCTCTGAGGCCCGGTCTGAGGCATTATGAATAGCTCTGGCAACCAGTTCTTTACCTGTGCCATTTTCTCCGGTAATTAACACATTAGCTTTGGTTTTGGCCACCTTGTCGATTTGCCGAAACACCTGTTTAATGGCCGGAGAGTCACCAATAATATTATGAAAAGGGGCATTCAGTTCTTGCAGCAATACCGACTTGCCGGACTCCAACTGTTCAATCTTTCTGGCTGAGGCATTCAATTCAAAGGCAGTTTTAATGGAGGCCAGGAGTTTCTCGTTTTCCCATGGCTTCACCAAAAAGTCGAAAGCTCCAAGTCTCATAGCCTCAACTGCCAGGTCTATTTCTGCATAGGCAGTTAATAACAGCACCGAAGTTTTTGGGTTGGCTTCTTTGATTTGTCTGAGGTATTTGAGCCCATCGCGGCCCGAGGTGTCACCAGCCATAAAGTTCATGTCGAGCACAACCACATCGAAATCATTTTCCTGAAGGGCAGTTTCTAATTGCGCGGGGTTGTTAATGCCCCGAACATCGGTGTAGTGTTGCTCTATGAGTATGCGCAGCGAAAGCAACACGTAGTTGTCGTCATCGAGAATGAGTATTTTGGCCTTTTGCTTCATGGGGAAGAATTGTGGAGACAAGTTATTGAAAAGTGCCCATTTTTGGGCAGTTCTGTTATGATGCTGGACATTGATAAATGGTTGTATTTGTTTTTTTATTCATAACAAATTGATTTGCAGAGGGTAGTGGCTTTGGTATTGTGTTGGCATAGAAGTGTCCAGGTCAAATAAATGAACAACGGTATGTTAAAAAATTATCTTCGGCTGGCCATTAGAAACATGTGGAAGAACAAGGTTGTCTCTACCACCAACATTCTTGGGCTCACCATTGGAATTAGTTGCAGTCTGCTACTGCTCCTCTATGTAAAGTATGAGCGCTCTTTCGACAAATCTATAACGGATAGGGAGAAAATCTACTTTCAGGTTTTTGAACAATTGGGAAATAATGCCCGTGTGGTCGGACTTTCGGGCGAAGAAGATTATCAGGACTTAAAGAACAACTACTCGGGTATA